>CAMLIL010000068.1 GCA_946480015.1 uncultured Oxalobacteraceae bacterium | reverse complement strand
CACGCCAAGGCCTTCAACGACATGCTGGCCGCGCTCGATCCGCGCAGCCAGATGAATCTGCTGCAAGTGACCGAGATGACACCGGCCACCGCGATGATGTTGTCCGAACGGGTGGCGCGCGGCGAGTTCGTCGTCATTGCCGGCGACCGCGTTCCTGTATCGAATGGCGCGCGCGTGGCGCAGGTGCCGTTCCTGAAAGGCGAGGCGGCCTTTCCGGTCGGCCCCTACGTGCTGGCCAGCGTGCTGCAATGCCCCTTGTACGCGCTGTTTTCGATGCGCGTGGGCGCGGCCCACGAAGTGCATTTCGAAATGCTGCAAGAGCGCGTGAGCCTGCCGCGCAAACAGCGCGACGGCGCGCTGGCGCAGCTGGCCGGCCAGTATGCGGCACGCCTGCAGCACCACTGCCTGCGCGCACCGCTGGAGTGGTTCAACTTTTACGATTTCTGGCACTTACCCGATCTGGATCCCAACGATGCATCCCGCTGACCTGAAAAAACCTACCCGTCCGGTGCTGTTCGACCGCGAACGCCTGCGCATCGAAGACGTCGTCGATATTGCCCAGGGCCGCGCCAGCGCGGTGCTGTCCGAGGACCCGGCCTTTCGCGCCGCGATCGCGCGCGGCGCCGACTTCCTCGACCGCCTGCTGCGCGAGGACGGCACCATCTACGGCGTGACCACCGGCTACGGCGACTCGTGCACGGTGGCCATTCCGCCGGAACTGGTGGCCGAACTGCCGCACCACTTATATACCTATCACGGCTGCGGCCTGGGCGAGTATCTGAGCCCGGCGCAGACGCGCGCTGTGATGGCGGCCCGCCTGGCGTCGCTGTGCAAGGGTTATTCGGGCGTGAGCGTGGACCTGCTGGCCCAGATCGCACGCCTGCTCGACGCCGGCCTGCTGCCGCTCATTCCCAGCGAAGGATCGGTCGGCGCCAGCGGCGACCTGACCCCGCTGTCCTACCTGGCGGCGGCGCTGTGCGGCGAGCGCGAAGTGTGGCGCAACGGCGAGCATGTCAGCGCGGCCGAGGCGCTGGTTGATGCCGGCATCGCGCCGCTGCGCCTGCGTCCGAAAGAAGGGCTGGCGATCATGAACGGCACCGCCGTCATGACCGCGCTGGCCTGCCTGGCCTACGACCGCGCCGCCTACCTGGCGCGCCTGTGCACCCGCATCACCGCGATGGCCTCGTTCGCGCTGGACGGCAATGCCCACCATTTCGACGAGACGCTGTTCTCGGTCAAGCCGCATGCGGGCATGCAGGGCGTAGCCGCCTGGCTGCGCGCCGACCTGCCGGCCGGACAGGCCGAACGCAACGGCAAGCGCCTGCAGGACCGCTACTCGATCCGCTGCGCGCCGCACGTGATCGGGGTGCTGGCCGACGCGCTGCCGTTCTTCCGCACGTCCATCGAAAACGAACTCAATAGCGCCAACGACAATCCGATCATCGACGCCGAAGGCGAAAAGGTGCTGCACGGCGGGCACTTCTACGGCGGCCATATCGCCTTCGCCATGGACGGCATGAAAAACGCCGTGGCCAATCTGGCCGACCTGCTGGACCGCCAGATGGCGCTGCTGGTCGACAGCCGCTACAACCACGGTCTGCCGTCCAACCTGTCGGGCGCCCTTGGTGCGCGCGCTGCCATCAACCATGGCCTGAAAGCCTTGCAGATCAGTTCGTCCGCATGGACGGCGGAAGCGCTCAAGCTGACCATGCCGGCATCGGTGTTCTCGCGCTCGACCGAGTGCCACAACCAGGACAAGGTCAGCATGGGCACCATCGCCGCGCGCGACTGCCTGCGCGTGCTGGAGCTGACCGAGCAGGTGGTGGCGGCGCTGCTGATCGCCGTGCGCCAGGGCGTGTGGCTGCGCTGCCGCGTCAGCGGACAGGCCGCGCCGCCGGCACTGCAGCACATGCTCGACGCGCTCGGCGCCGACGTGGCGCCGGTCGAGGAAGACCGCCGCCTCGATCCGGAGCTGCGCGTGCTGGTCGAGCGCATCCGCGGCCAGGCATGGAGCCTGTATGCGTAAGAAGGCAACGCCCAGCCGCTGGAGCGCCGAGACCGAGATACAGGTGCAGTTCTTCGATCTCGACCCCATGCAGATCGTCTGGCACGGCAACTACGTCAAGTACATCGAGATGGCGCGCTGCGCGCTGCTCGACTCGATCGGCTACAACTACGAACAGATGCGCGACTCCGGCTATTCCTGGCCGGTGATCGACATGAACCTGCGCTACATCGGCGCGGCCAGATTCGGCCAGCGCCTGCGCCTTCGCGCCGAAATCGCCGAATACGAAAACCGTCTCAAAATCGACTATCTGATCACCGACGCCGACACCGGCAAGCGCCTGAACCGCGCCAGCACCACCCAGGTGGCGGTGCATCTGGACAGTGGCGAGATGTGCTTCGTGTCGCCGCCGGTGCTGCTTGAAAAATTGGGAGTGACTCCGCAATGAAACGATTCTTTACCGCCCTCGTGCTGGGCGCCGCATGCGCCGCCGCCGGCGCCGCCGCGCCGATCGCGCGTATCCAGGAGATGCTGGCCAAACCGTCCGTGCTGTGCGGCCGCTTCGACCAGACCAAGACCCTGGCCGGCATGAAAAAGCCGCTGGCTTCGAACGGCCGCTTTTGCGTGGTGGCCGGCAAGGGCGTGCTGTGGCGCACCCTCAAGCCGTTCCCGAACACGCTGCGCCTGACGCGCGACGAAATCGTGCACTTCCAGGGCGAGCGCGTGGCCATGCGCCTGGAAGCGAAACAGGAGCCGACCGTCCGCATGATCAATAGCGTGCTGTTTTCGCTGCTGAGCGGCGATCTGGGCCAGCTCGACAAACTGTTCGAAGTCGACGGCAGCGCCGCGGCGGGCAGCTGGAAGGTGGCGCTCAAGGCGCGCGAACCGGCGCTGGCCAAGGCCATCGGCGCCATCGCCCTCGACGGCGGCGCATATGTGAAAAGCATCCAGATCGACGAAGCCGGCGGCGACCGCACCAGCATCGTATTCTCCGACATCAAAACCGGCGAGGGCGCCATCAGCGCGGAAGAGGCGGCCTTACTGTGAAGCCGATTTCCTGGCTGTGGGCACTGGTGGTCTGCCTTCTGCTCGGCCACAACGCCTATCTGTGGCTGGGCAAGCGCATCGTGCCCGACACCGACATCCTGGCGCTGCTGCCGGTGCAGGAGCGCGACCCGGTGCTGCAGCAGTCGTTCACCCACATGGTGGACGCGGCCCAGCAGCGCGTGATCGTGCTGATCGGCGCGCCCGAGTGGCAGGATGCCGCGCGCGCGGCCGACGCCTATAACGCGGTGCTGGCGCGGCAGCCGGACGCCTTGAAGGCGACGACGATCAGCGGCGGCGCGCAGGCCGACTGGCTGGCGCCGTTCGAGCCGCACCGGCTGGCCTTGCTGACGGCGCAGCAGGAAGCGCAGCTGCGCAAGGAAAGCCCGCAGTACTGGCTCGATGCCGCGCTGGCGCGCCTCTATTCGGCCTTCTCCGGCCCCAAGCTGGGCTCCTTCCAGGACGATCCGTTCGGCCTGTTCAGCGGCTGGGTGCAGCAGCGCGCCGGCGAAACCCCGGTGCGTCCGCGCGACGGCCGCCTGTTCGTCGGCGACGCCGAGCGCCAGTACGTGGTGCTGCCGCTGACCATGACGGCGCCGGCGCTGTCGCTCACGGCCCAGCGCCAGGTGGTGCCGCTGCTGCACGCCGCCGCCGATGCGGCGCGCGCCGCCGCGCCCGGCGTACGGGTGATCAGTGCCGGCGTGGTGCTGCACGCGCATGCGGCCGGCGCGCAGGCCGAGGGCGAAATGTCGACCATTGGCGCCGGTTCCCTGATTGGCATCGTGCTGCTCACCTGGCTCATGTTCCGCTCGCTGCGCCCGATCGCGCTGGTGCTGCTGTCGATCGGGATCGGCTTTCTCGGTTCGCTGTCGGTGTGCTGGCTGCTGTTCGGCCGTATCCATTTATTGACCCTGGTGTTCGGCGCCAGCCTGATCGGCGTGGCCCAGGACTACGGCATCTACTTCCTGTGCAACCGCCTGGGCGACACCCAGCTCGATTCGCGCCAGCTGCTGCGGCGCCTGCTGCCGGGCCTGTCGCTGACCTTGCTGGCGGCGGTGATCGGCTATCTGGGCCTGGGCTTCACGCCGTTCCCGGGCCTGCGCCACATGGCGGTGTTTTCCGCCGTCGGCCTGGTGTTCGCCTGGCTGACCGTGGTGTGCTGGTTCCCGCGCATGGTCGGCGCCGGCGTGCTGCGGCGCGGGGTGCTGGCCGACCGCTACGGCGCGCTGCTGGCACGCTGGCCGCGTGCGCGCGCCGACACCCTGACCCTGGGCGCCGGGATCGTGTTCGCGCTGCTGGCGGCGCTGGGCCTGTCGCGCCTGTCCACCAACGACGATATCCGCTCCCTGCAAAATCCGCCGCGCCAGCTGGTCGACGACCAGATCGCGCTGAGCCGCCTGCTCGAAGCCGCCACGCCGGTGCAGTATTACCTGGTGCGCGGCGCCAGTGCCGAACAGGTGCTGCGGCGCGAAGAACTGCTCAAGCAGCGCCTCGATCCGCTGATCGCGGCCGGCCGCCTGGGCGGCTACCAGGCGCTGTCGAACTGGGTGCCGTCGGCGCACAGCCAGGCCGCGCACCGGTCGCTGGTGCAGGACCGGCTGCTCGCTCCAGATGGCCCGCTCGACATGCTGGGCCAACGCATCGGCGAGGATGGCGCCTGGGTAGCGGCCACGCGCGCGCACCTGACACGCCAGGTCGAGCCGCTGACCGCCGAGGCGTTCCTGCGCACCGCGCCGAGCGAACCATGGCGCCATCTGTGGCTGGGCCAGGTCAATGGCGTGTACGCCAGCATCGTGGCGCTGCGCGGCTTCGGCATGGCCGCGCTGCCGGCCCTGCGGACGGCGGGGCAGGGCATGGAAGGCGTGCAGTGGGTCGACAAGGTGGCCGAGATTTCATCGGTGCTGGGCCGCTACCGCGCCTACATGGGCTGGGTGGTGGTAGCCGCTTACGGCCTGGTGCTGCTGATGCTGTTGCCGCGCTATCGCGGGCGCGCCTGGCGCGTACTGGCGCCGACCGCGCTGGCCAGCGTGGCCACGCTGGCGATCCTGGCGCTGGCCGGCCAGCACCTGCAGCTGTTCCACGTGCTGGCGCTGATGCTGCTGCTGGGCGTGGGCGTCGACTACGGCATCTTCATGCAGGAGCAGCGCGGAACCATCGCCTGGATGGCCGTGGGCCTGTCGGCGGCCAACACGATATTGTCTTTCGGTCTGCTGGGACTGAGCCACACGCCGGCCCTGCAGGCCTTCGGCTCGACCATGCTGATCGGGACGGCACTGGCCTGGCTGCTGGTGCCGTGTTTTACGGAGGATGCGCAGCATGCGTAAGGCTTTTTTGTGCGCCGTGGTGGCGCTCCTGTTGACGGCCTGCGCCCATGCGCCGGCGCCGGCCCGCCTCGGGCTCAAGCTCGCGCCGGCGGCGCTGGGCGAGACCGTCAGCGTGCAGCAGCATCTGATGGTCGAGCGCCAGGGCCGCATCGACGAGCTCGACGCCGCGCTGGAAATCGACGCGAAGCAGGTGCAGATCGTCGGGCTGGCGTTCGGCCAGCGTGTACTCACCGTCGCCTTCGACGGCGACAAGCTGACCACCTGGCGTCACTTGATGCTGCCGCGCGAAGTGCGCGCCGAAGACGTGCTCGAAGACGTGCAGCTGGCCCTGTGGCCGGTCGATGCCATCGCGCGCGTGCTGCCGGCCGGCTGGCGCATCGAGGAGCAGGGGCTGGTGCGCACGCTATACCTGAACGACGTCCTGGTGACCGCCATCGCCTACAGCGGCCTGCCGCGCTGGAGCGGCACCGTCACCCTGGACAACCGGCGCTACGGCTACCGGCTCACCATCACATCGGCACCATGAACATCTATCTGAACGAATGCGCCATCGTCTGCGCGCTGGGTGACAGCCATGCGCAGATCCGCCGCCGCCTGTTTGCGGGCGAAAGCGGGATCGCGCCGACCGAAGCCTGCTCGCCCGGCCGCCTGCTGCCGCTGGGCCGGGTCACGGCCAGCCTGCCGGACGATGGCGATTTGCCGTTGACGCAGCGCAGCCGTAACAACCGGCTGGCGCTGGCCGCGCTGGCGCAGATCCGGCCGGCGCTCGACGCCGCCATCGCCCGCTTCGGTCCGGCCCGGGTGGCGGTGGTGCTGGGCACCAGTACCTCGGGCATCGCCGAAACCGAGCTTGCCTTGCGTGCCCACGCGGCCGGCCAGGCGCTGCCGCAGGGCTTCCATTACGCCCAGCAGGAAATGGGTTCGCCCGCGGCCATGCTGGCCCAGGTGCTGGGCGTGAGCGGCCCGGCCTACACCCATTCGACCGCCTGCGCGTCGGCCGCCAAGGCCATGGCCAGTGCAGCGCGCCTGCTCAGGATGGGCCTGTGCGACGCGGTGGTGACGGGCGGCGTCGACACGCTGTGCGCCTTCACCGTGGCCGGCTTCGGCGCGCTCGAATCGGTCAGCGCCGAGCGCTGCAACCCGCTCAGTGCCAACCGCAGGGGCATCAATATCGGCGAGGGCGCGGCGCTGTTCCTGATGACGCGCGAGCCGGCCGCGGTGGCGCTGTGCGGCTGGGGCGAATCGTCGGACGGCCACCATATGTCGGCGCCCGATCCGGCTGGCGGCGGTGCGCGCATTGCCATCGAGGCAGCGTTGGCGCGCGCCGGCATCAACGCGGCGCAGGTCGATTACATCAACCTGCACGGCACCGCCACCGTCCAGAACGATGCGATGGAGTCGCGCGTGGTGCACGCGCTGTTCGGCGATACGGTCGCGGTCAGTTCGACCAAGGCGGCCACTGGCCACGCGCTGGGCGCGGCGGCGGCCCTGGAAGCGGCCTTCTGCTGGCTGGCCATGCAGGACGATCACCCGCCCGGCCTGCTGCCGCCGCAGCTATGGGACGGCGTGCCTGATCCCGTGCTGCCGGCGCTGAACGTGGCCGCCCCCGGCGCCACCCTTGGCCGGCCGCTCGACTATGCCTTGAGCAGTTCCTTCGCCTTCGGCGGCGCCAATGCCGCCCTGGTGTTCGGGAGGATGCGGTGAACGCGGCCGTGTTCCCGCCGCTGCGCAGCCTGGTGCCGCACCAGGGCGGGATGGTGTTCCTCGAGCGCGTGGTCGACGCCACCGCCGACAGCCTGTGCGCCGAGTTGACCATCGGCGAAGGCACCGTGTTTTTCGACGGCGCCGGGGTCGGCGCCTGGGTCGGCATCGAGTACATGGCGCAGGCGATCGCCGCGCACGCGGGCTACCTGGCGCGGCAGCGCGGCGAGGCTGTCAAGGTCGGCTTCCTGCTCGGCGCGCGGCGCTACAGCAGCAGCACGCCCCGGTTCGCGCTGGGCACGGTGCTGCATGTGCGCGCGCAGCACGTGCTGCAGGGCGAGAACGGGCTGGCCGCCTTCGACTGCCGCATCGACGATGCGGCCAGCGGCGCCACGCTGGCGACGGCCACCATCACCGTCTTCCAGCCGGATAACGTCAATGAATTTTTGCAGCGGAGTGTGTAGATGAGCAGCATCAGCAGTAACAATCAGACCGTGCTTGTGACCGGATCGTCGCGCGGGATCGGCAAGGCCATCGCCCTGCGTCTGGCGCGCGACGGCTACGACATCGTGGTCCATTGCCGCAGTGCGCGCGAGCAGGCCGGCGAGGTGGCGCGCGCGGTCGAGGCGCTGGGCCGCAAGGCGCGCGTGCTCCAGTTCGATATCGGCGAGCGCGAGGCCAGCGCGGCCGCGCTGGAAGCCGACATCGGTGAGCATGGCTGCTATTACGGCGTGGTGTGCAATGCCGGCGTCGCGCGCGACAACGCGTTTCCTGCCATGAGCGGCGAGGATTGGGACATCGTCCTGAAGACCAACCTGGACGGCTTCTACAACGTGCTCAATCCGCTCGTCATGCCGCTGGTCCAGCGCCGCAAGCCGGGCCGCATCGTCACGCTGGCATCGGTGTCGGGGCTGATCGGCAACCGCGGGCAGGTCAATTACAGCGCGGCCAAGGCCGGCATCATCGGCGCGACCAAGGCCCTGGCGCTGGAACTGGCCAAGCGCGCCATCACCGTCAACTGCGTGGCGCCGGGCCTGATCGAAACCGACATGATCGGCGACGTCCCGCTGGATGAAGCGCTCAAGCTGATTCCGGCGCGCCGGGTCGGCAAACCGGAGGAAGTGGCTGCCGCGGTCAGCTACCTGATGAGTGAAGACGCCGGCTACGTGACGCGCCAGGTCATCTCGGTCAACGGAGGCCTGGCATGAACCGCCGCGTCGTCGTCACCGGCATGGCCGGTATCAGCCCGCTGGGCAATGACTGGCCCACCATCCGCGCCCGCCTGGGCGAGTACCGCAACGCCATCGTGCGCATGGAAGACTGGGCCGGCTATGAGGGGCTCAACACCAACCTGGCCGCGCCGGCCATGGACTTCGAACTGAGCGCGCGCTTCAACCGCAAGACCATGCGCAGCATGGGCCGGGTGGCGGTGATGGCCACGCGCGCCTGCGAGCTGGCGCTGCTGGACGCCGGCCTGCTGGACGATCCGCTGGTGACCAGCGGCGAGATGGGCGTGTCCTTCGGCTCGTCAGCCGGGACCCCCAGCGCGATCGGCGACTTTGGCCGCATGATGGACGAGCGCAGCACGCGCGGCATCACGGCCACGACCTACATCAAGATGATGGCGCATACGGCGCCGGTGAATATCGGCGTGCTGTTCGGCCTGACCGGGCGGGTGTTTACCACCTCGTCGGCCTGCACCTCGGGCAGCCAGGGCATCGGCTATGCCTATGAGGCCATCAAGAACGGCAAGCAGCTGGCCATGCTGGCCGGCGGCGCCGACGAACTGGACGCCACCGAGGCGGCGGTGTTCGACACGCTGTTCGCCACCAGCGTCCATAACGACCAGCCGGGCACCACCCCGCGCCCGTTCGACCGCGCGCGCGACGGCCTGGTGATCGGCGAGGGCGCCGGCTGCCTGGTGCTGGAAGAGCTGGAGCACGCCGAGCGGCGCGGCGCCACCATCTATGCCGAGATCGTCGGCTTCGGCACCAATAGCGACGGCTGCCACGTGACCCAGCCCAATGCCGTGACCATGCGCGGCGCCATGCGGCTGGCGCTGGCCGATGCCGCGCTGGCGCCGCCGGCGATCGGCTACATCAATGCGCACGGCACCGCGACCGAACAGGGCGACATCGCCGAGTCGCAGGCCACCGCCGAGGTGTTCGGCGAGCGCGTGCCAGTCAGTTCGCTGAAAAGCTATATGGGTCACACGCTGGGCGCCTGCGGCGCGCTGGAAGCGTGGATCAGCATCGAAATGATGCGCGAAGGCTGGTTCGCGCCAACGATCAATCTGAATGAGGTCGATCCGCGCTGCGGCGCGCTCGACTTCATCCAGGGCGAGGGCAGGCGGCTCGACTGCGAGTACGTCATGTCCAACAATTTCGCGTTCGGCGGCATTAACACGTCGCTGATTTTTAAGAAGTTTGGCTAATCGGGAGAACCCATGAAAAAGACAGTGACAGTATTGGCGCTGATGGCAGCGGCAGCGGTGGGCAGCATGCCGGCACAGGCGGCGAACAAGAAGGTGATGTTGCCGATTTCCGGCGCCATGAACGACAACGATGCCAAGGCCAAGCTGGGCGAGGAAGTGCAGTTTTTCTTCGGCAAGAATACCGCGACCCCCAAAGTGCTGGAAAAGCTGGGTTCGGACAAGACCAGCCAGAAGACCAACGCCTTCGCCAAATCGGACCAGAAGGTATGTCACTGGGCATTCCTGTCGGCCATGTTGAGCCTGCAAAAGCGTGCGCGCGAACTCAAGGCCAACGCGGTGATTAATATCGTCAGCAATTACGACAATGTCGAGTACTCCAGCGACACCGAGTTCGAATGCCACGTGGGCAATGTGGTGGGCGGCGTGGCCCTGAAGGCTGACTTCGTCCGTATCGCCGACAAGAAGTAATCGCGACGCTCACTTTACCGAAAGACATGCCATGAATAAAAATTTTACGAGCGCGCTGGTCGCATCGAGTATCGTGTCGGTCGCCCTGCTGCAGGGTTGCGCGACCACGATCAAGGCCAGCTCCACCACCAACCCGCCGCCTGCCGAGGCGTTTTCCGCGTACGGACGGATCGAGGTGCGCCCCGTCGTGTTCAAGAGTGGCTACATGGGCAATTCGGCAGGCCTGGCCAAGATCGAAGAAAATCTCAAGAAAAATCTGAGCGAGCCGCTGCAACGCTGGAACGCCCGCCCGGCCAACGGCCGCACCCTGATCGTGCAGCCGGTGGTGGACGAACTGGCCTTCAAGCATGGCGCCGAGCGCGTATTGCTGGGGCCCCTGGCAGGCAGTTCGGGCGTGCTCATGACCATCGACATCAAGGATGCCAATGGCAAGGTGATCGCCCATCCTGAATTCTTCCAGCGTGCCCAGGCGATGGGCGCCGGATTTACCTTCGGCGTGCACGATAACCTGATGCTTACCCGCGTCGCCAATCTGGCCAGCAGCTATATGGTCGCCAACTACGAGCGCGCCGTCGGCGGTCCGACTGGCGCGGACGACAAGAACGTCGGCGCGAACTAGTCGCCGTGAACCGCGCCAGCGTCTGGCTGCTCGACAGCCGCCAAGCCGATGCGCCGCCACCGGCGCGCTGGCTGAGCGAGAGCGAGACGGTGCGCTACCTGCGCTTTGTGCGTCCTGCGCGCCAGCGCCAATTCCTGCTCGGCAGGATGCTGGCGCGCCAGGCCATCGGCGCCTTGCTGGGCATCGATGCGCATGCCGTGGTGCTGGAGGAGCGCACCGGACTGGCGCCGGCATTGGCCAGCCCGGTTGCGCCGCGGCTGGGTTTAAGCATTTCACACAGCGGCCCATGGGTGGCCTGCGCGGTCAGTGCCGATAATAATTTAGGACTGGACATCGAAGTGCGCGACGCGCAGCGCGACCTGACGGCCCTGGCGGAACACGCATTTCCAGCGCAGCAATCTGAAGCCTTGGGGCGCCTCGCGCCGGCCGAGCGGCTGGCGCGGTTTTATGCCCTGTGGTGCGCCCAGGAAGCGCAGATCAAGCTGGGCGGGGAGGGCGCGCCGTGCGTGCACCTGGATCACCCGGAACTGGCGATCGCGTTATGCAGTACGCATAAACTGGACGCCATCGACATCAAGCTCAGCGGCTGACGCCGACCAGCTTGTGCACCAGTTCCGACGAGGTCGATGCGGAAAACTTCTTCATGAGCTTGGCGCGGTGCATTTCCACCGTGCGCGGACTCAGGCCGGTATCGCGCGCAATCAACTTGCTGGTCTTTCCTTCCACCAACAAGGCGGCGATTTCCCGTTCGCGCGCGGTCAGTTCGGCCGTCACCGGGCGCTTTTCACTGAGATCCTCGAACGTCCAGATGCCTGCTCCGAGCGCCTGTTTTGAGTCGAGCGCGCGGCCGCTCACATGGCACCAGAACAGCTCGCCGTTGGCGCGCCGCATGATGCGCTCGTCGGAATACACGCCGCGCACGTTCATCACCGGCACGATGCGCCCGCCGGTGCGCAGGAACTCATCCATGGTCGGATAGAGCAAGCGAAACGATTCCCCATTGAGCGCCCCGGGGGCGTAGCCGAACATCGCGGTCAGGGCGTTATTGCTGGCCTGGATCACGCGATCGACCGAAATGCACATCCCCACGGGGGCGTGTTGGAAGATGATTTCGTAATCGATAGCGTAAGGTGGATTCATCTGATGCAGATCAAGGGCCTTTGGTGTGGATATGCAAGTAAAACTGTGCGTAGTTCTACGGTATTGTGCTTTGGGCTAGCGTATTTTATGCTGACTTTCTGCTCTGGGCCACGCGGCGGTCTCACATCGTCTTATTATAGTTGGCGGAGCGAGCAATCTGGACAATCACAACAAGGACGCGTAATGAACAAAGTTTATCCTGACGCGGTATCGGCACTGGAAGGCATCGTGCGCGATGGCCAGACCATCGCCGTGGGCGGCTTCGGCCTGTGCGGCATTCCCGAAGCGCTGATCCTGGCGCTGCGCGATTCGGGCGTGACCGGCCTGACCGCCATTTCGAACAATGCCGGTGTAGACGATTTCGGACTGGGCCAGCTGCTGACCACCCGCCAGATCAAGAAAATGATTTCGTCCTATGTGGGCGAAAATAAAGAGTTTGCGCGCCAGTACCTGGCCGGCGAACTGGAACTGGAATTCACCCCGCAAGGCACCCTGGCCGAGAAGCTGCGCGCCGGCGGTGCCGGCATTCCGGCCTTCTTCACCAAAACCGGGGTCGGCACCATCGTGGCCGACGGCAAGGAAGTACGCGAATTCGATGGCGAACAGTACGTCATGGAACGCAGCCTGGTGGCCGACGTCGCGCTGGTCAAGGCCTACATGGCCGACCGCGCGGGCAACCTGGTCTACCGCAAAACGGCGCGCAACTTCAACCCCAACGTGGCCATGGCAGGCAAGGTCACCATCGTCGAGGTGGAAAAGCTGGTGGAGGTCGGCGAGATCGATCCCGACCAGGTCCATACCCCCAGCATTTTCGTGCACCGCATCGTGGTCAATCCGCAGCCGGAAAAGCGCATCGAACAACGCACCGTGCGTGCCAACCAAGCCTGAAACGGAGACTGAACATGGCATGGACTCGTGATCAAATGGCCGCCCGCGCGGCCAAGGAATTGCAGGATGGTTTTTACGTCAACCTGGGCATCGGCTTGCCGACGCTGGTGGCGAACTACGTTCCCGACAATATCGAAGTGTGGCTGCAGTCCGAGAACGGCTTGCTGGGCATCGGCCCGTTTCCCACCGACGCGCAGGTCGACGCCGACCTCATCAACGCGGGCAAGCAGACCGTCACGGCGTTGCCGGGCGCGTCCTACTTCAGCTCGGCCGATTCCTTCGGCATGATCCGCGGCGGCAAGATCAACCTGGCCATTCTGGGCGCCATGCAGGTGTCGGAGAAGGGCGACCTGGCCAACTGGATGATCCCCGGTAAGATGGTCAAGGGCATGGGCGGGGCGATGGACCTGGTGGCCGGCGTCAAGCGCGTGGTGGTTGTCATGGAACATGTGGCCACCGCCAAGGATGGATCGACCTCGCACAAGATCTTGCCCAAGTGCGAACTGCCGCTGACCGGCGTCGGGGTGGTCGACCTGATCATCACCGACCTGGGCGTGATCGAAGTCACGCCGGCCGGCCTGGTGCTCAAGGAACTGGCGCCGGGCGTGAGCAAGGAAGAAGTGGTGGCCGCCACCGGCACGCCGCTGGACGTCAGCGCCCTGTAATCGCCTCATCCGGCGCCGGCGTTATCGCGACGCCGGCGCCGTCCTGCCTGGCCCCGCCCGGGTCTTCTTCGCCCACACATACCGCGGATGCGCTTACCATGGACACATCGCGCCGACGCGCGCAGCGTCGCGGGCTTTGTCGTGGCCCGCAAATCGACGTAGAATCGTCGAAGCGGGGTTGAACAAACACTTAATATCCTTTGGCCCGCGCAATAAGTGTTGTTTAACGCTGTTTTGGGGCTCCATGGATCAGGCAATTCGTATCCTGTTGATCGACGACCACACCGTGGCGCGTAGCGGCCTGCGCATGATGCTGGCCGAGGCCGAGGGCCTGATGGTGGGCGCGGAGGCGGGCAGCGCCGCCGAGGCGCAACTGTTGCTGCGCACGGCGAGCTATGACGTGGCGCTGCTGGACATCAATCTGCCCGACAAGAATGGCCTGGACATGCTCAAGTGGCTGCGCGAACGCGCACCCAAGATGGCCGTGCTGGTGGTGAGCATGTACGCCGAAGACATTTACGCGGTGCGCGCCCTCAAGCTGGGGGCGGCCGGCTATCTGACCAAGCACTGCGCCGAAGCCGAGATGGTGGCCGCGGTGCGCAAGGCGGCCGCTGGCGGCAAGTATGTCACGCCCTCGCTGCTGCAAAAGCTGGCCGGCATGCTGGGCAGCGAGCGCGGCGCCGTGACGCACGAGGCGCTCACCGACCGCGAACTGGAAATATTCCGCATGATCGCGTCCGGCGATAGCCTGGTCAGCATCGCCGCCGCCCTGCACCTCAGTCCCAGCACGGTGACCACCTACCGCGCCCGCATCATGGAAAAAATGGGCATGAAGAGCAATGCCGAACTGACCCGCTACGGTCTCGATCACGGCATGCTCGGCTGACGCCGGCACCGACGGGCTGTAGGGGATCCACTACAGGCAGCCCGGAAAAATCTCCGACAATACATCACATTATTCCCCGATAGTAATCAAATTACCAAAAGGCAATACTTCATCCAAGGCGCATTACCGTGTGTTTGGATCAAGGATTGGCGATGTCGGTTTTGAGAAAAAGCAAAGTGCATGTCGGTGGACAGGGATTTCTCCTGAACATTGCGGCCGTTCGCACGAGCCGGGGCTAATTGGTGTCAAATCAACAAGCCCAACCGATCCCGCCGGCGCTACTGGCGCGCATGGAGCGCAGTGCGGTGGATCAGTACGAACACGCGCCGGTCGGCTTCCTGTGCCTGGCGGTCGACGGCACCATCGGCACGGTCAACCAGACCCTGCTCGACTGGCTGGGCTACCGCCGCGACGAGCTGGTCCACACCACGCGCTTTCACGACCTGATCGGTGCCGGCGCCCGGATTTTTTTCGAAACCCACCACGCTCCGCTGCTGCTCATGCAGGGCAAGGTCAGCGATACCGCCATCGATCTGCGCGGACGCGACGGCGCGCTGTTGCCGGTGCTGGTCAGTTCCGTGCTCGACCGCGACGCCGAGGGCCGTCCCGAGCTGATCCGCATGTCGGTGTTCAATGCCAGCGAGCGGCGCCGCTACGAGCGTGAATTGCTGCAGGCCAAGCGCCAGGCCGAGCAGGCCGCCGTTACCCTGGAACACCGCGTGGCCGAGCGCACCAGCCTGCTGGAGGACGCCCTGGCCCAGGCCGAGGCGGCGGTGCGTGCCAAGAATGAATTCCTGGCCAATATGAGCCATGAAATCCGCACGCCGCTCAATTGCATTCTCGGCATGGCGCACCTGGCGCTGGACGGCATGGGCGAGATGCGCGAGCGCGACTACATCGACAAGATCCAGCAGTCCGGCCACAGCGTGCTGCGCATCGTCAGCGAGATCCTCGACTTCTGCAAGATGGATGCCGGCAAGCTCGAAATCGAAACCCTGCCGGTCGACCTGCATGATGTGATCGCCGAAACCGCGGCCGGCTTTGTCGGCCTGGCGCGCGAGAAAGGCCTCGAGATCCTGGTGCAGGTGCAGCCCGACCTGCCGCGCCGGGTGGCCGGGGACGCCCTGCGCCTGTCGCAGATACTGGGCAATTACATCGGCAACGCCATCAAGTTCACCGAGCGCGGCCGGGTGTGGGTGCGGGCCCGCGGACTGGGCGAGCAGCGCGGCCGCCTGCGCCTGCGCATCGAAGTGCAGGATACCGGCATTGGCCTGTCGGCCGAACAGCAGCGCAATCTGTTCCAGCCTTTCCACCAGGCCGACAGCTCGACCACCCGCAAGTACGGCGGCACCGGCCTGGGGCTGGCCATTTGCCGCCAGCTGGCCGAAAGGATGGACGGAACCGTGGGCGTGGTCAGCGGCGGTTCGGGCAGCCTGTTCTGGTTCGAAGTGACGCTGGAGACGCTGGCCCCGGCCGCCGGCGCCGCCGCCCGGGCAGGAGGCAGCAGCGCCGACGGCATGGACCAGGTGATGGGCCGCCTGGCCGGCGCCCACATCCTGCTGGCCGAAGACAATCCGCTCAACCAGGAGCTGACCCGCATTCTGGTCCAGCGGGCCGGCGCGCGCATCACCATCGTCAACGATGGCGCGGCCGCGCTGCTGGCCATGGACAGCGGCGTTTTCGACTGTGTGCTGCTGGACGTGCAGATGCCGGTGATGGACGGCTGCACCGCGGCGCGCCACATCCGCGCCGACGCGCGCCTGGCGCAGCCGCCCCTGATCGCGCTGACCGCCAATGCCTTCAACAGCAGCCGCACCGACTGCCTGGCCGCCGGCATGAACGATTTCCTGGTCAAGCCGATCGAGCCGAACCTGTTCTACCGCACGCTGGCGCGCTGGATCGCCGCATCGGACCCGCAAGGCGCAGCCGACGGACAACCGGCGCCGCCGCATGAAGCGGTCGACACCATCTCGCTCAGCGTGCTGGCGGCGCTGGTGGACAACGACGCCGAGACCATGAGCCGCCTGCTGGGCATATTCCTCGACAATGCCGCCGTCACCATCGGCGAGATCGAGGCCGCGCTGGCGCGCACCGACCTGGCCCAGGTGCGCGCGCTCGGGCACCGCCTGAAGTCCTCGGCCCGGGCGATCGGCGCCAAGTCGCTGGCCGACAGCTGCTTCGCGCTCGAACAGAACGACGTGCCGGCCGACGCCGCCGCGCTGGCGGCCCAGCTGCCGGTCATGCTCGAACGCCTGCGCGCCCAGCTCACGCGCGAGCGCCGCCTCGCGCCTGCGCTGCCAATCAACGCTTCCTAACTACGTCATCGACCATGACCACGCCTACGACCGACCTTTCAATCCCAGCGGCAAGCCTGCACATCCTGCTGGTGGACGACGACCCCTTCACCCATGAACTGCTGGGCGGAATGCTGCGCACGCTCGGCGTCACCCGCGTCTCCAGCGCCAGCGACGGCGAGCGCGGCGTGGCCGCGCTGCGCAGCGGCGCGCCAGACCTGGTCATCTGCGACCTGCACATGCCCGGCATGGACGGCTTCCAGGTCATGGAAGCGATGGCCGCCGCCGGCTACCGCGGCTGCGTCATCCTGCTGTCCGGGATGGAGGAGCGGGTACTCCATTCGGCCGCGCTGATGGGACGCTTCCACCACCTCAAGCTGCTCGGCGTGGTGCACAAGCCGGTCAGCCGCGAAGCGCTCGCCGAGCTGGTCGCACAGGCTTGCCGGGGACGGCAATGAGCTCCCTGCGCATGCCGGTGCTGGCCGCGCTGGCGCTGGCCAGTGCGCTGCTGCCGCTGTGCGGCGACGCCTTCTGGCTCAAGCTGGCCGCTCCCATCGGCGTGGCAGCCGCTTGCCTGGCCATGCTGCGCCCGCCCGCGGCGCCGGCCGCGCCGGCCGGGCTGGTGCCGGAATCGCCGGCGGCAGCGCCGGTGGCCGATCTGCTGCAAGACGTGCTGCCGGTGTGGGAGCACCACATCGGCGCGGTGCTGGCCCAGTCGGAAGAAGCGGTCGGTCAGCTGATCACCTCGTTTTCCTCGATCCTGGCGCGCTTCGACGACGCCGGCTTCGGCGACCGCGCGCGCGGGCAGGAAAGCGCGATCAGCCTGCTGACCCTGTGCCAGCGCGAACTGGGGCCGGTGATCGCCTGCCTGGAAAGCGTCATCGACAGCAAGGCCGGGCTGCTCGTCCACGTGCGCCAGCTGGCCGGCGCCATCGGTGAATTGAAGGAAATGGCCGCGGAAGTCGGCCTGATCGCGGCGCAGACCAATCTGCTGGCCATCAATGCCTCGATCGAAGCGGCGCGCGCCGGCACCGCCGGGCGCGGCTTCGCGGTGATCGCCGCCGAAGTGAGGCGCCTGTCGCTGTCGTCGTCGGACATCGGCAAGCGCATCACCGAACGCATGAACAGCGCCTGGGCCACCATGAACACCACGCTGGAAGTGGCCGACCACGCCGACCGCAACGACCGCGATGCCATGGTCGCCTCCGGCCAGGTGATGGAGGACGTGCTGGGCCACGTGCGCGAACTGGCCGGCTCGGCCGAAAACATGAAGCGCCATGGCGGCGCCCTGCGCGGCGACGTGGCCGACCTGCTGGTGGCGCTGCAGTTCCAGGACCGCATCCGCCAGATCCTCGAAGTGGTCGGCGCCGACATCATGCGCATGCGCGACAGCGTGGCCGGCGGCGCCATGCCGCCCGACAGCCGCTCCTGGCTGGACGAACTGGGCAGCCACTACACCATGGCCGAAGAACGCAATGCGCACGGCAGCGGGCAGCTGGCCAAGGTGGCGCCGCAGGAAGCCGACGAAGTCACGTTCTTCTGATGATTCACTCTATTCAATCCCTAACCGACAAGAGGCCAGCATGGCAAAGACAATTCTGATCGTGGACGATTCCAGCTCGGTGCGCCAGGTGGTCGGCATCACCCTGCGTGGCGCCGGCTACGAGGTCGTCGAAGGCTGCGACGGCAAGGACGGGCTGTCCAAACTCGACGGCCGCAAGATCCACCTGATCGTCAGCGACGTCAACATGCCCAATATGGACGGCATCAGCTTCGTCAAGCAGGTCAAGACCCTGGCCAGCTACCGTTTCACCCCGGTGATCATGCTGACCACCGAATCGGCCGACGAGAAGAAGCGCGAAGGGCAGGCCGCCGGCGCCAAGGCCTGGGTGGTCAAGCCGTTCAAGCCGGAAGTGCTGCTCAACGCCGTGCAAAAGCTGATCCTGCCGTGAGCGCCGTCATGGAGACGAACACCATGCGGATGGAACCGGAGTTGACGATCTACGGCGCCGCCACGCTGCGCCAGCAACTGGCCGATGCGCTGGCCGGACTGGCGCCAGGCGCCAGCCTGGCCCTGGACCTGGCCGATGTCTGCGAGATCGACAGCGCCGGCATCCAGCTGCTGATCGCAGCCGGGCGGGCCGCCGAGGCGCGCGGCTTGCGGCTGGACCTGCAGGGCCATAGCGACGCCGTGCTGGAAGCCTTCCAGCTGTTCGGCCTGGACACTGGAGCATGCCATGACGCTTGACGACGCCCTGATTACCTTTATCGCCGAAAGCGGCGAACTGCTCGAAGCGATGGAAGCGGCGCTGCTGTCGATCGATGCCGGGCCGCCCGATGCGGAAGCGGTCAACGCGATCTTCCGCGCCGCCCACACCATCAAGGGTTCGGCCGGGCTGTTCGGCATCGATCATATGGTGGCCTTTACCCACGTGGCCGAAAGCGTGCTCGATGAAGTGCGCAAGGATGCCGGCCTGCTCGACAGCGAGCTGATAGCCCTGCTGCTGGAATGCCGCGACCATCTGGGACGGCTGCTGGCCACCGTGCGCGACGAAGGCATCGCGCCCGATCCCGTACTGGAACAGGCGGGCGTACCGCTGGTGCAGCGCCTGCAGCGCTATCTGGAACCGGCGCCGGTGGTACGCGTGCCGGCCGATACCTGGCACATTGTCCTGCAGTTCGGCGCGCTGGTGCTGCAGAACGGCATGGACCCGATGTCCTTCCTGCGCTACCTGGGCACCATCGGCAACCTCGAACGTGTCGTCACGCACAGCGCGGCGATGCCGCCGCTGGCCGAGATGGACGCCGAACTGTGCTATCTCGGCTTCGAGATCGACCTGCGCAGCCAGGCCAGCAAGGCCGAGATCGAAGCGGTGTTCGAGTTCGTGCGCGACGATTGCGAAATCGCCATTACACCGCCATTCCAGGAAGTGCGCGACACCATCCGCCGCATCGAGGACGCGCCGGGCGCCGGCGAAAAGCTGGGCGAAGCGCTGGTGCGCGCCGGCGGCGTTACCCAGGGCGAGCTGACGGCGGCGCTGCGCCAGCAGGCCGGCGCGCCAAACCAGCCGATCGGCCAGATCCTGATCGCCCAGGGCGCGGCCGCCGTGCCGGTGGTGGAAGCGGCGCTGGCCAGGCAGGGCAAGGCGCGCGAAGCGAAAGGCCTGGACGGCAGCAGCATCCGGGTCGACGCCGACAAGCTCGATCATTTGATCAACCTGGTCGGGGAACTGATCATCACCACCGCCAGCGCCAACCTGATCGCCCGGCGCGCGCAAAACCTGCAGTTCCAGGAATGCAGCGCCACCTTGTCGGCGCTGGTGGAGGAAGTGCGCAACAGCGCGCTGCAGCTGCGCATGGTGAAGATCGGCGCCACCTTCAACCGCTTCCAGCGCGTGGTGCACGATGTGGCGCGTGAGCTGGGCAAGGAGATCGTGCTGCAGGTCAGCGGCGAGGATACCGAGCTCGATAAGACCGTGGTCGAAAAGATCGGCGACCCGCTCACCCATCTGGTGCGCAACGCCATGGACCACGGCATCGAGCCAGCCGCCGTGCGCGAGCAGCGCGGCAAGAACGCGGTCGGCACCATTGGCCTGGATGCCTATCACGACTCGGGCACCATCGTCATCGAAGTGAGCGACGACGGCGGCGGCCTGAATCGCGAACGCATCCTGGCCAAGGCCGTCGAGCGCGGCCTGGTCGAAGCGGGCAAGGCGCTGAGCGACGAAGAAGTGTTCGCGCTGGTGTTCGAGCCGGGCTTTTCCACCGCCGAGCAGGTCACCAACCTGTCCGGCCGCGGGGTCGGCATGGATGTCGTCAAGCGCAACATCACCGCCTTGCGCGGCAGCGTGAGCATCGCCAGTACCGAGGGCGTGGGCACCACGGTCACGGTGCGCCTGCCGCTGACGCTGGCCATCATCAACGGCTTCCAGGTCGGCGTGGGCCGCTCGGTGTTCGTGATCCCGCTCGACATGGTGGAGGAATGCGTCGAGCTGCGCGCGCTGCCCGGGCACGACGTGGCCGATCTGCGCGGCCAGGTGCTGCCGCTGATCCGGCTGCGCCAGCTGTTCGCCGTCGAGGGCAACGCCGGCCCGCGCCAGAGCGTGGTGGTGGTCAAGTATGCCGGCCAGCGCGCCGGGCTGGTGGTCGATTCGCTGCTGGGCGAATCGCAGACCGTCATCAAGCCGCTCGGCAAACTGTTCCAGCGCCTGGAATGCGTCAGCGGTTCGAGCATCCTCGGCAGCGGCGAGGTGGCGCTGATCCTGGACGTGCCGGCGCTGATCCGCGCCAGTCCACCCACGGTCGCCGAAGCGGGCGAAGCGGCCATGCACTAAGTACGTCCAACTATAAATAATCGCAGTACACAACGAGGAGAGAGACATGAAATTCGGGAATCTGAAGATTGGAGTGCGCCTGGCCGCCGGGTTTGGACTGGTGCTGGCCCTGCTTATCGGTAGTATTTTCCTGGCCACCAATCGCCTGGCGGCGGTGCAGAAAAACCTGGAAAACATCGTCACGGTCAACGACGTCGAGATCTCCCTGGCCACGGCGATGCGCGTGACCGTATACGACCGCCTGGTGGCGCTGCGGAACCTGGTGCTGTTGACCGAGATGGCGGAAATGGAGCCGGAAGCCGACCGCATCAAACGTCAGCAGGACAAATATGCGGAGGTCGAAGCAAAGCTGAACAAGATGTTCGCCGATATCAGCGATACCACGGCCGAGGAAAAGGCCTATATGGTAAGGATCAAGGAGGTCGAGAACCACATCCTGCCGTTGATGAACAAGGCCTCCCAGCTCGCCATGAGCAACAAGAACAAGGAAGCGTTGCAGGTCCTGATGCAGGAGGTGCGGCCGGTTCAGAACAAGTGGATGGGCGAGATGGGCGGGCTCATTGAGCTCGAGCAGAAGTTCAGCGACCAGGCCATGACGGAGGCGCGCAAGGCGTATGAGGAGGCGCGTACCCAGTTGAGCGGGCTCGGTGCCGGCGCTTTCGGTGTCGGCCTGCTGTTCGCCTTCCTGATCACCCGCTCGATCACGCGTCCGATCAATCAGGCCGTCACCCTGGCCGAAGCGGTCGCCGGCGGCGACCTGACCAGCCAGATCGAGGTCACCAGCACCGACGAAACCGGCAAGCTGCTGTCGGCCATGAAGAACATGAACGACGCCCTGGTGCGCATCGTCGGCGAAGCCAACAGCGCCGCCGAAGCGGTGGCCAGCGCGTCCGAGGAAGTGTCGGCCACGGCGCAGTCGCTGTCGCAGTCGGCCAGCGAGCAGGCAGCGGGCGTGGAGCAGACCAGTGCGTCGATCGAGGAAATGACCGCCTCGATCAGCCAGAACACCGAGAACGCCCGCGTTACCGACGGCATGGCCTCGCGCTCGGCCGAAGGGGCGGTCGAAGGCGGCGAAGCGGTCAAGGCCACCGCTGGCGCGATGAACCAGATCGCCCAGAAGATCGGCATCATCGACGACATCGCCTACCAGACCAATCTGCTGGCGCTGAACGCGGCCATCGAAGCGGCCCGCGCCGGCGAGCACGGCAAGGGCTTCGCGGTGGTGGCGGCCGAGGTGCGCAAACTGGCAGAGCGCAGCCAGATCGCCGCGCAGGAAATCAGCAGCGTGGCCGGCAGCAGCGTGGAACTGGCCCAGCGCGCCGGCAAGCTGCTTGACGAAATGGTCCCGAACATCAAGAAGACCTCCGACCTGGTGCAGGAGATCACGGCCGCTTCGGAAGAGCAGTCGACCGGGGTGGGACAGATCAATTCGGCCATCACCCAGCTGTCCATGGCGACCCAGCAGAATGCCTCGAGCTCCGAAGAACTGGCAGCCACCGCCGAGGAACTGTCCGGCCAGGCCGAGCAGCTGCAGCAGACCATGAGCTTCTTCCGCCTGGGCCGCGACAGCGCCGCGCCGCGCACCCGCGCCGCCAAGCCGGCCGCACCGCGCCGCGCCCCGCCCAAGCCGGCCGGCGCCACGCCGCGCTTCGCCGCCAGCCTGTCGCTGGCTGCCGCCGGCGCGCCGGACGAAGCCGAATTCACCAAGTTCTGATCGGGAGGGGCCATGAACCCAGCAGCTCACAAGGCCGCCCCGGCGGCGGCGGCGGTGCCGACCCAATACCTGACCTTCACCCTGGGCGGCGAAATGTTCGCCATCGCCATCCTGGGCGTCAAGGAGATCATCGAGTACACTGCGCTGACCGATGTGCCGATGATGTCGGACTGTATCCGCGGGGTGATCAACCTGCGCGGTTCGGTGGTGACGGTGATGGACCTGTCGGTGCGTTTCAACCGTCCCAGCACGCCGGTGACCAAGCGCACCTGCATCGTCATCGTCGAGATCGAGGATGAAGGCGAGCGCCAGGTGATCGGCGTGGTGGTCGACGCGGTCAACGCGGTGCTGGAAATCGCCGACAGCGATATCGAGCCGCCGCCGGCTTTCGGCGCCCACATCCGCAACGACTTCATCGCCGGCATGGGCAAGATCAATGGACGTTTCGTGATCCTGCTGGCGATCGGCCAGGTGTTTTCCGGACTGGGCCAGGCCGAGGCGGCACTGGCGCTGGCCGAACAATAGGAGCTACCAATGCACGCCACCGATCAGCGCCCGGCAATCAGCCAGGCCGAATTCGCGCAATTCCAGCGCTTCATCTTCGATGCCGCCGGGATTACCATGTCGGACGCCAAGAAGGCGCTGGTGGGCGGCCGCCTGGCCAAGCGCGTGGCGCATTTCGGCGTGGCCAGCTACGCCGACTACTTCCGGGTGCTGCAGGGCGGCAGCGCACCGGAGGAAGTGCAGGTGGCGATCGATCTGCTGACGACCAACGAAACCTATTTTTTCCGCGAACCCAAGCATTTCGAACTGCTGCGCGAGCGGGCCATGGCGGCGCGCGCCGCCGGCAAGCCCTTGCGGGTGTGGAGCGCGGCCTGTTCCAGCGGCGAGGAGTGCTACAGCATCGCCATGGTGCTGGCCGACTGCATGGGCGCCACCGGCGCGTGGGAGATCGTCGGTTCGGACATCTGCACCAAGGTGCTGCACCAGGCCCAGCGCGGGCACTACCGGATGGAGCGCGCGCGCCACATCCCGCCGGAGTACCTGAAGAAGTACTGTCTCAAGGGCGGCGGGGCGCAGGAGGGCACGCTGCTGGTCGATTCCAGCCTGCGCCGCCGCGTGCAGTTCGGCCAGGTCAACCTGAACACGGCGCTGCCGCAGCTGGGCCAGTTCGATCTGATCTTCCTGCGCAACGTGATGATCTACTTCAGCGGCCCGACCAAGCGCGCCGTGGTCGAGCGGCTGGCCGGCGCCCTCAAGCCGGACGGGCGGCTGATCATCGGCCATTCCGAAACGCTCAACGAAGTCACCGATGCGGTCGTGGCGCTGGTGCCGTCGGTGTATCGTCTCGCCTGAGCATGGAAAGCGCCGACCTGATCGACGTATTCCTGCAGCCCGGCGACTACTTCGTCGGGGATGCAGGTTTTCGGGTGCGTACCCTGCTGGGCTCGTGCGTGTCGATCACCTTGTGGAATGCGCGCCGGCGGGTGGGCGCCATGTCGCACTTCCTGCTGCCGGCGCGCACGGAGGGCACCGAGCCGGACGGCCGATACGGCGACGATGCCTTGAGCATGATGCTGGCGGAGCTGGGGGAACTGGGTGTGCGCCCCGGCGATTGCGAAGCCAAGATATTCGGCGGCGGCGACATGTTCCCGGGCCAGGCAAGACGCGGCCCCAGCGTGGGCGAGAAGAACGGCGCGGCCGCGCGCGCACTGCTCGCCGCGCATGGGATCGTGGTCGTGTCGGAAAGCCTGTTCGGGCGCGGCCATCGCCAGATCCTGTTCGAGATCGCCAGCGGCGACGTGTGGGCGCGCCAGGTTGAAAAGCGATAGGAGAACGGGATGAAGCGGATCAAGGTATTGGTCGTCGACGATTCGGCGGTGGTGCGCCAGGTGGTAGCGGGCGTGCTCGGCGCCGACGCGCGCATCGAAGTGACCGGCGCCGTCGCCAACCCGATCCTGGCGATCGAGCATATGAAGCGCAACTGGCCGCAGGTGGTGGTGCTCGATATCGAAATGCCGCACATGGACGGCCTGACCTTCCTGCGCAAGATCATGGCCGAACGGCCCACCGCCGTGATCATCTGCTCGACCCTGACCGAGGCCGGCGCGCGCATTACGCTCGACGCGCTGGCCTCGGGCGCCGTGGCGACCATCCAGAAACCCAAGCTGGGCCTGAAGTCCTTCCTGACCGAGGCGTCGGATGACCTGATCAGCGCCGTGCTGGCCGCCGCGCGCGCCAATCTGCAGGTACTGGCGCGCCGCCCGCTGGCGGCACCGTCCGAGAAGCTCAGCGCCGACGCCGTGCTCACTGCAGGTGGGGCGGCACCGGCCATGCCGACCGACCATATCGTGGCGATCGGCGCTTCCACCGGCGGCACCCAGGCGCTGGAAGCGGTGCTGAGCGCGCTGCCGCGCCACGCGCCCGGCATGGTGGTAGTGCAGCACATGCCGGAAAAATTTACCGCGGCGTTTGCCGAACGGCTCGACAGCGTCAGCCGGGTGCGGGTGATGGAAGCGCGTGCCAACATGCCTGTGCTGCCCGGCCAGGTGCTGATCGCACCGGGCGGCAAGCACCTGCTGCTGCGCCGCCAGGGCGAGCGCTATCTGGTCGACGTGATCGATGGCCCGCTGGTGAACCGTCACCGGCCCTCGGTGGATGTGCTGTTCCGCTCGGCGGCCAAGTGCGCCGGCGCCAATGCGCTGGGGGTGATCATGACCGGCATGGGCGACGACGGCGCGGCCGGCATGGCCGAGATGCGGGCGGCGGGCGCGCGCACGCTGGCTCAGGACGAGGCCAGCTGCGTGGTGTACGGCATGCCCAAGGAAGCGGTGCGGCGCGGCGGCGTCGAGCGCAGCGTGCCGCTCGATGCCATCGCGCGCGAGATCATGCGCGCCTGACCGGGGTCCGAGGTTCTCCTAAAGCTTGCTCAGCCGGTAGACAATTCTTCGATGTCGCGAAAACGCAGCGGAAACCGGAAGTGTTGGGAGTTCGCGACCCTGCTGGTTTTTAAAATTTGTCGAGCCACGCTAAGTTGACCGTACCCGACCGTGTAATGGTTTACAATCTAGCCGACAAGACAATACCAGCCGCGCGGGAGAGGAGACCCGAGTTCCCGACGCGCCACTCACGGTACCAGCGCCGGCGCCACCGGCCAACGACAACGAAACGCCGCATGCACATACGGATCCTCGGGCTTGGACCACGCATCCACCTGCTTTCATTTTTCGATTTCCAGCGCGCTGTGGCGTCCGGCGAAGTCGAGCCGGGGGAGAACCGTCATTGGGACGATTGGTCGGCCCGCAGTTTTTTTCGCCAGCACTTTTGCGGCTCACATGAGATCGGCGCCTTGCGCCAGGCGTTGGCGCCCGACCTGTGCGAGCTGACCCGCTTGAGCGATGAAGACGTCCTCGACACCGCCGCGCGCCGCCTGCGCGAGGGCATCTGGCGTGTCGGTTACGAGCGCGTCCGCCCCGCCAATACTGGTGGCGGCGCGCCTGCCCAGGCGTCAGCGGGCCCACCGGCACTGGCGCGGCGCTCGGTCGAAGCGCCGGTCCCCCGGCGCCAACCGGCGTCTCCGCGAGCGGCATCTGTGGGTGTGCCCGCCAGCGCCACACCGGCCGAGCCCGAGTGGACCGAGGACACCGACCAGGTCGCATTTGCCGATGGGCTGGTGCGGGCCGCCCAGGAGGAAATACCTTTTTGCGTAGTCTGCGCCGCCTTGCGCGCACAGCAGGCGGCAGCGCTGGCATGAACGAGGCCACCTTGCGCAAGCTTACCGAGGCGCTCTGGCCGGACGGCGATACCCTCGGCGGAGCGCAGGTGCACTGGCTGCTCGACGGCGCGCGCGATCCCGAGATTTCCAGACTGGTCCGCTTTGGCGGCCTGGAATATACCTGTCTGTTCAGCGGCCGCCTGCATCCGCGCCTGGAGGCCGCCGCCCCCTATCTCGTTCACCTTGCGGCCGGGTCGCCAACCACCAACCGCCTGCTGCGCCAGGGATGGGGCAAGGCCTGGGGCATTCTGACGGTAGCGCCGGCCGACGTGACGTTGGTTCAGCAAAGGCTGCACCTGAAAAAGCTACTGCGGGTGCAGACCGAGGAGGGCGCCGTCCTGGCATTCCGCTACTACGATCCGCGCGTGCTCAATGTGTATCTGCCCACCTGCACAGAGCAGGAACGACACACCGTGTTCGGCCCCCTGCATGCGCTGGTCGCGGAGACGGGCGGAGGCGCGGCCCTGCGCCTGTTCCGGTCCGAGCAGGCGGGCGGGGGGAGCTGCGACGTCGCCCTCACAGACGGGCCGGCGCCAGGCCGCGCCGATGGCGCCGCGCCTGGATTGTCCGGTCTGGTCGAGGGCGAGGACAGCGTCCATCGAACGCAGGCAAGCGTTGCCGGTCAGGTGGACGGGGATACGCTGGCGGCGCGATCGACGACAATATCACCAACTTGACGAAATAGTTAAGTTGCGTCGTGGATACGCTTTCAAATACATCAAATGATTGGGAGTTTATCCCACATCGATTCTAAATCACACTGAAGCTTTTCAATCCATTCGAGAGGGGACCCCATGAAAGCCATTGAACTGGTGGCCATGCCCGAACACCTCGATTTCGTCCAGGCGGCGGCGCTGCCGATTGCCTCGACGACGGCCTGGAATGCGCTGCGCTCGGCCCAGGTGCGGCCGGGATCGGTGGTGCTGTTGCTGGGTACGGGCGGGGTCAGCATCTTCGCCTTGCAGTTCGCCAAGGCGTCCGGCGCCACGGTGATTCTGGCGTCCTCGTCCGACGAAAAGCTCGAGCGCGCGCCAGCTGGGCGCCGACCACCTGATCAACTACCGCGCAACGCCGGACTGGGGCGCGCGCGTGCTGGAACTGAGCGGCGGGCGCGGCGCCGACCTGGTGGTTGAAACGGTCGGCTTCGTCAGCGGCACCAGCGCCGCGCTCGACATGCTGCCGGTGATCGTCAAGGCCTTGCGCATCGTCGGCAATAACACCGGCTCGGTGGCCGACCTGGCCGAAGCGGCGCGCGCCATCGCCGCCAACCGTATCGTGCCGGTGATCGACCGCGTGTTCGACATCGACAACACGCGCGCGGCCTACGCCGATCTTGCCGAAGGCGGCCGCCACTTCGGCAAGATCGGCATCGCCCACTAATACCCGGTGGATTGCGGAAAGCGATTCCAGTATCACCGGATAAAAATGATGATTTTGCAATGTTGATCTGAACGTGACGTCGTCAGCGCTCAGCCACAAGATGCGCTCGATCGAGGCGCGCCTCGGCGTGCGGCTGCTGAACCGCACCACCCGCAGCGTGACGCCGACCGAGGCCGGCAAGCGCCTGCTGTCGAGTTTCACACCCTTGCAGGAGCAGGTCACCAGCATGCTCGACTCGGTCAGCCAGTTTCGATTGCCGCGGCCATGTCCGGCGCCGCAACCCTTCCATTTTTATTTTCACTGCCAGAAGCATATGCCGCATGCGCTGCGGGCCTTCGTCAACTTCATCAAGGAACTCAGGCTGGAAACGGCCGGCGAGGGCGGACTTTGATCAGTCCACCCAGGGACAGGCTCATGCATTCATAGGCTTACTGCAGCGTCCAGACGTATTGCATCATCATGGTGGACATGATCGGCTTGCCGTTGCGCATGCCGGGCTTGAAGGTGCATTTGCCGATGCCTTCGAGCGCGGCCTGGTCGAGCAAGGGGTGGCCGCTGGAAGTGTGTACCTTGCCCTTGACGACACTGCCATCGGGGGCGACGCTAAAGCGCATGGTCACAGTGCCGGTTTGCTGCTCCTTCAGCGATTCGGCGGGCCATACCGGCTTGGCGCAGCTGTTGAAATCGACGACCGCAGGTGTGTTCAAGGGCTGGTTGACGGCCTGGTCCGCCGCGCACGCCGCCAGCGACAGCCCGGCCACGGCAATGGCCAGTACCGGCAGGGCGGCTTTCCAGTTCAGGGCCTGGTGTTGCGGACGCACCAGCGCGCGCACGCGCCCCAGCAGCTCGCCACCGTTGGCCGCCACCGCCAGATGCGGCGCGCTCTGCCAGTGCGCCAGTTCCGACAGGGCGGATGCCAGGATGCGCCCTTCGCCCAGCGCTTGCGCGGCCAGTGCGTCGGCCGCCAGTTCGCGTTCGATGCGGATGCGGCGCGAAATCCACCACACCGCCGGATGGTAGAACAGCAGCATTTCGATGACACTCTGGGCCACGTTGACCAGGTAGTCGAAGCGGCGCACGTGGGCCATTTCGTGCGCCAGCAGGGCGTTGAGCAGTTCCGGCGGCATGCCGCTCACCAGCGCGGCCGGCAGCAGCACCACGGGGCGCAGCCAGCCGGCGGTCAGCGGACTGTCGAGATGCTCGACCACGCGCACGCGCACGCTGCGGGTGATGCCGAAACGCTGCGCCATCTGCCGCGCCATGCGGTCCCAGTGCGCGTCGGCGCGCGCGGCGCGGTCGGCGCGGTGCAGCCACAGCAGCCCGGCGGCAAGGCGCAGCGCCAGCGCGAGCGCGCATGCCGACCATGCTCCCACCAGCCAGTTCATGTGCCAGCCCAGCACGCCGGCCTGGCCTGGATGGTTGGGCAGCCTGAGCACTCCCGCGCCGCCGCCGCTGGCGCTGGCCACGTCGAGCCGCCCGGCCAGATCAAGCGCGGGCCATAGCAGGCAGGCCAGCAGGCCGAGGCAGGCGACCATGTAGCGCTGCTGTGGCGTGGCGCGATCCATCCCGGCCAGCACCAGCGCGACGGCGGCGCCGATCAGCGCGCCCTGCCAGATAAAATGCACCAGGGTCCAGCCCAGGCTGTCGATCAAAAAGCTATTCATGGCTTGTCCTCTTCCTTGAGCAAACGTTCGATTTCGGCGCGTTCCTGTTTCGATACGCCGGTGCGCAGCGCGGCCAGCACCAGTGCCTTGGCCGAGCCGGCGAAGGCCTTGTGCATCAGTTCCTTGAGCAGATTGGTTTGCAGCGCGTCCTGCGCCTGGGCCGGCGCGTACACGTGCGAGCGTTCGCTCTCGTCGCGGATCAGCAGGCCCTTGGTGTGCATGATCTGCATCAGGCGCAGCACGGTGGCATAGGTGACGTCGGGGCGCTCTTCGATAATTTTCTGGTGCACCTGCTTGGCGGTGGCTGAACCCAGCGGCCACAGGGTTTTGAGCAGATCGAGTTCGGCGCTGGTCGGCTTGGGCGGGGCGGTTTGCTTCGGCATCGCGGTCTCCAAATGGTTTGAGCAGCTAGACTATCGTGTCTAGAATATTCTGTCTACATCTTTCGATTGGGCTGCGCGAGCATCGTGGCATGGAATAGACAAAAACGTCTAAAAAGGAGATGGCCGAAGCTGGACGACTTCGTGACGTTCTTCGACACGGCCGGGCGCGACAAGATCGAAGCGCAGCTGGTGGGGGAGGTCATGCGCACGGCCCGCAGGAAGGCGGAAGCGCTGGCGGCGAGGATGGGCCACAAGCTGGGCCCGGCGGGGGGAGTCAGTAACGGGGATTTGAAGAACCCGACCCGGGCGATGGGACTGGCCGCGGCCGATTACAGTGGACGCGGCCAGTCGCGGGCCGGGTGGTCGCGGGAGGGGGGGGTGATGATCCTCCCGCTAAGGCTTGCTCAGCCGGTAGACCTGATCTACCGGATCAAGTGAGCTGGCTTACGCCACTTTCTTGGCCAGCTGACGGTCCGGGAACATTTCCTTGTCGTCTTCGAGATGGCTGGGCGACTTCAGTTCGCGTGCCAGCTGCTCGTGGTCCAGTTCCTTTTCCCACTTCGACACCACCAGGGTGGCCACGCCGTTGCCGACGAAATTGGTCAGGGCGCGGCATTCGCTCATGAAGCGGTCGATGCCGAGAATCAGTGCCATGCCGGCCACCGGGACAGTCGGCACCACTGCCAGCGTTGCCGCCAGGGTGATGAAGCCGGCGCCGGTGATGCCCGACGCGCCTTTCGAGGTCAGCATGGCCACGCCGAGGATGGTCAGTTGCTGGCCCAGGGTCAGGTCGACGTTGCACGCTTGCGCCACGAACAGGGCCGCCATCGTCATGTAGATATTGGTGCCGTCCAGGTTGAAGGAGTAGCCCGTCGGAACCACCAGGCCGACCACCGGCTTGGAGCAACCCAGCTTTTCCAGCTTGCGCATCAGGGCCGGCAGGGCGCTTTCCGAGGAGCTGGTGCCCAGCACGATCAGCAGTTCTTCCTTGATGTAGGAAATGAAGCGGAAGATCGAGAAACCGGTCAGGCGGGCAATCACGCCCAGCACGACGAACACGAACAGGCCGCAGGTCAGGTAGAACGAGCCCATCAGCTTGGCCAGCGGCAGCAGCGAGGCCAGGCCGAACTTGCCGATGGTGAAGGCCATCGCACCGAAGGCGCCGATGGGAGCGACTTTCATGATGATGCCGACGATGCCGAAGATCACATGCGAGAGGTCATCGATCAGTTTGGTGATGGGCTTGCCGCGCTCGCCCAGCAGGGATAGGGCAAAGCCGAACAGGATCGCGAACAGCAGCACTTGCAGGATGTCGCCCTTGGCGAACGCATCGACCGCCGTGTTCGGGATGATGTTCATGATGAAGTCGGTGGTCGTCTGCGCCTTGGCCTTGGCCGTGAATTCGGCGATCGCCTTGGTGTCGAGGTGGGCCGGGTCGGCGTTGAAACCGTCGCCCGGACGCAGCACGTTGGCCACGATCAGGCCGATGGCCAGTGCGAAGGTCGAGACGACTTCGAAATACAGCAGCGCCTTGCCGCCCACGCGGCCGATTTTTTTCATGTCCTGCATGCCGGCGATCCCGGCGACCACGGTGCAGAAGATGACGGGAGCGATGATCATCTTGATCAGCTTGATGAAGCCATCGCCGAGCGGCTTCAT
>CAMLIL010000067.1 GCA_946480015.1 uncultured Oxalobacteraceae bacterium | reverse complement strand
CCGGCGCTGGGATGTCCTTGTTCGGCCCGATGATGATGCCGATCTCGCTGGTGTAACGGCGCGTCATGCGCTGCAGTTCGCCCGGCGACAAAGTCTTCGGATCGACCCGGATGCCGCCCTTGGCGCCGCCGTACGGCACGTTCACGGCGGCATTCTTGACCGTCATCCAGGCCGACAGCGCCATCACTTCGGACAGCGTCACATCCTGATGGAAGCGCACCCCGCCCTTGCCGGGGCCGCGCGACAGATTGTGCTGCACCCGGTAGCCCTCGAAGTGGGCGATGGTGCCGTCGTCGCGCTCGATCGGCACGTCGACGATCAGCACGCGCTTGGGGCGCTTGAGCGTCTCGACCCAGCGCGCCAGGCCGCCCAGGTGCGGCGTGACGCGGTCGATCTGCTCGAGATAGACGCCCCATGGGTTGTTTTCCTTGGGTACGAGATAGGATGGAACGGCGTGCTCGCTGGTCATGCGGTGACTCCCTTATATGATGTAGCGGTCGTGGGGGACCGGCGTTCAGAACTGGTGGCGGATACCGAGGTTGGCGCCGGCATTGCCGGTGCCGCTGGTGGTCGCATTGCCGACCGTGAAGGTGGCGCCGTTGCGGTTGCGAATATGCGCGTAGGCGGCGTACACATCGGTGCGTTTGGATAAGGCATAGGTGGCGCCAAGCGCGGCCTGGCGGGCGTCGCGCCCGGTGGCGCCGGCATCGTTGTGGCGGATGTACGAAGCGTAGAGCCTGGCAGCCCCGAAAGGCAGGATCAGCCCAACGATGGCATCGTTGCTGCGCCCGCCCGCCAGCGCCGTGTTGCGCGCATAGCCCAGGCTCGCTTCGGCAAAGCCGAAGTTGTAGCGGGCGGCCAGCAGGGTATTGGCGCTGCTGTCCGTGGCCAGGGCGTTTTGCTGCCGGTGCCGGCTGAGCGCGATGACCAGATTCCCACCCGCATAGGTCAATGCCGAGCTGTAGGCACGCTTGGCGGCGGCGTTCCCGGCCTGTTCACCGAGCGCTGTCGCCAGCTCGGCCGTGAACCCGCGCACCGAGGGCGTGGCATAGGACACCATATTATCGAGGCGGGTATTGGTGACCAGGATGTTGCCGGCACTTCCGGCGAAGCCGTCGCAGAATGGATCGCTGACACCGCTCATGGCGCGGTAATACGGCGAATACTGGCGGCCGGCGCGCAGCGCGCCCAGCTCGCCCGACATTCCCACGTAAGCCTGGCGGCCGAACAGCAGCCCCCCCTGGGCCGCGCTGCCGGTATCGAGATTGAGGCCGTTTTCAAGGACGAAGTAGAGCTTGCGGCCTGCGCCGAGGTCTTCCTGGCCTTTCAAGCCGACCCGCGAGCCGGAGCCGACGCCGCCGGTGACGGCGTTGACGGAGCCGGCCGCCCCGCCCGATTCATGCACCAGCGCGGCATCGACCACGCCGTACACCGTGACGCCCGACTGCGCCATGGCGGCGCCCGCGCTCAGGGACGATGCCAGGACGGCGATCATCATTTTCTTCATTGTGCTCTCCATTGTTGATCGTTTTTATAATCTGCCGGCGATACCGGCCTTTTCCGACTCGCCGCCGCGATCGGGAGCGTGGCGCAGGGTATGCCTGGCCTGATGGACCAGTTGCACGATGCCGATGGCATGGTCACGGAATTGGTGGCCTGCCGTCGTCAGTGACAGTGGGACGCTGCTGCGATCGACGAGCGTGGTGCCAAGCCAGCTTTCGAGCGATTGGATGCGCCGGCTGAACGCCGGCTGGCTGGCGTGCCGCACGACGGCGGAACGAGAAAAGCTGCGCGTGTCGGCAAGACAAAGAAAATCTTCCATCCACTTTGTGTTCATTGCTGTCTCCTGCTTTTGTTTTATCCAATGGTCCGCGGTGGGCCGTCAGCTATCTGTACCGCCGGCGCATCGCCGACACCTGCTGCATACCCTGCCCTGCCTCTTTAGCACTTTGCATGCCACTCATTCACCGGCACCGTGATGTTCGCTAACACATTGATTTAATGGACTTTTAAAAATGTGGCGCGGCCGATACCGGGACTCTCCGTGTGGCCTTCCACACGATCCGTTTTTTGGCGTGTGGGTTTGGAAACCAGGCATTTCGGCAGCCTGAAAAATTCCGGGCGAGCGGAATTGCGGGAGCAATCTTCTGGAGTAACATAGGCAGCGCTCGCGTCAATGCCAGGGGCCGCATCACACTTGAAAGAGGCCGTCAATTTGCAGGCGATCAGAAAATTTTCCTTGTCCCGCCCGGTCCGCGCTGTCGCGGCGTGGGCCGCTATCGTGGGCGTCATCGCCGCCACCATGTTCGTCGTCCATGCATGGAGCACGCGCACCGGCCATGCGCAGCTCAACGACGCGCTGGCTCAGCAGCTCGACTTGTACACGTCGGCGCTCGATAGCGAACTGGGCAGGTTCGAGTATCTGCCGGCCATCGTCGCCCTCGACAATGACGTGCTGGCGCTGCTGCAGCAGCCGGCCGCTGCCGCCCTGGGCGAGCACGCCAGCAAGCGGCTGACGAGCATGAACGCGCGCGCCGGCTCGCTGGCCATTTTCGTGCTCGATACCGCCGGCGTGGTGCGCGCGGCCAGCAACTGGTATCGGCCCGAGAGCATGGTCGGCACGGACCGCTCGGCCCTGCCCTATTTTGCCGGCGCCATGCAAGGCCAGCCTGCGCGCTATTTCGAACGCGCCGGGACGCGCAATGCGCCCGAGTATTATTTCGCCCAGCCGGTGCTGCGCAACGGCAAAGTGCTGGGGGTGGTGGTGGTGAAAATCAGTCTCGACCCGATCGAGTCGACCTGGACGGTGTCGGCCGCGCAGACGCCGAACGACTTCGTCATGGTGATCGGCGCGGACGATGCCATCGTGCTGTCGTCCGCGCCCTCCTGGCGCAACCGCAAGGCCGAGCTGCACAGCGTCTATGAGGGCAAACAGGTGACAAGCTGGCGCGGCCTGAATCCGGCCTCGCCGCGCGCCCGCTACGCGATCCAGATGCGGCCCATGGCGCGCCAGGGCTGGCGCGTCGCCACGCTGACCAATGCGTCGCAAGTGCAGATCCAGGCCTGGCAAAATGCCGTCGGGGCCGGCATCATGGCCGCCTTCCTCGGCTTGCTGGCGGTGTTCGTGGCTCAGCGCCGGCGCGCGATTGCCAGCCGCTTGCGCGCGCGTGAGGCGCTGCAGCGCGCGCACGACGAACTGGAACTGCGCATTGCCGAGCGCACCGCCGAACTGAACGCGACGAACCAGGAATTGCTGCACGAGATCGGCGAACGCAAGCATGCCGAACAGGTGCTGCGGGCCTCCCAGGACGAGCTGCTGCATGCAAGCAAACTGGCCCTGATCGGCCAAATGTCGGCGGGCATCACCCACGAAATCAGCCAGCCGCTGACGGCGCTGCGCTCGCTGTCCTATAATACCCAGCTGCTGCTGAAGCGGGGCGACATGGTGCGCGTTGAAAAAAATCTGCAATCGGTGACCGACCTGACCGAGCGCATCGGCCGTCTGACCGAGCAGCTCAAGTCCTTCTCGCGCAAGGCGCCGCTGCTGCTGGCGCCGTTCGAGGTGACGAAAGCGGTCGACAACACGCTGCAATTGCTGGACAACCGGATTCGCACCGAACACGCGCACGTGCAACTGGACCTGGCGCCGTCGGTACACGTGCTGTGCGACCGCAACCGGCTCGAACAGGTGCTGATCAATTTGTGTGCCAACGCGCTCGATGCGATGCAGAACACGGCCGAGAAAAACCTGGCGATCCGCCTGTGGCGCGCCAACGGCCGCGCCTTCATCCGCGTCAGCGACAGTGGCGGAGGCATTGCGCCCGAATTGATCGGGCGCCTGTTCGAGCCATTTTTCAGCACCAAGCTGCCGGGCCAGGGCCTGGGGCTCGGCCTTGCCATCTCGGCCGACATCGTGCGCGAGTTCGGCGGCACCTTGCGCGCATCGAATATTTCAGGCGGCGCCGCCTTCGAGCTGGATCTGACCCTGGTAGAGGAAGAGGAAAGAAGCAATGTTTGAACGTTTGAAAGTCGTATTCGTCGAAGATGATGCCTCCGTGCGCAGCAGCGTCAGTGAAACGCTTGAACTGGCCGGGTTCGCGGTGGCGCCCTTCGAGTCGGCCGAAGGCGCCCTGCCGCAGCTGGCCGGCGGCTTTGCGGGCATCGTCATCAGCGACGTGCGCCTGCCCGGCGTCGATGGCTTTGAACTGCTGCGCCGGGTACGCGCGGTCGATCCCAGCATTCCGGTCATCATGGTCACCGGCCACGGCGACGTCTCCATGGCGGTCGAGGCGATGCATTGCGGCGCCTACGATTTCATCGAGAAGCCGTTTGCGATGGAACGTTTGGTCGAGGTGGCGACCCGCGCCATGGAAAAGCGGGCCTTACGGCTGGAGGTCGACACCTTGCGGCGCCAGCTGGAGGGCCGCCACGCGATCGAGGCTACCCTGCTGGGCAACTCGCCGGCGATCCGCGAGGTGCGGCGCCAGATCCTGAACCTGGCCGACACGCCGGCAGACGTGCTGGTGCTCGGGGAGACCGGCACCGGCAAGGAAGTGGTGGCGCGCTGCCTGCACGAGTTCAGCAAACGCAGCGCGTCGAACTTTGTCGCGATCAATTGCGGCGGCATGCCCGAGGCCCTGTTCGAGAGCGAAATCTTCGGGCACGAAGTGGGCGCCTTTACCAACGCCAGCAAGCGCCGGGTGGGCAAGATCGAGCATGCCGACGGCGGCACCCTGCTGCTCGATGAAATCGAAAGCATGCCGATGGCGCTGCAGGTCAAGATGCTGCGCGCCCTGCAGGAACGCAAGATCGAGCGGCTCGGGTCGAACCAGCAGATACCGGTCGATGTCAGGATCGTCGCCGCGACCAAGACTGACCTCAAGGAATTGAGCGAACAACAGAAATTTCGCAGCGACCTGTATTACCGGCTCAACGTGGCCGTGCTCGAACTGCCGCCGCTGCGCGAACGACGCGAGGACATTCCCATCCTGTTCGACCATTTTACACTGCAGGCGGCGCTGCGTTATGGGCGCGAGGCGCCGACGCTGGCGGGCCACGAGATGCGCCAGCTGATGGCCGGCGACTGGCCCGGCAATGTGCGCGAACTGCGCAACGCGGCCGACCGGTTCGTGCTGGGCTTGCCCGGACCAGGGCAGCCGGCGGCCGACGGCGCTGCGCGCCTGAGCCTGGCTCAGCAAATGGAGCTGGTCGAAAAGTCCCTGATCGAGCAGGCCTTGAAGCAGCATGGCGGACGCCCGCAACCGGTCTGCGAGGAACTGGGGATCGGCAAGAAAACCCTGTATGACAAGTTGCATCGGCACGGCATCGTCATCGATGCGTACCGGCCGGCGCAGGGGGCCGGGTCAGCGGTAGGTGGCGGGGTCGCCTGAATCGGTGGGCGCTGCGATCACCCGCTTGAGCGCTGGACTCATCGGCAGTTGCATCGGCTGGAACCACTTGCGGTAGATCTGCATGATTTCGCCGGATTTGAACAGGTCGACCAGCGCATCGTCGACGACTTTCTTGAAGCCGGGGTCGTTCTTGCGCAGGGCGATACCGTAAGGCTGCACGGGCAGATTCGAGCTGGCGATGGCGAACGCGCCGGGGTCCTTGGCGGCGGCGACCAGCCCGTACAGCAGCACGTCATCCATGACGAAGGCGGCGGCCCGGCCGGCCTCAACGAGCGCGAAAGCGTCGGCGTGGTCCTTGCGGGTGATCATCCGCAAACCATATCCGTGCGCGCGATTGAGTTCTTCCAGGGCCTGAATGGTGGTGGTGCCCGCCGTTAATGCCACGGTCAATCCCTTCAGGTCTTGCAGCCCATTGATGTGGGAGGTTTTCTTCGACACCAGACTGACGGACGCGATGAAGGTGGTCACCGAAAAGGCAAGTTCCTTCTGCCGCTCCAGGGTGTTGGTGGTGGAGCCGCATTCGAGATCGATGATATCGTTGACGACGAACGCGGTGCGGTTGGCCGCAGTGACCGGGCGCAGCACGACTTCGAGACCGGGCGCCTTGAGCCGCGCGCGGATGGCGTCGACCACGCGATAGCATAGATCCATGGAGTAGCCGACCGGCCGCTGCTGCTTGTCGAGGAAGGAAAACGGAATCGAATTGTCGCGAAAGCCCAGGCTGATGACGCCCGTCTCGGCGATCTTGCGCAGGGTCGGCGATTCCTGCGCGGCGCACGGCGCGGCGAGCCACCACGCGCCGGCAAGGGCGCACAGCAGCGGCTTGAGTTTCACGGTTTTTTTTGTCGTCCGGCTCGGCATGCGTCCATGATCCCATGAACGGGAGGCCACGACAACGCCTATGCAAGGGTATGCACGAAACGCATACGGCATCGCCGGCTTCGCCTAAACGCAATACATATGCTACTGTTTCGGTCGCCTCAAAGTGGGAACTTGCCTGGGCCGGAGCCCGGGTGCTGATTTCGCCTATCGCCTGAAACCCGGCGAACGCCTCGCTTCTCCCGCCTTTCATGCAGGATTTTCCAGCGACGGTTTTGGTGGGGCGTCGCGCCTGTTTCATCGCTATCAGCGCACGCGCATACTGCCCGGCTCCCCCACTCTGCGCCCGCGTCCCGTTCTCTACAATTCGTGGGAAGCGACCGAATTCGCCGTCGACGAAGCCGGGCAAATGGCTCTGGCGGACAAAGCGGCCAGCATCGGCGTCGAGCGGTTTGTCGTTGACGATGACTGGTTCGGCGCGCGCAACAATTCGCGTGCCGGCCTGGGGGACTGATTTGTCAATCCCAAGAAATTCCCGCAGGGGCGCGCTCCGCTCATCAAGCGCGTCAATGACCTCGGCATGGAGTTCGGGCTGTGGGTCGAGCCGGAGATGGTCAATCCGGACAGCGACCTGTATCGCGCGCATCCGGATTGGGTCATCCACTTCCCCGGGCGCGCGCGCTCCGAGGCGCGCGGTCAGCTGGTCCTCAACCTGGCGCGCAAGGATGTGTACGATTACCTTCTTCGGGTATTGGACAAGCTGCTTGCCTCGAACAACATCGCATTTCTCAAGTGGGATCATAACCGCGCCTGGTCCGAGCCCGGCTGGCCGGAAGTCGCGCCGGCCGAGCAGCAGCGGCTGTATATCGCCTATGTGGAAAACCTCTACAAGCTCCTGGCCGAGCTGCGTCGACGCCACCCGCGCCTTGAAATCGAAGCGTGCGCCAGCGGCGGAGGCCGCGTCGATCTCGGCATGATGGCCCTGACCGAGCAGGTGTGGGTGTCCGACAATACCGATCCCTATGATCGGCTGCTGATCCAGGATGGCTTCAGCCATGCGTATGCCCCGGCGATCATGACGGCCTGGGTGACCGACGCGCCCAATTTCGTCAACAAGCGCATTACCTCGCTGGAGTACCGCTTCATGTCTTCCATGCAGGGGGCGCTCGGGATCGGGGCCAATCTCAACCATTGGAGTGCGGACGACTTCGCCAAAGCGAAGCGGCTCGTCGCCGAGTACAAGAAGATCCGGATCACTGTACAGCAGGGCAACCTGTACCGGCTGGTGTCGCCCCGTGGCGGCTCGGCCCGCTCGGCGACCTTGTCCGTGGCGCAGGACCGCAAGCAGGCGGTGCTTTTCGCCTTCCTTCACTCTGGGCGACTGCGTGATGCACAACCGCGCATCCAGCTTCGCGGTCTCGATCCAGCGAAGGTGTACAGCGTAAGGACGATTTCAGGTAGCGTAACGCCGCAAACGCCGGCAAAGGCCAGCGGTGCGTACTGGATGGGACACGGCGTGGATGTCGAGCTGCACGGTGATTTCCAGGCCGCCGCATTTGTTCTGGAGGCAGCCTGAGCGCCGCTCAGGGTGCCTCCTTCATCCTGGAATCGTTCGAATAACAGTCGATCCTTTGTCTGACCTGTTGTATCTGGCGTCAAACTGGCTCGTCACGTTTTTGTTTTTTTATTTTGAATGCGCTCGTTCGCGTGGTATGGTACATTAACTATATAAAACCATTTGGGCATAGTGGCGGAGCACGCCCATGCGTACGGGCCTTTTTTTTAAGGATGTCTGTACGTTATATATATAAGTCCAATGATGGGCAATCGCAAGCGAGACATTGCAGACATGACGGAAATTTTGACGCGGCAATCCTCCCGGTTCGCCTTTATGATGATTACCTCGCTGTTCTTTATGTGGGGGTTCGTCCACAACCTCGACCCGATCCTCATCCCTCACCTGAGGCGATCGTTCAGCCTGTCGGTGCTGCAGTCCTCATTGGTGGATTCGGCGGTGTTCATCGCGTACTTCCTGATGGCGCTGCCGGCGGGCCTGTTGATCCGTAGGGCCGGTTACAAAAAAACGATCCTGTTCGGTCTGCTGTTGTTCGCCACCGGCTCCCTGCTCTTCATTCCTGCAGCGAATACGCAGCAGTACGCAGTGTTCCTGGGGGCGCTGTTCATCATCGCCTGCGGCCTGACGATCCTCGAGACGGCGGCCAACCCGTATGTGTCCTTGCTGGGCAAGCCGGAACGGGCCACCCAAAGGATCAACCTGGCCCAATCATTCAACGGGTTGGCAGCGACGCTGGCGCCCATCATTGGCGCGCGGGTGATTCTGGTGGAAGGGACGAGCGAACAACAACTGGCCGCCATGTCCGCCGCGGCGCGCCAGGCGGCGCTTGCAGCCGAAGCGGCCAGCGTGAAAGGACCTTACACGGTGCTGGGGCTGATCATCCTGGCGATCGCGGTCGTGTTCTATTTCATCAAGTTGCCCGAGCTTGCTGGCGAGGGCAAGTCGAGCAGCGAAGCGGCCGGCAGCTCGATTCGTCAAGTGCTGCGGATCCCATCCATCCGCCGCGCCGTCATTGCGCAGTTCTTCTATGTCGGCGCGCAGGTCTGCGTGTTCAGCTTCTTCATCCTGTTTGCCAGCAAGGCGGCCGGGGTATCACAGGTGACCGCGGCCGATTACCTGGGGTGGGGCTGCGGCATGGCGTTCATGCTCGGCCGCTTCGCCGGCACCGGCCTGATGCGCAGAGTGGACCCGGCACGGCTGCTGTTGACCTATGCGCTGACCTGCGCCGCGCTGGCGGCGGTGGCGATGCTCGCGCAAGGAATCGCCAGCATCGCGGCCGTGATCGGCATTGCATTCTTCATGTCGATCATGTTCCCGACCATTTTCTCGCTGGGGATCCGCGGCGCCGGCGCCCACACCGAAATGGGAAGCAGTCTGATCATTATGTCGATCGTCGGCGGTGCGCTGCTGCCGCCGCTGTTCGGTGCGGTCAGCGATCTGACGCACAATGTGCAGTTCGGGTACGCCGTGCCTCTGCTGTGTTTCCTCGTCATTGCCTGGTTTGCGCGGGCGGACCTTCGCGACAGCCGCGACGTCAGCGCAGCCAACTTTCTCAATAGGAGTCCTGAAACATGTTTGAACTGAATAACAAAAGAGCCGTGATCACGGGCGGCGGTAGTGGCATCGGCAAAGCCATCGCCACGCTATTCGCACGGCAAGGCGCCGCAGTCCACATTCTGGACATCAATGATGCGGCGTGCGCAGAGGTGGTCGACGACATTCGCGCGCAGGGCGGCGTGGTGTCCGTTCACCCCTGCGACGTCACGCGCCAGGCGGAGGTGAGCGCGCGCTTTGCGGAAATCGGCCCGCTCGACATCCTGATCAACAATGCGGGCATTGCCCACGTCGGCAAGGCCGACAGCACGAGCGAAGAGGACTTCGACCGCGTCATCAACGTCAACATCAAAGGTGTTTACAACTGCCTGCACGCAGGCATCCCGCAGTTGCGCGCGAAGGGCGGCGGCATCATCGTCAACATGGCCTCGGTTGCGGCCTGGGTGGGCATCAACGACCGTTTCGCCTACTCGACCGCCAAGGGGGCGGTCATGGCGATGACGCTGTCGGTCGCCAAGGACTACCTGCAGGATGGGATCCGCTGCAATTCCATCTCGCCGGGGCGGGTGCACACGCCGTTCGTGGACGGTTTCCTGTCAAGAAACTATCCCGGCAAGGAAGCCGAGATGTTTGCGCAGCTGTCCAAGACCCAACCTATCGGCCGCATGGCAAAACCGGAAGAAGTGGCCGCGCTGGCACTGTATTTGTGCAGCGATGAGGCGGCCTTCATTACGGGTACCGATTATCCAATTGATGGCGGCTTCATTACTTTGAATGGTTAAGGGCACACAGGTCGTCGGGAATCCTTACTTGCCCGCGAAGACCTTCTGTTCGAACGCGTCCATCTCGAACTTGTTCTTGGTCGGCTCGAGCGTCGGCCAGCCATCGGCGCCCATGTAGAGCGGCTTGATGTTGAGCAGCGAGTGGTAATTGAAAGCCTTGGTGTAGGCGTGATAGACCAGGTAAGTGGTATCGCCTTCCGAGAAGATGCCGTTATGGCCGCGGCCAGGCTCGGTCTCGTCGCCCGCCAGCAGCACCGAATATTTGTCGTCGACCCAGCTGCCGCCATCCTTGGTCAGGTAGGGCCCCGTGATAGTTTTGGAGCGGCCGATCACGATCTGGTAGGTGCTGGCCCCGCCGCTGCAGCAGATGCCGCGCGAGGCAAAGATATAGTAGTACTGCGGGTCCTTGATCAGGAAGACGCCTTCGCCGAGCGACTTGGTGAGAATTGTCGGCGTGGGAGTTTCGGACAGCAGCTTGCCGGTTTTTCGATCGAGTTCGACCATCCGCAATCCGGCTTTGTAGGAACCGTACAGCAGGTAGACCTTGCCGTCCTTGTCGACGAAGACGTTCGGGTCGATGACGTTGACGCCTTCGCCGCCATTCTTGAACGAGATTACCTGGCCCTGGTCTTCCCATTTGTAGGCCGGATCGCTTGGATCGAGGGTGGTATTGGTGGCCAGTCCGATGCTGGAATTGAAGTTCATCCAGGCCGATACCGAGTAGTACATCCAGTATTTGCCATCGCGCCAGGAGATATCGGGTGCCCAGATCTGGGCTCCTTGCGGGATGTCACGGCTCCACCAGTCGAGCTTGAAGCCATCTCCGAAAACGGCGCCGGCGCTGTTCCAGGTGACCATGTCCTTCGAGGTCTTGATGCCGGTGCCGGTGCCCAACACGTAGTAGGTATCGCCGCCCTTGATCATCACCGGATCATGCACGCCAAGGGCACCCTTGAGGCCCCCGCTTTCGATGTAGTCGGGCAAGGGCGTGGCCGCTGCCACAGGGGTGGGATCGGCAGGGGGAACGGGTACGGCATGGCTTGTGCCGGCACCACCGCAAGCGGCGAGCAGGAGTGCGGAAAACAACCAGCTCGACAAACGCAGCCAATAAACGGAATTTTTCTTCATATTTTTTGAGATCTTTCTTTTATGCGATTTTTTGTGTAAAAGCCAGAAAAAGCGGGCTGCGTCCCCTCCACTTTTGGGCATTCGCATCGGCTCTTGTTTAACGTAAAACAATTTTAGTTTAACGTGAAACCTAATTCAAGAAAAATCGGCGTGCGTGGCCATCTCCAGCGGACCGTCCGCGATCACCAGGCCGAACGGAGGACGGCTTGCGCCGTTCAGTGCTGGTAGGTCGCGAGGCGGACTTTCAGCACCACCGGCACCTCGGTGAAATTCAGGCCATAGTCGGTCTGATCGCCATTCCACACGCGCGACATCACCCATTTGCCCTTCACGTACTGGCCTTCTTCGACACGCTCGAAAATCATGCCGCGGCCCTTGATGCCTTTGCCCAGGCCAAAGGTCAGGCGGGCGTTCTGGCCCGTCACCAGATATTCGTTGTCGCCCAGCTTGGCGACGGCCACTCCGCCACCAGGAACGTCCGAGCCTTTTGGCAAGTCATCTTTTTTCCGGAGCCAGATGCTCTCTCCGATCTGCCATTGCCGGTAGGTGACCCTGGCGCTCCAGTCCGGGCCCAGATCGAGTTCCTGCGCGCTGTGATCGTCCGGTTCGGACACGCCGCGCACTTCCGACTCGAAACTCAGCCTGGCCCATTCGCGCGCCATCGGCGCGAACAAGCCGTACACCCGCGCGAACGGCTTGACGTCCTCGGGACTCCAGTACGGTGCACCGAGCGGGTAATTGCTGTAGCCGGTGTAGTCGAAGCCGAAAGGATCGAAGCCAATGCCGCCCTGGCCGAGCACGGAGAATATGTAGCGCGCAAACACCGGTTTGCTGCCCATTTCGGCGATGTAGAGGGCATTGTCGGGCCGCTGGTAATGCTTGACGGTGGCCTCGTACGACGCCGATTCGGACGAATAAATGTCGGGCGCGAGAAAATCGATATGGGGCGCGGCTACCTTGTAGATGTCGATCACGTTCCAGCTGGGCCCGCCGCTGCCATAGTACACGCCGGCCATCGCAGGCTTGGCCGGATCGGGGTCGCGCAGCGAGCCGTTGACGTAAGTGGGCAAGGGATAAATGGCTTTGCCGGCCGCGGCGACGTGGTCGATATACGAGGCAATCGACCAGGCGTGGAAGAATTCGTCCGCATCGGCGCCGAACACCTCCGTCCAGTTGCCCGGCTGCTTGTTCATGCGTGCCAGCAGCGCTTGCGGTACCGGCTGATTCATCAGCGCCGTCGCGGTGGGCGAATAATCGCGCAGGCTGCCGAACACGCCCGCCTCGTTTTGAGGCTGCATGATGATGACGGTGTGCTTGTCCCCATCGATCGCCTTGATGTGGCGCATGAGGGCCGAGTATGCCTTGGTGTCGGCATCGAGCGTGCTCTGGTAATGCGGCGACAGGGCGTTCGAGGTCGTACCGTTCTTCTTGATCAGCCGGGGAAAGCGCTTGTTGTCGAGCTTGACCCAGGCCGGCGCATAGTTGGGATTGGTGTTCTTCCACGTGCCGAACCACAGCAGGCCGAGGCGCACATTGTGCGCGCGGGCCTGCTTGACCAGCGTGTCGACAAAGCTGAAATCGAACCTGCCTTCCACCGGCTCGATCTGCTCCCAGGCCACCGGCATGACGAGCGTGTTGGCCTTCATGTCGGCAATCGCCGGCCACACCTTCGGCAGGACCGCTTCGTAATTGCTCGAGTTATTGGCCTGTCCGGCGAGGATCAGGAACGGCGCGCCGTCGACCATCAAGGCGAACTTGCCGTCCTTTTGCGCGAGATGCGGTACCGGGTAGCTGGCGGCGGCGGCCGGCTTCCTGCTGGCTGCCTTGGCGGCGGGGAGCGCAAACAGGCAAGCGGCAACGAGCAGCGCGGCGCAGCGAATCTGCTGCGAATTGGTAGCGGTCATGAATCAGTTTCCTGGAGTGGGTGGAGAATGGGATGTACTGGCAAGAATGGTCTTCAGGCCGCGCAGCGAGGCCGCGAGCGCCTCCAGTTCACCCATGCCGTTCGGGTTGTCTTCCTGCTCGACGATGATCCACTCGGTGCCGCCAACCGTGCGGCCGGCCTCGGTGAGGCCGGCGTACCGCTGCCGATGACTGACAGCGTTCACCCGTAATGTGATTGTCGACAAAATATCTCCAACGGTAACGACGCGAACCGGACTAACCCGGACGTGGAACGGTGCACAATTACTCAAAGACATAGCCTGCGCTATCAGGCCCTCGGAACTGGCTTGCGCTTTACTCGTGCGCGCGCGATGCAGACGAGCCAGTACAGCGCCCCTGACCGGTGAGCCCCCCGGCTTCTAAGGTGCCATCGTGCTGGCTTTCAGGTCGAGGTGAAGGCGCAGGACCGGCGCGTTTGACGAGCGCGCGACGGCAAGCTCGTAGCGGCCGCCAGCAATCTTCCACTGCTGCCCTTCGGTGTCGAAGTTGGCCAGCGCCCTTGGCTCCATATGTACCTTGACCACGCGTGATTCCCCCGCTTGCAAGGTCACTCTCCCCCAGCCGACCAGACGCGCGATCCTCCTGCCATCGCGACCGGCGACGGTGGCATACACTTGCGGCGTGTCCGTACCTGCTCGCTTACCGATATTTCTTACCGTAAGCGTCAGCGTCAGCCCGTCTTTCCCACCCAATGCAGCCCGTTCGTAAGCAAATTTAGTGTAGGAAAGGCCAAACCCGAACGGAAACAAAGGCTTGGTGTTTTCCCGCTGAAACCACCGGTAGCCCACATCGGCGCCTTCAATATCGTAATCGACATCAAACGCTTTAAGTCCCGATGTCAGGCCATAGGTCACCACACCGTTCGAGCTGGTTTTCGCCGACATGCCCGGAATAGCTGGACGCGGCAGCTGCGCTTCGCTCTGGGGGAAGGTCAGCGGAAGGCGTCCTGACGCATCGACGTCTCCCGCCAGCACGCCGACGATTGCCTTGCCGCCAGCCGAACCTGGATACCACGCCTCCATGATTGCCGCGACCCGGTCCTTCCACGGCATGAGCACAGGACCTCCGGTTTCCAGCACGACCACTGTACGCCGGTTCGCTGACGCTACCGTTTGGATAAGTTCGTCCTGCTTGCCTGGAAGCTTCAGGTCCGCAACGTCTTCACTTTCCGTGCTCCACTGGTCGGCGAAGACAATGACCAGTTCGGCCGCTTTGGCGAGCTCAGCGGCAGACGCAATATCCTCTCCGCTTGCAAAGCTCACTGTTGCATTTGGAAACCGGGTGCGCAGCGCTTCGACCGGCGAGGAAGGAAAGTACGTAATGCGGGCGAACGCGGAGGCAATGCCGGTAGGCTTCAGTTCCAGGGCGGGCCCACCGACCGGACGCACTTGGGACGAACCTCCGCCAGAGAGCACGCCAATATCGGCGTGGGCGCCGATCACCGCGATCGATTTGACACGGGGCGCGATGGGAAGCAGATCCCTGGAATTTTTCAGCAGCACGATACCTGCGGCCGCGGCGCGCTCACTGATCGCCGCGTTCGCTTCGTAGTCGACAGTCTGTCTGACCGGGGAGACAGGGTTGTCGAGCAGGCCGGTAGCGACGACACTGCGCACCACCCGGTAGCTCATGTCGCGCAGCCGTTCAACCGGTACCTCGCCCTTGGCAACGGCATCCTTGAGGAGCGTGCCAAAAAAAGGCTTGCGGTCAAGGGTATAGCCTGACTGGTGGTCCAGACCGCCCATCGCGGCAGCTACCGTGCTATGCACGGCCCCCCAGTCCGACTGGACCCAGCCCGGGTACTTCCAGTCGCCTTTGAGAACACGGTTCAACAGGAAGTCGTTTTCGCAGGCATATACCCCATTGACCTTGTTATAGCCGCACATGACCGCTGCCGGCTTACCGATTTCGATCGCGATCTGGAACGCCAGCAGATCCGATTCACGCATCGCCGCCTCGCCGATTTTTGCGTTCAGGACGTTGCGGCCAGTCTCCTGATTGTTCATCGCAAAATGCTTGATGGTCGACAGGATGTGATTGCTCTGGACCCCGGCGATGGCATTGCCGGCCATGATGCCGGACAGTAGCGGGTCTTCGCCGACGTACTCGAAATTCCGGCCGTTACGTCCGTCGCGCACAAGGTTGACGCCACCGGCCAGCAGGACATTGAATCCCTTCGCCCGCGCCTCGCCACCGATCATCGCGCCGCCTTGGAAAGCCAGGGCTGGATCCCAGCTCGCCGCCGTCGCCAGCCCGGAGGGCAAGGCGGTGGCGACATCATCGACGCGCATGTTGAGGATATTGGCGACGCCGATTCCGGCGTCCGACTCGCGCAATGATGGCATGCCGACCCGCTCGATACCGGGAATGTAGCCCGCGCCAATGACAGAATCGGCCGGCAAGTTTTTTTTCTGGAAGGTCAGGAACGCGCTTTTCAACAGGCTGAGCTGTTCATCCGGCGTGAGCTTGTCGGTAATCGATGCCGCCCGGCTATCGATGCTCTGATCCGAGGCCTGCGCGGCCACACCTTGCGCGGCAAGCAGCAGTACAACTGCCGGGACCAGTCCAAACATCTTCTTGTCCATCAATCCACCTTCTTGTGTTTAAGAATAATTTTTACGGGTCCCAGCAGGCCTGCGGGTTTCGGCTTGAGATCCTTGAGACCAGGCAATTTCGAATCCACCATGGCGTTATTTGGACTGTTGCTGACCGTTATCGCCAGTCGATTGACGCCGGCGCGCAGCGCCTTGCCGATGTCGAGCTGAAACGGCGGCGCAATCAGGGTTCCCAGATGCTGGCCGTTCACCGAAATTTTCGCCATGTCATGGACGCTGCCGAGGTCGAGAAAAAGACCCGCGCCAGGCTTCATCCAGGAAGGGGCAAGCGTCACATCGGCGCTGTAGACGACCTGCCCCGACAGGTCGTCCAATCCTTCGATCTCGCTCCAGTCCTGCAAACGGTCGAGCGTCAGGGTCTGCTGGAACGGCTTGCCGGCGTGCTTGTGGCCTTGCACCGCCAGTGTCCAGCGCCGCTCGCTCACATCAGCGGCATCGACCGCTGTCCACGACGAGGCGGCCAGCAAACGTTCATTCGTGAAGACGATCAAGGCCGCAGCGCCAGCGCCGATGTCGAGGCGGATCTCGGTCTGCCCCTTCGTACGGACCGACTTCAGGCCTGTCCGGGTCCCATCGAACGCGTTCCAGAGTTCGGGATTGCCAGCGGCACGGGTAGTGAAAGCAACGTTGACGGCTTCCTGCCTTGGGTTATGCAGGAAATACGCGGAGCGGCCGCCAAGTTCCTTTTCAACGAACAGGCAGGGAGCACTGATAAAGGTCAGGTTCGCCGGAATGCCCTCAGCGCGCAATGCCGCGGCAAGCGCCGCTGCATCGACGATGCGGGCGCCGGCGTCCAGGGTGGCTTGTACCGCCCGTCGGGTCACTCCGTCCAGTCGCTCACGATCGACATTGCCCTCGTCGCGCGACGGCGGACGGTCAACATAGAAAATCCTGAGCCCCTTGGATGCAAGCCGCTCCAGCTGTGCCGCTGTATTGGCGCGCAAGCCGGCACGGCTTGGCAGGATCAGGGCGCGATAACGCGCACCGCCAGACGTTTGCAAGCAACCAGCAGAGACGCTGCCCTTCAAGATGCAGTCATCGTTAATCCGGTCATAGTCGTAACCCTGGTGAAGCAGCTCTTCCAACAGATCGGTGGTCGCTGTCGGCTCAATACCATGGAAGTAACCAATCTCGCCGAGGTAGACCGCTACCGGAACGACGTTGCGGCCGCCCTGCATAATCGACTGGACGCGGGTAACGTAGCTGTTAAGCGTAGCGATCGCGTCCCATAGCGGGTTCGCTTCGTTGATCATGCTGCTGAACCCCGCAAGAAAGGGGCTCGGCGCGAATGGAAACCAGCCCGGCCACGCATCCTGATGCAAGGCGTAGGGAAACCCGTGCACGACGATGGCGTTGACGCCGCTTGCGAACAGCAGATTCACCCTCGCCTGCCACTGCGCGGGCGTAATTTCAAACGGTTTTGCAGGCCAGCACAGGCTCTCGCATCCCACCAGCTCCCGGCCGTACAAATTGGCCGCGGCGCGCGCGAGCCGCATGAAATGGGTATCGCCCCCCGATTCCAGATCCTCTGTTTCGGGAACGTCGGCCATCCCATAGGATTGCAACAGGTCGCTTGGGCCGCCGTGGGCCTGAATGCGTGACGACAGGCCGTGGCGACGGTTCCATTCGATAAATGGCTTCCAGAAATTCTCGTTCAGAAGTTCGGACAGCGTCAGCCGGTAATCGGCCCGGATTCGCTCGCCGGTGTCGCCAGCGTCGAAATACGGCAGCGAGGTGCGTGCCTTCCAGGCCTCCATCCAGCCCGGCTGTAGCAGCAGCGGCAAATACGGTGTCAGGTCGTAGCCACGGCGGCTCTGGAACTGCGCCAGCAGGTCGGCGGACCAGTACATGTCCGGCATCAGCTCCAGACTGTCGACGAAGGTGGCGCGCAGGCCCCGTTGCGGTTTGCCTCCGGGGGCCAAGGGCGCGCCTACCCGTTGCGCATGGGCGTCGAACGCGGCGCGATTGAAGTGGTCGAGAACCAGCTGGGGCCCCTCGCCGGCGCCGGCCATCACAGAGCTGTCGACGGCGAACTGCTTGAAAACGACGATCTGCCAGTCGCCGTCAGCGGGCGGAATCCAGTCGAGCACGCCGTCCGCACGGAGCTTGTCGGTGACGACAATCCCGCCGGGAGTGTCAACGCTTCCCGCCGCCTTGACGACTGCGGAACGATAGTTCTTGTTGTTCTCCAGCGCCGGCGCAGTCCCCTTGACCGCGACCACGGCGACCAGTTTTTGTCGCGCTGCCAACCTGTCCCGCCAGTCCTGGGCGCGCGGATCCTTGTTGCGTGCGTCAAACGCCGACAGCGCGCCAAATTTACGTGTATTGCCTGGAACATTTAGGCGGATAGGGCCATTCAGCGGGGCGCGCACGCTGGTCAATGCTGGCGTCAACTCGAGTAAGGCCAACTCCGGCGTGATGGCGAAACCGCCACCGGAGGGCCAGGCAGAGCCAAACGTGCTGTCGATCCGCATGCCGCGCTCGGCCGCCGCATCGCCACAGATTTTCAGGTGTGCAAAGAACGTGGCGTTAGCGTAGTCGTGAACGCGCGTTCGCTCGTCTTTAGTCAGCTTGGGAATCGCCGGGTTGAATGCCTGGATCTCGGCACCGCCGAAGCCAGCCTGGTTCAGCACCTGTATCTCGCGGCGTAGTTCGTCGCCACTCACCGCGCCGCCTGGCCACCACCAGCGCACCCATGGCTTGGCCTGGGACGGCGGATACTGGAAAACTTGTTGAAACGTAGCTGCGTGCTGCTTCGCCTGCGCCGGTAGCACTGCCACGCCTGCCAGCGCGGTAATCGATGACAGAAAGTCCCTACGGTTGAAACGCATCCGATGTCTCCTTCAGTTGCTCTTGATGATGTAGATGTAATCGCCGCCATTCCAACCACGGGCACCTGCAAGTACGCGTCACCGCAGCCGCGCACTTGCGCAGGGAGCGCTATCGAGGCAGCACCAGCTTTGTTCGCGCACGCGTCAGGGGATACTGGCGCCCACGCCAGATAAACACGGAGGGCAATTCTTCCGGCTTGACGATTGTCGCGGTCAGCTTGCCTCGTGCGATGCGGTACGTCACGGCAACTGGACCGGCCGGCGTCTGCACAACTGCGTCAAGCGCAGTAAGCTTCCCGAGATGCGGGGCGATTCTTGCCCGCGCATACCCAGGCGCCACGGGCGCCACGCCAGCGACGATCTCGAGTAAGTCCGCAGTCGGATGTCCGCTCCAGGCATGCGTGTCAGAGCGCGTGTTTCCCGGCTCTTCGGGCCAGGTCGTAAAGTTCAGTGACAGCAGGTCGCGCCAGGTGTCGAGCAGCGCCAGATAGTCGGCGGCCCGCTCGGTGCGGGCGACCGCCTGGGCCAGGTACCAGGAAAAGTAGTAACTGGTGGGGATCACGCCCGCGGGCGCCGCAATACCGTGCTTCGTCGTGATGCGTCCAATGATGGCGCTCGCGTCCTGATCCGGGACGACGCCATACAGGATTGCCAGCGCATTGCCGTGCTGCGAGAAGATGGCCAGCGAGGGGTCATCCGCGATCAGACCGCGTGCGGCACTCCAGCATTTTGCGCGCACGGCAGCTTTTATTTCGTCTGCGAGGGCCGCGTCGCGCGCGCCCAGGCCGGGGTCGCCCAAAGCATGCTCCATGCGTGCCATCTGCTGCAATGCGCCCAGGTAGAACAGCGTCGTCAGGCAGGATTCGCCATTCTTGTCATAGCTCGGAAACACATCCCGCTGGGTCGAAGTCTGACCGATCCAGTCGACGAAATTCCAGGTTGGATTCTTACTCAGGAGCTTCGAAGGCCCGAGGTATTTTTCATACCAGGACAATACCTGCCGGGCGCGCGGTAGATTGCGTTCGATAACGGCCGTATCCCGTCGTCGCTGATAATAGTCGTCCAGCATCGCGATCCAGATCAAGGAAAACGGCGCGATCACATTGCGCCCCCGCGTGGGATAGGCGCCCTCGGTCAGGCCGCCCTCTCGATTTGACCAGCCGATCATGTCGATGGCATTCACCGCGAGGCGGTCGTCGCCCGATACCGCATACGAAATGAGCATCTGCAAGCGTGTATCGCCGACATACTGGAGCTGCTCCCAGTAGGCCGAATCCATATAGGTGTCATGTGCATCAATGCGGGCAGTGCGCCAGCCGATGTCCCAGATCTGGTTGAGTGCATGGTCGTTCGAGTGGAACCTGGCAATCTGCTCGAAGGGATAACCGGTCTCATGAGCCGTCAGCCCTTGCAGGATCAGCGGCGCATCCGCGGTTTGCACGTCCAGCTCGATGAACCGCCAGACACGCCAGCGCAATGGTGCAAACACCCTTGCCTGGCCATCGGCGACGAAGGCGTCATACATGCCTTTGCTGACACGATCCCCCACTTCATCGCGCACGCCCTTTCTTCCCTCAGCGTCATAAAGCGCCTCCGAATAGGTCATGTTGATAACAGCGCCCTTGCCTCCGGCCACTGACAACGCAGGATAGGCCGCTACCATCCTGCCCTGGTCCAGCAGCAGTTTGACCCGGCTGCGCGGCGGAACGCTGACCGCACCGTGGGGAAAATCCCGCCCGGACGGAAGATCGGTTCGCATGACCTTGGCGGGTTCAATTTTTCGGTAAGCCATTTCCGGCAAGGGATCCGGGGTCAGGGTCCAGGGCAGCCGCTGTGATGACTCGACGGCAGCAACCGCCGTGCGCCATCCTTCGTCTCCTGCCATGTCCCCCGTGGCCCAGTCCCAGTCCGCCATCGCCGCGTCGATCGTCTCCGGCGACGCGGCAACATAGTAGAGGCCCTTGAACTGTTTATTAATCTGCCCCATGCCCGATGCCGACCTGTGTCCGCGATCGAGGCGGACCTTCCAGCCGGGCCCGCTGTTCAGCATCGCGTAGCGCTCATCCTCCGCTTTGAAATAGAAGCCGGTGCGTGCACTGATTTGCGCCATCGGCCCCGACGGGACGGAAAAGTTCCACACAACAGCTGCGATATCGTTCGTCCCCACACGCAGATAGGGGGCGATATCGATGCGCCGATAGCGCCAGTGCGCCAGGTCGCTCACCGACGGGCCGCTCGAGGCGCGCTGTCCATTCACATATAGAACATAGCGATTGTCTGCACTGACGTTCACCCAGAATGCACCGGGGGCGTCGGCCAATTGCATTGCGGATCGAAAATGCAGGACGACCGATGCGGTATTCGGAAGGTCAGGATGGGTGATCCACACCGGTCCATCGGCCTTCGCCAAGGAACATGGTATCGCCAGCACCAGGAGCACGCCGGCGGCAAGCAAGCGCAAGACCCGCCATGTCCTGGCCACGTATGAGTAAAGAATGCTGTTCAATTGCTCTCCGATATAAGACATTCGGCAGGAATGGCGCCCGCATCCGCACGCCGGGCCGTGCCGCGCTCAGGCTGCATTTGCTGGCAACGAGTGCTACACGCCGCCCGCGGCGTGTTCCGGGTGATGCGGGCGAACGACGCAGCAAGCGCTCAACTATCGAAGTTGTAGCGCAGCGTTACGCCCACTTTGCGCTGCTCCGGGGTTGCGACACGCATGTATCCGCCGCTAAGCCCACCCTGGAAACTGGGGGTGGCGCCACGATCGACGGAACGATTGAACACGTTCTGGCTCCATAAACTCACCTCCCATCGCAGGCCCGGATCGCGCAAGCCCACATAGATATCGAGCGGTGTAAACGAGGCAATATCCTTGTTCAACGCAACGTTATGTCCCGGCGCAGCGTAACGGACCAGGCCTCGTACGAAGCCCTCGGTGTTGCCCAATTCACGCGAGTATTCCGACTGAAGGGTCAGACTGAGCTTTCCTGCCTCGTTTCCATACATGTCGGCAAGCGGGCGATTGCTGGGGCAAAGCGATACCTGGCGACCGGGTTGCACATGGTCGCCGATATCGGGGATGCCATCGTTGTTACTGTCGCTGCAGTAGAGCAACGCGTTGTCATAATGTGCATTGACATAGCTGACAGCGAGTTGCGCGCGCCAGTTTGGCAGGATGCTCCAGATCGCTGTCGCTTCCAGCCCGCGCACAATCACGTCGCCATTGGTGTTCAGATTGATCCCCCCTGTCCCTATGTCGGCGGGATAAGTCCCACCCGGACCAGGTCCCGCAGGCTCTCCTGCCACCGCAGTGGTTCTCACGCTGACACCGTTAGCCCGCGCGATATAGTCCTTGACCTCTTGCTGGAAGATGTTGGCGTTCAACGTCAGCCTACGATCGAGCCATGTTGATTTCATGCCCAATTCGATGGAATTGGTTTTTTCCGGCTTATAGGTGATAAAACTCGGGTCCAGTCCTGGCGCGGTCACGAAACCTACAGCGCCCCCTGGACGGTAACCGCCCGCATAACTCAGGTAGGCCATGAGATTTTTGTTAAAAGTGCGCTTATAGCTGGCCGAGCCCGTCCAGTGCCTGGTGTCTTGAGTGGCCAACTGTTCGGGCAGTGACGCCGACACTTCACCAAAGACATCCAGATACTGTTGCGAGTAAGCCCGGTTTTTCTGCAGCCTTGCGCCAACCTCGATCGTGTCGTTGTTTGTCACGGCAAATCGATGGTCGGTGAACAGGGCGGTACTCCGGCCGAAGGTCCCGGGGGCGCTGAACCCTTTGATCGGCACAAACATTGGCGGGCCGTAAGGTACCGGGTAGAAATAGGCATACGGCTGCGAGAAGCTGGAGTCGCCTTTCGTTTTCGAGTAGTACATCCCCACCATATAGTTCCAGGCGCGGTCACCGGTCGACTCGAAACGCAATTCGTGCGTACGCTGCCTGCTGGTGATATTTACCTGTTGCCCATAGCTGAAACCGGCGAGGACGTTGGTGATATCAAGATCCCGGTCATCGATTTCCTTTCCTTGCTGGGCGCCGCCAATGTAGCTCAATTTATGGCCGTCCAGACTCCACGTCGCGTTGAGCGACGTTAGCTTGGCCCGATTGTAGAAATCATAGTTTCCTTCGACAACGGATTGGCGATCATCGGCTGTCAGGCGAAGCCCGTTTGCCTGTCCGCTGACCGGCGCACCGATAGCGACCGGATAATTCACGTTCCGGTCCGTCAGCTGTTGATGGACCAGCTGGAGTTCCAGGTTCGCGAGCGGTTGATACAGCACGGATACGCGGCCGCCGCGCGCGCGGTCACCATTGCTGCGGCCATTCGCGACATTGTGGACATCATTCTCGCTACGATCGTAGACGCCAGCCACACGGACGGCGAGCTTTCCCTCGATGAGGGGAACATTGACTGCCGCCTGGGTATTCCAGAGCCGGTTGGAGCCCCAGGTTTGACTGATGGTGCCTTCGATGGAGTCCAGGACCGGCAGTCGGGTCGCTACCGTGATCGCACCCGCAGGAGAAGTCTGTCCACGCAGCGTACCTTGCGGTCCACGCAGTACTTCGATGCGCCCGATATCGAACATGCTGCGAAACGCATCGGAAGTCGAAATCGGAGTTTCGTTCCAGTAAATTTGTACAGTGGGATCGGCACCGGTATCCGGATCAAACGCTACCCCGCGCAAGGACACATTCTGTCCCCTGCCGTCTGCCGCGTTCAGTACCAGTCCAGGGCTGAGCTTTTCGACGTCCGCGAACTGATTGACGTTTAATTTTTGCAGCGTTTCGGCAGTGACCGCATCAACCGACATGGCAACGCTTTGAATGCTCTCCTTGCGCTTCGATGCGGTGATGACGACTTCCTGGATTTCTCCGGGCTTGGCAGGTTTTTCCTGTGCGACGGCAGGAAATGCAAGGGCCAGAGCAGCAGCGCAGGCCGTCAACTTGATACCGCAGTGGGGATTGATACCAGAATAACTTTTCATGGATGTGTCTCCAATAGGAACATGCGTGGCCGGGATGCATTCTCAAATACAGCACGGTCTATGTTTTTTATTTTGGGCAGGATGCCGAAAGGCAAGGCTTCGCAGAGTACGTAGTGACAGCAAGCCGCAAAACGCCGCTGACAGCGGGCCCTCGTCGGACTCCAACTGCGCCTCTTAAATGGACGCTAGCGTTCATTTTAAGTCGATTTTGATAATTGGTGTCAATTATCGGTGTTGTATTGCCGCCTCATCGCACCCACTTCAAGGTGGCTGGCTGGACCGGCCAGCGTCGGCCATAAAGTGATAAAATGGACTAAATTGTTCAATTTAGGAAGTTTTTTTCGGTTTGTCGAGATGCACGAACGCCTCCTGTGGCCACACGGGAACGCCATTCGCAGCGACGGACGCCAGTCCAAAATTCATTGAGGCATGCGTGCGCGGCGATGATCGAGGTCTGCTGGAGGCACGCGGCGCACCAGCGCCAACCGGAGAAATTCACGCCCAGCTGTCAGGTTTGACCTGACGTCGAGGTGTTTGGCATACTTGACAATGGACCATTGCCGGAATCGCGACATATATGAAACAAACAGCAGTTCCCCGTCCCAGCAAGCGGGGCCGCCCTTCGCTTGCGCGGGCGCAATCGCTTGATGGGCAAATCTTGGCTACCGCTGGAAGCATGTTCCTTCGGGATGGCTTTGATGTTGTTACGATGGAAGCCATCGCCAACGCGATACCGTTATCCAAAACAACGCTGTATTCGCGCTTCCCGTCAAAAGAGGGATTGCTCGAGGCTGTTGTGACAGATCAAATCCGGCAATGGTCCGAGAATGCGTTCAATGAACTTCCACCGCTGCCGGACGATATCGGCATCCGGCTGCGCATCAAAATGCGCACCATGGCACTCGCGATGCGCTTGCCCGCGGTGCAAGGATTTATAAGGCTGACGTTCGTGCTGTCCGAACGCTTCCCCGCAGTCGCGCTTCTCATGCACGAAGGCCACGTGAATCATGTCGCCGACATCCAGGCCGATATCGAAGCAGCGGCCCAGCGTGACAACGCCCCCGTACGTAACGCTGCTGCCGTGGCAAGACACCTGGTCAACTCAGTTGCGGGCTGGAATATTCAGGAGTTTCCGCGGGGCCCGACCGAGGAAGAGGCACTGGAGGCAGCGGATCAGGTCGTCGCACTGTTCATGGCTGCCCGCTGGGCCTGGTAAGTGGGGTCAGCAGTGCACAACGACGGCGAGGGCCGTTGGCCAAGGGACGCCTCGCCGACAGGCTACGATGGCAAGTTGCTAGGAACGATAGATCGCCAGAAACGCGCCGACAGCGCGCTGAACATTTGCCTCAATATTCCCCTCTTCCTGTACATCGTTCACACAGTAGAGCACGCGTTGCACCCAATCGGCCTCCAATAAGGCCGACAACTGCTGTGCCGCCACCACCGGGTCGGCCTGGCGCAAATACCCAGCCTGCATGGCACGGCTCATGAATCCGGCGACCCGCTGCAAAGATGGCAGATAGGCCAGCTTGTAGCCGCGTGGGCCGATGTCGAACCGATTGCCTTCAGTAACCGTCAAGCGTTGCGCGGCCATCACGTCCGACCGGAATGCCAGTGTCAGCGCGCGTCGCCCGAATTCAAGCAGCAGCGCCACGATATCGTCCAGCGGTCCGTCCAGCACGCTGTAGACCGCTTGCAGGTCCTGCTCGATCGGGGCGAAGACCACTTCCAAAAATAGCGTTTCCTTGGATGGAAAGTAGTTGTACAGCGTGGCCTTCGAGCGCCCTACCCGGGCCAGAATGTCGTCCATTGACGTGCGCTCATAGCCGACCTCCCGGAATAGCTGCGCGGCGACCTCCACGATCTCCTGGCGTTTCTTTGCGCTCTTTGTCCTCATAAAGCTCCTGTACCCTTTACGTTGCGACCTCGATGGCGCGATGTGAGCTCGCGCGGTGATCGGCCGTAGATGGCGATGAAGGCATTGATTGCCCGCTCAGCCTTGGCATCGATGTCCAGCTCATCTTCTCTGCGGTAGACGCAAAAGATGAGCTGAGGCAGAAGCTCCGCCTCGAGCAGGGCAGTGAAATTGACTGCCGCAGCCCGCGCATCGTCACGCCGCAAAAGATCGGCCGCCATGGCCCGGTCAATGTACGACTCGACGCGCTCAAGGGTTGGGAGATAGCCGTTGACATACGCTTTCTGTCCAAGATCGAACCGATGTGATTCTGAAAACACCAAGCGGCGCGATGCCGCCACCTCGTCTGAGTACGCCCAGTGCAGTGTGCGCTTCCCGAATTCGATTAATTCGGCAGCGACATTTTTCGGCACTGCATCCAGGGACTGGAGCAATTCCGCGTGTGCGGCAGCAACCAGGGGAAGCATACACGCAAGAAATAGCGATTCTTTCGACTCGAAGTGCTTATACACCGTGACGCGCGACCGGCCTGCCCGTTGGGAAATATCGGCAATGGTCGCGCGTTCAAACCCGAGCTCACGGAAGACGCCCAGCGCAGCATCCAGAATCTGTTGTCGTATTTTCGCCCTACTATTCATCCCGCCGCGCCCAAAAAATGTACAGAGGAGTCCAGTTTAACTTGACTTCCAGTTTGCAACAACCTACGCTCTTGAAATATGAACTGGACTGTTCAGTTCATTTTCCTGAGGAATTGCGGCCCACGACCGCTGGCGGAGGCGACAATGGATTTGAAAAGACGAAGCGCATTCCTTGCATTGCTCGATACGCATCAGCAGGCAAGTGTCGAGCAACTAGGACGATGGCTGGGTGTCTCCCCTGCCACCGTCCGGCGGGACATCAGCTATCTGGTGAAATGCCAGCTGATCCAGCGCACCCGGGGCGGGGCGGCCCAGATAATTGCCGAGAAGCCGCGCACATTGGAAGCAATGCGCTGGGTGGACAGTCTTCAGTGTCAGGTTGCCAGCAAACGCGCAATTGCCCGCCACGCAGCCACCCTGTGCAGCGACGGCGATGCAATCGCGATCGGGGCCGGAACAACGACCTATATGATGGCCGACTACCTGGGCGACAAGCGGCTGCAGATTCTGACGAATTCTTTCGCAATGGCTGAGAATCTGCTGAAGTGTGGCGAGCATGACATCACCATTCCCGGTGGATGCGTCTATCGCGACCAAAACATTATTCACAGTCCGTTTGACGCCGACGCCACGGGGTACGCCAGCTGTACCCGGATGTTCACAGGCATCGGCGACATTGGCGCGCTCGGTCTGATCGAGACCGATCCTTTCCTTATCAAGGCCCAGCTGCGCCTGCTCGCCGAAGCAGACGAATTGATCGTCCTGGCCGACAGCTCAAAATTCAACAATGCGGGCGGTCTGATTCTGTGTGGATTAAGCCGGGTCGGCCGCGTCATTACCGATTGCCATGTCACCACCGAGGCTTGCAGCATGCTCCGCCGCGCAGGTGTCCAGGTCGATATCGTCGACCCAATGTCCCCTGTCAGCATGCATCACTAGCCGGTCCTCAACACTCCCCCCAAAAAGACTGCGGAGCCGAAACCCAATGCTTGCGCAAGCTGGCCAGGACGCTACGCGCGAATGAAACATGCCGGTAGTTCAAGCCCGCGCGCGCCGGCCTTGCGCGGCGATGGCAGCGTCGGCTTCGGCCTGCATTCCGGCCAACAACAATGCGGCGATGCGTTGGCCAACTGCCTTCGTTCTTGCCACGTCATCGGGGAGCATGAGTGTACGAACGCGTTTGTGATGTGCCATGGCCAGATCGAGCAAGGCAGCGGCATAGAACGCTGGGTCAGGTACGCACAAGCCGGCGCGGTCAGCCGTGTCGGCAATCGTCGCGGCAATACGCCGGACACCGAGCTCCTGAGTAAATTCCTGGTCCAGCTTGGCCAATTCCGGCAAGCTTTGAACGGAATTCTCTGACATGGCGAAAATGACGCGCATGCCCGGATCATCGCAGATGAGAAAAAAATTTTCGAGGTGAAAGGCAAGGCATGCGGGCATGTCTGCGAATGCAGGGGGATCCGGCTGACGCGCATTGGTGACGATTGAGTCGATGACCGCTTTGAACAGCGCCTTCTTGTCCGGGTACCGCATATAGAGAGTGCGCTTGGAAATGCCGGCGCGCGCCGCCACTGCTTCCATGGACGTGCCGCCAAAGCCCATCTCGCCAAACAGGCTGATCGCCGAGCCCAGGATGTCGGCGTCAATGACCGCTTCCTGCTCCTTACGCGGACGGCCGCGCAGTTTGACGCGCTCGACCGCGGGCGCGGCTTCCAGCGTCGCGACGGTGACGGTTGAGGCGGGAATTTTTGTCATGGAACGATAAGGTGCAAGCGCCTGCATGATCGCGGGCGCCAGGGCTGGTCAAGCCAGGGGAAGTTCGCGCCCATCATAGCAAAAAGGGGCGCCGCCCGAGGCGGCGCCCACAAAACAGCGCTTCGATCTGGCAGCGCCGGGGACTACCGTTGTCGCAGCATCCGCATGGTTGCCGCCGTGTCGGAGCGACTAGGCTTTAGGGCAAAGCGGCAACTTCGCCAAGTCCGCATCGATTGCCTCAAGAACCTTGTCGGTGAATAGGTCTTCTGCATACGACTGGATCGAGCGCAGCGACATCGGACGCGCCATTTCAATCTGGTCGTCGTCCTTAATCACCGGCACATGCTTGATCAGCACTGCCTTGGCGTCCGCATTGTCCAGGATCTCCGCGATGAGAGACTCGGAGCTGAGCTTCTGTTTGGTACAGGTCTGCGCTGCCGGTTTAGCCACAGGGGCCGGAGCCGGAGCCTGTGCGAACGCGGCGCCAACGGTGACAGACAGTACTGCAGCGAGCGAGATGATGCGAGATTTCATAAATATCCTTCTGGACAAAAAATGACGGCAGCGATAACTGGTTCAATCCGTCGCGGCACCGCCCGGTGCGGGCCTGCCGGAAGCGCAGTGAAATCACTATACCCCACCTTTTTGGACAAGTATACGGCACCGTACATTTATTTTTCCGAACTTGGCGAGGGCGGCCTGGCGCGCCAATGTGGCCATGGCGTACGCAACGCCGCCGTGGGCCGCCTCTGCCCCTGTCGGCACGTCGATGCCGGCCGCCGCGCAGCGTCCAGCCGGCTGCACCACCTGCCAAGCCTGCGCCGACGACCACGGCCAGCATGGCGCCCCTGCGCTGCCAGGCGGGTAAACGCCAGCGTCATCGACACTTGCCGCAAGCGTGCGGCATCGTCATGGCGCTACATTGCAAGCGCGATTGGCGCGGCGCACAAAGGACTGGCGAGCCCCATTCTGCCGGCGATTCCGGTCGGGGTGTGAACATTTACAATCAATATGCGTCGATGATGGCAAGAGAATCATCAATGGAGATTCAGAAAATATTGACCGATTGATCCCGGCTGTGCTTCGGCGCCATGGGCAAGGCTTCGCTTTTTGACGCAGCCTGGCAAGCCTGATCTTTTACGCTATATCCCGGGAAGATCGCATTCACCCGGTCTTGCGCGCGCCAATCGGATTGGGGCATGAAGTCAGAGAAACTGCACTACGTGTCACATTATTTTGCACGATCATTATCTATTTGTAAGGGGTTAGTCCATGGGCAATACAATCCAAGTCAATACCTGGCTCCGCTTGGCGCTCGACCAAATCAAGCAATTGAATACGGAGCTGCACGCCAACAAGCTCCACAAAAACGAGTATGAGAAACTTCTCGATCGCATACTCACGAGTCTCCACAAAAAGCTCAGCCACGGCGCGCAAAACGGCAACACCCCGTCAAACGGCGGCGATGGCGCCCTGCCGGAGCAAAAACCCGATCCAGCAACACAGGCGCCGTCAATGCCACGGAATGTGCATACCGGGACGTATAGCTTGTCCGAATCGGAGGTTCGCGTGGATAAAGTCGGTACAAATTATATTTCCGATAGCATGCTACGTGATGCTAAATCTAATGGCGGCCAATTGAAAAGCAAGGCGGATTATGACGCCTTTATTGATGCAAACGCGGCTAAATTCGGCTTGGATCCGGAAATAGTAAAACGGGAATATCGCGTGGAATCTAACGGCGACCCGACGACGATGGGGGATGCCAATCGGAACTGGTCTCAGGGCGGGCCGTCAATCGGTTTGCTTCAAGTGACCAGCGGAATTCTTGCTGGTGGGGTGTGGGCAACACCCGGAATGACCACCAGCTCCGGAGTGAAATTGTCCAGCAACGACTTGAAGAATAGCACGGCCGTCCAACTGCTTGCTGGTATGCAGCACCTAGCGGATTACAAAAATCAGGCAGGCGCGAGTTTGGGAGCAGGAGCCTCTCCAGACGCTATTTACACTCGAGCGCTTGGCAACTATGTCGGTCACGATCAGGCCGCTTACATCCGTAATATTGAAAATACAACGCTGCGTTGAGCTTTGGCGCTCACGGGAATTGACCCGCCTCTGCTCACGAGAATTGACCCGCTGATTTGTTTGCTGTCTAATCCCGCCCGGTCATAAACTCGCTTGACGAATAATTCTGGCCGGCGCTGTTGCCAGTCCTTGAGTGCCTGGATTGACGTCTTGCCATTAATGGCGCGCTGCGGAAGGAACACCCAGCGCGTAGCGCGGTCGATTGCGACGAACAGATAGCGCCGCGACGATTCATCTGCCTTCTGCGGCAGGTACTTGATGTCAACGTGGACGAAACCGGGCTCGTAGTCCTTGAAGGTCTTTTTTGGGGCGTTCACCAACGCGCTGGTGTTCGGGGCCGTAGACGAAAAACTGTTAAGTTATGTTTTTCCTGACCCCACTACCTTCGTTGAACTATTGAAAGAAGCGCCTTCGCAGCAGCGGCCAGAATTTCCGCTTCGTCCCGATACTTTGGATATCCCCACTGCTCTCTGGGGAATGGACTAAACAGGACAACCTCATTGAACAGAAAATCTAGTGTTTCAAATATCTTATGTGGAACACTCTTTTTTTCAAATTGTAAATTCCATATTCGCTCAAACAAAGTACAAAATTCTTGCGTTGAGATTGCATGCTGTTGAAGTCGCTCAATCAGACTTTTAATCTCGCCTATCGTAAATTTTTCGCTCATCACTTACCACTCTTAAAGGGTTGTTCCGCGTGTACGAATACCGGTTGAACGACTGGATATTGGTAGGGTACGGCACATTTGGATCGGCGCTAATGAAGCGGCCGATCGCTGGATCATACACCCTGCCGTTCATGTGGATCACACCCAGCGCATCGAGCTCTGAGCGGGTCCTGCACCAATGGGTCACCGGAGAGGAACCTGGCCGTCAGCGGATCGTACACCCGTCCATTCATATGCACCAGATCAAGCTGGTCAAGCATCTCGTGCCCGGTGAACCCGCGGTTGTCGACCACCCCATCGATGCAGTTCGGCGTTACCGAACCCGCGATCGCCAGCCCGTTCAGTGTACGGCGCTTACCCCACGAATCGTAGGCCAGTTTTTCCTTGAGCACACCGCTCTCGTCGGTAATACCCACCACGCTGCCGAGCCGGTCCGCATGCATTCAATTGAGCGATGTCGTGCCGTCCGGCTGATCGATGTCCAGGCCGACGCCATACGGCCAGTAGGTCTTGACCGTCACGCCGCCCGCCTTGGCTTCGGTTACCTGACCACCGGCAGACACCTCCATGCTGCCATCGCTGCGCATCTGGCGGGTGCGCTGGTGCTCCGGACCGTAGACGAATTCGCTCCAGGTGCTGCCCAGTCCGATATGCAGCGGCATGTCAAAGCTCGTCCACTTATAGTCG
>CAMLIL010000066.1 GCA_946480015.1 uncultured Oxalobacteraceae bacterium | reverse complement strand
TCAACGCAACGCCAGTTTCATTGAGCTAAAAAATCTCTGGCGCGCAGACTCCTAGGCAATGCGGCGCCGGCGCCGGCGCATGAAAGCGCCCACGCCGAACATGCCCCCGGCCGCGATGCCGGCCACCGGCAGCGGTACCGGCGACGGCGATTCGTCGATCACGCTGCTCGCTTCGCGCAGCTCGGCGGGAAAGGGGCGCGCCGCGGTCGGCACGATTTTCCAGTCCGCGCGCTCAGGCGGCGTGCGCCGCATGAATTCATCGAACGAGAACACTGGCGCCGATCCCATCGCGCGGCTCGAGGGGATCTGCGGAATGGTGACCAGCACCACAGCGTCGATGTCGCTTTGCAGCTGCCGTTCGAAACTGCTCAAGGCGCGCGCCGGGCCCGGCACGGCGCCCACCAGCTGCAGCAGGTCGGTGCCGAGCGCGTCGAACGCCACCGCCGGATACAGGCGCACCTGTTCTTCGGTCAGATAGTCGTAGATCTTGCGTCCGCTGGTCAGGCTCAGGTCCTTGCCGGCCAGGTAGGCGTAGGCGCCGAGCGCCTTCAGGCTGCTGGTCGGGCCGCGCTGCGGAATGTTCCAGCCCAGCTCCTTGAACACATCCAGGCTGATGCCGGCGCAGTTGGCGCCGGCGTGGCGGTAGGTGAACTCGTGCCGGTAAAAGCGCTCGAAGACGCGCTGCACACGGGCCTGATACGCCTGCGCCGTGCGCGGCTGGCTGAGAATTGCCACCAGCATGGTCGAAGGGCGGTAGTACTGCTGGCCGCTGTTCAGGTCCATCAGGTAGTTGTCCATCGGGACCGGCGCGGCGACGATGCCTTTCTCGCTGACCGAATCGAGGTTGTAGAAATTATTGACGATCCAGTCCGACCACTCGCCGCCCTTGCCCAGCTGGCCGGTGGCGATCGCAAAGTGGCCGCCGAAGGCTTCGTCGTCGTCGCCCTGTGCGCCGTTGAGCATGATGCCCAGCACCGGCTTGTCCTGCCAGCGCCCGGCCGCGCCGCGCGCGCGCTGCCACACCACGCGGGTGCCGTACTGGCCCCCGGCGGCGCGGACAAATCTCTGTAAGGCGCCGGGCTGATCGAGCCGCTGCACCGGCCCCGGTGCGATGACGAAGTCGCGCGGCCACACCGTGCGCGCCACGAAGCTGCCGTCCTTTGCCACAGTGCCGCGCATGCGCACCGGCCGCTGGCCAAAAAAGCGCGTGGTCGCGGCGTTCCAGTACGAGCGGTTGGCGGCGATCCTGGGAACCAGCTTGAGACTGCCGCTGCTGCCGTCCGGCGCCCGCCATTGCGCGCCGTCGCCCTGCAGCGTGGCCTGTTCCAGGATTTGCGGCGAACCCAGCCACACCAGGCCGGGCAGGGCGGCATCGGCCCCGCGCGGCACGGCCACCAGATCATCCTTGAAGTACCAGCGGCCCTGGCGCATACTCTGGCAGTCCGGGCAAGGTCCGCTGGCGGTCATGAATTGCGCCGCCGCGAACAGACCGAAGCGTTGGTCGTCCAGGGCGCTTTTGACGGCGGCCGCGTGGGAGTTCCCGGTTAGCAGGGCCAGGGCGGCCAGCAGCGTGCGGGCAGTGGGTGCTGGCATGATTGTCCTTGAGGTGGAAGCCAAGTGACCAATCTACCTTTCCATCGAAACGGCAGCTTGATATTTTTCACGGGAAACTATTGCCGATACGCTCGAGACTTCCGCACCAAAGTACGGCATACTTCTGCGTTTCTTATTAGGTAGTTTTGCGGCAATGGCAATATTATCAGAGCTGGTTTTGTATCCCATCAAGTCCTGCGGCGGCATATCGGTGTTCGAAGCGACGCTCACGCGCGCCGGCCTGTCGGTCGATGCCGTGTACGACCGCGAATGGATGGTGGTCGATCCTCAAGGCAAATACCTGACCCAGCGCGAACATCCGCGCATGGCCCTGATCGCACCGCGGCTGAAAGCCGACACCCTGGAACTGCGCGCCCCCGGCATGTTGCGGCTGGAGATTGCGCTTGGCCTGCCCGCGCCGGAAGACGAGCGCGTGGTGCAGGTCACGCTGTGGGACGAGACCTATCCGGCCTACGACTGCGACGATGTGACGGCGGCCTGGTTTTCCAACGCCATCGGCACGCCGTGCCGGCTGGTGCGTTTTCACACCAGCGCCACCCGCTTTGCCAGCACCAAATGGACCGGCGGGGTGGCGGCGCCGACCTTGTTTTCGGATGGTTACCCGATCCTTGTGACCGGCACGGCTTCGCTGGCCGACCTCAACGGCAAACTGGCCGCGGCCGGCCGCCTGCCGCTGCCGATGAACCGTTTCCGCCCGAATATCGTCATCGATGGCCTTGACGCCTTCGAAGAGGACTACGTCGGCAGCTTCAGCTTCGGCGCCGCCGAGCTCAAGCCGGTCAAACCGTGTCCGCGCTGTCCGATCCCCTCGGTCGACCAGGGCACCGGCATCCGCGGCCCCGATCCGCTCGATATCCTGCGCAGCTACCGCGCCAAGGCCGCCCTCGATGGTGCGATATGTTTCGGCATGAACTGCATCGTCACCCAAGGCGAGGGTGAACGGCTGGTGGTGGGCCAGGAAGTGCCTTTCAAGCTGGCCTTTTAGCACCGATGCGACAATTCGCGACTTTTCATTTTCAAACGGTGGAGAGTTGGCGTAAGGTGATGGAATTGCTGAAAATCAAAATAAAAATTAAAAGATAAACAGGGAAGGGACGGGACAATGCATGATTCTGGCGCCACATCGCGCGATCTGACCGCAGAGAACGAGTCGCTGCGCGCGCGCCTGGCGTATCTGCTCGAGCAGGCCGAGCGCAACCACGACATCATGTGCCGCCACCAGGCCTTCGACCTCGATATCGTCGGCTCGGACAGCTTTCCCACGCTGATCAATCTGATTTTCAGCCGGCTGCCGGTCATTTGCGAGCTCGACGTCGTCACCCTGACCCTGGTCGACGAGGGCGCCGACATCCACAGCGTGATGAAAAAGCTGGGCGTGGACTTCAACGATTATCCGAATCTGATGTTTGTCGACGCCGACAGCAGCCTGGGCTTTGTCCCGGCCAGGAACGAACAGTTCACCGGCCCGCCGAAACCGATGCTGGGACCGTATCACACGGTCCAGCACCAAGCGTTTTTCCCGAATCCGCCGGCCGGGCTGCAAAGCATCGCGCTGGTGCCGCTGCTGCGCAACAAGCGCCTGATCGGCACCCTGAATCTGGGCAGCGTCGACGCCGGCCGCTTCACGCCGGCGCTCGGGACCGATTTCGTCGAGCACATGGCGTCGATCATCGCGATCTGCCTGGAAAACGTCATCAGTAACGAGATGCTCAAGTACATCGGGCTGACCGATTCGCTGACCGGCGTGTACAACCGCCGCTACATCGACCGCCGCCTGCTGGAAGAGATTGCGCGGGCAAGGCGCCAGGCATACCGCATTTCGTGCCTGTACATCGACATCGACCATTTCAAGAGCGTCAACGACAGTGTGGGCCATCAGGGCGGCGATGAAGTGCTGCGCGAGGTGGCCGGCCGCATCAAGGCCGAACTGCGCCTGTCGGACGCGCTGGGCCGCTTCGGTGGCGAAGAATTCGTGGTGCTGCTGATCGATGCCGATTCCGGCAGCGCCGCGATGGTGGCGCAGCGCATCCGCGCCAGCATCGCCGGCACGCCGTTCACGCTGTCGCACGGCGCCGAACTGCCGCTATCGGTGTCGATCGGCGTGGCCACCCTGGATGATTTTGAACGCGATCACGCGATCGAAGGGGTGGCGCAGGCACTGGTCGCGCACGCCGACCATGCGCTGTACCGCGCCAAGGAGGCGGGGCGTAACCGGGTGGTGTCGTTCGACTGACGCTGTCGTCCTCGGGAACGCGGGGACAACCTAGCTAAGCAAACACGACTCAGCCTTCGACACCGCCTCTGCCGATCCACGCAGCACCACCACATCGCCCTGCGCCAGCTCGGTCACGGGCGTTACTTCCACCCGCTCGCGCCCGCGCCGGATCGTGGTGACCTCGGCGCCCACGTTGCCCAGCCCCAGTTCATCGATGCGTTTGCCGATGGCCGGCGCATCCTCGCGCAGGGTGACCGAATGCAGCCGCACGAACATGTGTTCCGGATCGTCCGCCGCATCCGACAGGCCATGGAAGTAGCCGCGCAGCGAAGCATAGCGCTCGTCGCGCGCCGTCTGCACGCGGTGCACCACGCGCCGCAGCGGCACCCCCATCATCACCAGCGCGTGCGAGGCCAGCATCAGGCTGCCCTCCAGCGCCTCCGGCACCACCTCGGTGGCCCCGGCCTTCTTCAATAGATCCAGGTCGGTATCGTCATGACTGCGCACGATCACCGGCAAGGTCGGCGCCAGTTCGTGCACCAGATGCAGCACCTTCAGCTGCGACGGCGTGCTGGCATACGTGATCACCAGCGCGCTGGCGCGGTAAATACCGGCCGCAATCAGGCTCTCGCGGCGCGCCGCGTCGCCGTACGACACCTGCGCGCCGGCCGCCTGCGCCTCCTGCACCCGCTCCGGGTCCAGGTCGAGCGCCTGGTAGGCGACCTTTTCCTCGCTCAGCAAGGTCGCCAGCGACTGTCCGCTGCGCCCGAATCCGGCCACGATCACGTGCTTTTGCGTGGCCATGGTGCGGCTGGCGATCTGGGTCAGCTGGAGCGACTGCAGCATCCATTCGTTGGAGGCCATCTTCAGCACGATCTGGTCCGATTTCGAGATGATGAACGGCGCCACCAGCATCGACAGCACCATCGAGGCCAGCACCAGCTGGATGATGTACGGGTCGAGCAGCCTGGCGCCGGCCGACAGGTTGAGCAGCACGAAGCCGAATTCGCCCGCCTGCGCCAGCGCCAGGCCGGTGCGCATCGACACGCCGTCGCTGCTGCCGAACAGCTTGGCCAGCAGCGCGATCAGGGCGAATTTCAGCAGCACCGGGCCGCACAGCAGTACCAGCACCAGCCACCAGTTCTCCAGCACCAGGCCGACGTTGAGCAGCATGCCGACGGTGATGAAGAACAGCCCGAGCAGCACATCGCGGAACGGCTTGATGTCTTCTTCCACCTGATGCTTGTACTGGGTTTCGGAAATCAGCATGCCGGCCACGAAGGCCCCCAGCGCCATCGACAGGCCGGCGCGCTCGGTGATCCAGGCCGCGCCCAGGGTGATCATCAGCAGGTTGAGCATGAACAGCTCCTGCGAGCGCCGCTTGACCACGACGTTGAACCACTTGCGCATGATCTTCTGGCCGATGAACAGCAGCAGCACCAGCACGATCACCGCCTTGAAACTGGCCCAGGCCAGGGTTTCGGCCAACTGCTCGGGCGGTTTGCCCAGCGACGGAATCAGGATCAGCAGCGGCACCACGGCCAGATCCTGGAACAGCAGGATGCCGATGATGCGCCGGCCATGCTGGCTTTCCAGCTCCAGCCGCTCGGTCAGCATCTTGACCACGATGGCGGTCGAGGACATCGCCAGCGCGCCGCCCAAGGCGAACGAGGCCTGCCAGTTCAGCCGGAACGGGGCCGGCAGCTGGGTCGAAATCACCCAGCCGAACAGCATGGTGGCCGCGATCGTCAGCAGCACCTGCGCCATCCCCAGCCCGAACACGATGCGCCGCATCGCCATCAGCTGCGACAGCGAGAATTCCAGGCCGATGGAAAACATCAGGAACACCACGCCGAATTCGGCCAGGTGCTGGGTGGTTTCGCTGTTGTCGGCCAGGCCCAGCGAATGCGGGCCGATCAGGATGCCGACCGCCAGGTAACCCAGCATCGGCGGCAAGTGCATCATGCGGAAGGCGACCACGCCGAGGACCGCGCTGCCGAGTAAAAGGAGGGTCAGTTCAAGTCCTGAAAACATGCGTTGCCGTATGACGTGGGGGTGAATTCGTTGTTTGTTGCGTCTGGCAAGTTTTTTGCTTTCGCAATTCGTTTATACTTCCGCCATGAGTGTAACCCATGAAAAAACAATGCTGAAAGCTTTTGACAGAAACATCACGGAACGCGCCATGCAAATGGCCCGCGAGACCCTCGACATCGAGGCCGACGCGATCCGCGCCGTGCACGCGCGCCTGGCCGGCGACGACAGCGTCGGTCGCGCCGTCGCCCTGCTGCTCGAGTGCGGCGGGCGCGTGGTGGTGTCCGGCATCGGCAAGTCCGGCCATATCGGCCGCAAGATCGCCGCCACCCTGGCCTCGACCGGGACGCCGGCGATGTTCGTGCATCCGGCCGAGGCCGCCCACGGCGACCTTGGCATGGTGACCGCGCAGGACGCTTTCATCGCCATTTCCAATTCCGGCGAAACTTCCGAGCTGATGTCGATCCTGCCGATCGTCAAGCGCATGGGTTCACCGCTGATCGCCATGACCGGCAATCCCAATTCCAGCCTGGCCAGGCTGGCCGACGTGCACCTGGACGTGTCGGTGGCCAAGGAAGCCTGCCCGCTCAACCTGGCGCCGACCGCCAGCACCACCGTCACGCTGGCGCTCGGCGACGCGCTCGCGGTGGCGCTGCTGGACGCGCGCGGCTTCAAGGAAGAAGACTTCGCCCGTTCGCACCCCGGTGGTGCGCTCGGCCGGCGCCTGCTGACCCACGTGCGCGACGTCATGCGCAGCGGCGAGGCGGTGCCGCGCGTGACGGCCGACGTGTCGCTCTCGACCGCGCTGCTGGAAATTACCCAGAAGGGCATGGGCATGACCGCCGTGGTCGATGCCGAAGGCCGCCCGGTCGGCGTCTTCACCGACGGCGACCTGCGCCGCCTGATCGAACGCGTGCAGGATTTCACCAAGGTGGTGATCCGCGACGTCATGCATGTCAATCCGCGCCGCGTCCATCCCGAGCAGCTGGCGGTGGATGCCGTGCGTGTGATGGAGGAGTTCCGCATCAACCAGATGCTGGTGGTCGATGGCGACGACAGGCTGGTGGGCGCGCTGCACATTCACGACCTGACCCGCGCAAAGGTAATCTGATGATCGAGCTCGAACACATGCGCCGCGCGGCCGGCGTGAAGGTGATGATTTTCGACGTCGACGGCGTGCTCACCGACGGCAGCCTGACTTACTCGGCCGATGGCGAAGCGACCAAAACGTTCAATGTGCTCGATGGCCTTGGCATCCAGCTGCTGATGAAGACCGGCGTGCAGACGGCCATCATCAGCGCGCGCAATTCGCCCATCGTGGTGCGGCGCGCGGCCGACCTGGGCATCCAGCACGTTCACCAGGGCATCCACGACAAGCGCGTGGCCTTCGCCAGGCTGCTGGAAGCGACCGGTGTCACGGCGGACCAGTGCGGCTACATCGGCGACGACGTGATCGACCTGCCGCTGCTGCTGCAGGTGGGCTTCGCCGTGACGGTGCCGACCGGGCACCCGGAGGTGCAGTACCGCGCCCACTACGTGACCAAGGCCGGGGGCGGGCGTGGCGCGGTGCGCGAAGTGTGCGACCTGGTCATGCGCGCGCAGGGTACCTACGACATGGCGCTGGCGCCGTATTTCGCCTGACATGAATACGATCCAGCGATCCGTCGTCCTCGCGCAAGCGGGGACCCTTGGCGGCGAGGACGACGGCCGTGGATAAGCGCACCGCCCACCTCTGGCCGCTGCTGATCACCATCATGGTCGGCGCCTTCGTGGCGTTCGGTTCGTACTGGCTGGTGCACGTGATGGAGGGCGACGTCGATATCGACGCCGACCGTTTCAAGAACGACCCGGATTACATCGTCGAGAAGTTCAGCTTCGTGCGCATGACGCCCGAGGGCAAGCCGCGCTACCTGTTCTCGGGCGCCAAGCTCACGCACAGGCCGGTGGACGATACCTCGGATGTGGTGGCGCCGGTGCTGCAAAACCTGAATCCGCAGGCACCGCCCACCACGGTAGTGGCCAGGCGCGCGCGCATCTATCACGCCCAGAACAAAGTCGACCTGGCCGGCCGGGTCGAGGTCAACCGGCCTGCCTCGGCGCTCCAGAAACCGCTCAATATCAAGACCGAAGCGCTGACCGTGTACCCGGACGAAGAGCGGATGGAGACCGCACTGGCGGTCAATGCCCGCCTGGGCACGACGACGATCGCGGGCACCGGCATGCAAGCCGACAACGCCACCGGCAAGCTGCACTTCGACAGACGAGGGCAGATGGTGTTTCCCCCCAAGGCCGCGCGGTAGCGCGCCCGGCTTAACCAAGATTGACGACCATGAACAAAATTTTCACTTTCGTAGTGCTGGCGCTGGCCGCCCTGAACGCGTCCGCCGAGAAGGCCGACGCCAACAAGGAAACCCTGATCAATTACGACTCCGTCGACATCGATAAAGTCAACCAGATCAGTACCGTCACCGGTAACGTCGTGATCACCAAGGGCACCCTGATCCTCAAATCCGACAAGGCGGTCATCAAGGAGTCTCCCGACGACTACATGGCCGTGACCCTGATTGCCGCCGGCGGCAAGCCCGCCACCTTCCGCCAGAAGCGCGACGGCGGACCCGATCTGTGGGTCGAGGGCGAAGCCCAGCGCATCGAATACGACGAGCGCGCCGACGTCGTCAAGCTGTTCTCGAACGCGAAAATTCGCCAGCTCGAAGGCAGCAAGCAGACCGAATCGTTCGAGAGCGAATTCATTTCCTACGACAGCCGCAAGGAAGCGCTGGTGGCGCGCAACGACGCCAGCGGCGAGACCAAGCCGGGCAAGGGCCGCGGCACCATGATCATCGCACCGCGCAAACCCAAGCCGGCAGCGGCGGGAGGGGCGCAATAATGGCGGATCCGAGCTGCGGCAGCACCCTCATCGTACGCGGCCTGCAGAAAAGCTACGGCAAGCGGCTGGTGGTGCGCGACGTGTCGCTGCAGGTCGAATGCGGCGAAGTGGTCGGCCTGCTCGGCCCGAACGGCGCCGGCAAGACCACTTCGTTCTACATGATCGTCGGCCTGGTGCCGTCCGACGCCGGCTCGATCGACATCAACGGCGTCGACATCTCCAGCCTGCCGATCCACCGGCGCGCCACGCTCGGCCTGTCCTACCTGCCCCAGGAAGCGTCGGTGTTTCGCAAGCTGACGGTGGAAGAGAACATCCGCGCCGTGCTGGAGCTGCAGAAGTTCGAAGGCAAGCCGCTGTCGAAAGAGCAGATCAATGTGCGCCTCGATACCTTGCTGGCCGACCTGCAGATCGAAAAGCTGCGCGAGAACCCGGCGCTGTCGCTGTCGGGCGGCGAGCGGCGCCGCGTCGAGATCGCGCGCGCGCTGGCGGTCAATCCGCGCTTCGTTCTGCTCGACGAGCCGTTCGCCGGCGTCGATCCGATCGCCGTGATCGAGATCCAGCGCATCGTGCGCTTTCTGAAGGAGCGCGACATCGGCGTGCTGATCACCGACCACAACGTGCGCGAGACGCTCGGCATCTGCGACCGCGCCTACATCATCAACCAGGGCGCGGTGCTGGCCTCGGGACGTCCCGACGACATCATCGCCGATGAATCCGTACGCCGGGTTTATCTCGGCGAACACTTCCGCATGTAGCATGAAACAGTCCCTCCAACTCCGCACCTCGCAGCATCTGGCGCTTACGCCGCAGCTGCAGCAATCGATCCGCCTGCTGCAGCTGTCGACCCTGGAGCTGCATCAGGAGCTCGAGCAGCTGCTGACTGATAATCCGCTGCTTGAACGGCTCGACGACCCGCTCGACAATTCGGTGCGCCTGCTGGCCGATGGCGCCATCAACAGCACCAGCACGGCGTCGAACGACGCCACGCCGGAAAACGGCGCACCGGCCGACGCACCGGCGCCGGCCGAAGGCGAAGGGGGCGAGGGCGGGGACGGCGAGGGGGCTTCGTCGAGCGAGGGCGAAAGCGACTGGGGCGAGCTGGGACGCTCGAAGAACCCGGACGACGACGACTCGCGCCCGCAGCTGGAAGCCTCGGCCACCACGCTGCGCGAGCACCTGATGGAGCAGATGCGCGTGACGGTGTCGGAAGGGCGCGACCGCGCGTTGGTCGAACTGATCATCGATGCGCTGGACGACAACGGCTACCTGGAAGAGCCGCTGGAAGAAATCCATGCACGCCTGCCGGAAGAACTCGAGATCGAGATCGAGGAACTGCGCATGGCCCTCAAGCTGCTGCAAAGCTTCGATCCGGTCGGGGTGGGCGCGCGCAGCGCCTCCGAATGCCTGGCGCTGCAGATCCGCGCCATGAAGGGCGTGCCGCTGGTCACCCGGCGCATGGCCTTGGCGATCGTCGAGAAGCACCTGGCCTGGTTCGCCCAGCGCGAATTCAACAAGCTGAAAAAGGCCCTCGACTGCGACGACGAAGACCTGCGCGAAGCGCAGGCCGTGATCCGCCAGTGCAATCCGCATCCGGGTTCCGAGTTCGCTTCCGACGTGTCCGACTATGTGGTGCCGGACGTTATCGTGCGCAGGTCCAAGAATGGCTGGTCGGTGTCGCTGAACCAGGAAGTCATGCCGCGCCTGCGTGTAAATAGTTTATACGCCAACCTGCTCAAGCAGGGCAAAGGCGAGGCGCAGATGAGCTCGCAGCTGCAGGAAGCCAAGTGGCTGATCAAGAATATGCGCCAGCGCTTCGACACCATCCTGCGCGTGGCCCAGGCAATCGTCGAGCGGCAGCGCAATTTTTTCTCCCATGGCGCGGTTGCCATGCGGCCCCTTGTTTTGCGCGAAATAGCTGATACACTAGGTCTACACGAGAGCACAATTTCTCGCGTGACAACTCAGAAATATATGCTGACCCCGCATGGCATGTTCGAGTTGAAGTATTTCTTTGGTAGTCACGTCGCCACCGAAGCGGGGGGAGAAGCATCTTCCACGGCGATTCGTGCACTCATCGTGCAACTGACAGGAGCAGAAGACCCTAAAAATCCATTATCCGACAGTAAGATTGCGGACATGCTGGGGGAACAGGGTATGGTCATCGCTCGCCGCACCGTTGCCAAATACCGCGAAGCGCTCAAAATCCCGCCCGTCAGCCTCCGGAAGTGTCTGTAAGTCGTTTCAAGCTGGACCCAACGCTGTTCCTCTTCGCCAGGCGAATGAACAGAAAGCGACATCATCAAAGGAGTGTGTATGAATCTCACAATCAGTGGACATCATCTCGAAGTGACCCCAGCCATCCGTGAATACGTACAAAACAAGCTAGAGCGCGTCAGGCGCCACTTCGATCACGTGATCGACATAGCCGTCATTCTTACCGTGGACAATCTTACTGAGAAAGAAAAGCGCCAGAAGGCGGAAATCAACCTACGACTGTCCGGAAAAACCGTGTACGTGGAAAGTCTGTCGCACGATCTGTATGCCGCGATTGATTGTCTGATTGACAAACTTGACCGTCAGGTCATGAAATACAAAAATAAAGTACAAGACCACAATCACCAGGCGATCAAGCATCTGCCTGAAGAAGAAGCGCCTGCGACTGCATAAGCCAGTTCCCCGCTCTTGAGAAACGATGCCGTCCGGCCTAGGCCCGACGGCATTTTTCTTATGCCGGCACTTCCACCGTCCAGTTCATGCCGTACTTGTCGATGAGCGAGGCGTACAGTCCTGCCCAGCTTGATTCGCGCAGTGCTACCCGCACGCGGCCACCATCGGCCAGCGCTGCGATCACCCGCTCGGCATCGGCACGGCTGGCCATCGCGAGCGAGAGCGAGAAGCCCTGAAAGCCGGGTTGGCCGGCACCGTGCCCATCGGACAGATAGATCACCGAGGGGCCGATGCGCAGGGCCGCGCGCAGCACCTTGCGTTGCGTGCCGGGCTGGATGAGACGCGGGTCGATACTGCCGTCGACACGCTTGAGGTACAGGAGCTCCGCTTGCAGGGCGGTCTGATAAAAGGCGATCGCCTCGTCGCACAGTTCCGGGAAATACGTGGTTGGTGTAATTTGCATAGGTCACGCTCATTGGTCAGGTTGGAGAACCCTACCGCGCGACTCGTGCCTTCAAGTGTCAGGGAAGGAGTCGCACCGGTTTGGCAGGGCTGGGCAAGACATGATTTGCCTCCTTTCGTAATCGTTGAATGGGACGGTGATTGTCGCACAGTCCGGCTACACTGGCGATTCACGCAATTTATCCCATTGAACCCATGAGCGACTACGTCCACACCCGCATCGCTCAGCGCACCGGTGTCATTACCCTTGACCGCCCGAAAGCGCTGAATTCCCTGTCCCTGGAGATGGTCCGGGACCTGACCCGCATCCTGATGGCATGGCGCGACGATCCCGCCGTCGACGCCGTCGTCATCGGCAGCAGCAGCGAGAAGGCCTTCTGCGCCGGGGGAGATATCCGCTTCTTCCACAAGGGCGAGTGCGCCCTGATCGAGGATTTCTTTACCGAGGAATACGCGCTAAACCATTTAGTCCATTTTTATCCCAAGCCCTACATTGCACTGATGGATGGCGTCGTGATGGGAGGCGGCATGGGCATTGCGCAGGCCGGACCGCAGGCGCGCGTGCGCGTCGTCACCGACCGGACCAGGATGGCCATGCCCGAGGTCAATATCGGTTTGTTTCCCGACGTGGGCGGCAGCTATTTCCTGCCGCGCACGCCCGGCAAGCTGGGGCTCTACCTGGCCCTGACCGGGCTGACGATCGGCGCCGCCGATGCGCTGTATGCGGGCCTGGCCGATGTGTACGTACCGCAATCGCTGGTGGGGCTGGCCGATGCGGTGGCCATTGCCGACGCTGCGCGAGCGGTGCAGCCGGGTATGCTGGAGCGTCAGCGCGAACGCATCGACCGTCATTTCAGCGCAGGTTCGGTGGCGGCCATCATGGCCTCGCTGGAGGGCGATGCGGATGAATTCGCGCAGAAGGCGCTGGCGGCAATGCGCCAGCGCTCGCCGCTGATGATGCGCGTGACCCATGAATTGCTGGTGCGCGGGGCGGGGATGGAAGTGGCCGATTGCCTGCGCATGGAGCGCACCGCGGTCAGGCGTACTTTCGAGCATGGCGAAGTGCGGGAAGGCGTGCGCGCGCTGGTGATCGACAAGGATAACGCGCCGAAATGGAATCCGGCGGCGCTGGACGACGTTAGCGATGCGATGGTGGAACGCTTTTTTGAGCCGGCCTGGCCCGATTATGCGCATCCGCTGAGGCAGCTTGGCTAAGCAAGCGGGGCCCCAAACTGGCTCAAGACTGTTCGCGGTGGCGCAGGACAACCCGCTCCGTCGGCGCAAAATGGGCCGCCAGCCGTTCGGCCATGTACACGGAGCGGTGCTGTCCGCCGGTGCACCCCAATGCAACGGTGAGATAGCTGCGGTTATCGGTCTTGAACGACGGCAGCCATTTTTCGATGAACGCGCGGATATCTTCCAGCAGTTCCGCGGCGCTCGGCTGCGCATCCAGGAAGGCAATCACGGGCGCATCCATGCCGGTCAGCGGACGCAGGGTGAGGTCGTAATACGGATTGGGCAACGCGCGCACATCGAACACGAAGTCCGCGTCCAGCGGCACACCCAGCTTGAACGCGAACGACTCGAAGAACAAGGTGAGCGGCGCGCGTTCGATCTCCACCAGCTCCTTGATCCATGCGCGCAGCTTGTTGGCCGACAGCTCGGAGGTGTCGATGACATGCCCCAGCTTTTCGATGGCCGACAGCCGCTCGCGCTCTTCGAGAATGCATTCGATCAGGGTACGGCGCGCAGCCGGGTTTTCGTTCGGACGCAGATGATGCGACAGCGGATGGCTGCGCCGCGTTTCGGAAAAACGCGCCACCAGCGAATGCGTGTTCGAGGTCAGGAACATGACCTTGACGTCATGTCCCTGGTCCTTGAGCTGCTTGATATTGAGCGGCAGATCCACCAGCGACTCGGCACTGCGCGCATCGACCGCCACGGCCACGCAAGTGGTGCCTTCGACCAGCAGCGTGTCGATCAGCTTGGGCAGCAGCGGGGGAGGGAGATTGTCGACGCAGTAGTAACCGGCGTCTTCGAGGACGTTGAGGGCGACGGATTTGCCCGAGCCCGAGATACCTGTAATGAGTACGATGCGCATGCCGGGAATGATACCGCATGCGCAACTGTTGTGCTGCCAAATCTCCGGGGAGCAACTGGGACTTCGTGAAGCGCAGCTTCGCGCCTGCGGAACGGTCTGGCCTTGCAAGGCCAGACTCCTTAACCGGCCAAATGGGCTTAATCGCCGGGTGTAGCAGGGGATTCGTGAAGCGCAGCTTCGCGCCTGCGGAACGGTCTGGCCTTGCAAGGCCAGACTCCTTAACCGGCCAAATGGGCTTAATCGCCGGTCATTGCCTGACGCTGGCGCTCCATGAATTCCTGTAATGTGTCGATGCCGCGCAGCTGCAAGATCGTATTGCGCACCGCCGCTTCCAGCAGCACCGCGATGTTGCGGCCGGCCGCAACAGGAATGACCACTTTCCGCACCGGCAGTCCCAGCACGTCCTCGGTCGGGAACAGGAACGGCAAACGCTCGACTTCTTCTTCCAGCGCACCGCGCCGTACCAGGTGCACGATCAGCTTCAGGCGCATCTTGCGGCGCACCGCCGTCTCGCCGAAGATCGCCTTAATATCCAGCAGCCCCAGCCCGCGCACTTCCAGCAAATTCTGCAGCAGCGGCGGGCAGCGCCCTTCGATCATGTTCGGCGCGATACGCGAGAACTCGACCGCATCGTCGGCCACCAGACCGTGGCTGCGTGAAATCAATTCAAGCCCCAGCTCGCTCTTGCCGAGCCCGGAATCGCCGGTGATCAGCACGCCCACGCCGAGCACGTCCATGAACACGCCGTGCATGATGATGCGCTGGGCCAGCTTTTTGGACAGGTACACGCGCAGGTAGTCGATCACCTGCGCGGCCGGCAGCGGGGTAGAGAACAGCGGAATATTCTGCTCGTCGCAGATGGCCAGAATGTCGGGTGGGGTTTCCAGCCCCTGCGCGATGATCAGGGCGGGCGGGCCGCCGGCGATCAGTTCGCCGATCACGTGGCTGCGCGAGCCCGATTTGAGGCGGTGGTAATACGTCAGTTCCTGATGCCCGAACACCTGGATCCGGCCAGGGTGGATCAGGTTAAGGTGGCCGACCTGGTCGGCTGCGGAGGCGACGTCGCCCGAGATCAGGCGCTCGCCACCCGGAAAGCCGGCAAACCAGCCAAGCTCCAGACTTTCACGGTTGTCGTCGTACAGGCGTTGGATGGTCAGCGGGGTTTGCAACATCGATTTAACCCAGTGCTTGCAGGCTCGGCTGCCAGTTGGTGATGCGCGCGTGCACCGATTTCGGGTCCGGATCGGTCAACAGGGCAGTGCGGAACGATTCTTCCGAAAACATTTCGGCAATCTCGGACAGGATTTCCAAATGCTGCTGCGTGACATGATCCGGAATGAGCAGGAAGAACAGCAGGTTGACCGGCTGGCCATCGGGCGATTCGAAAGGGATCGGTTCAAGCAGGCGCACGAAGGCGGCCAGCGGAGACTTGAGGCTCTTGCTGCCCTTGATGCGTCCGTGCGGCACGGCCACGCCGTGACCGAGGCCGGTGGAGCCGAGGCGCTCGCGCGCAAACAGATTGTCCGAGACGGTCGAGCGCGCAATGCCGCAGTTGTTCTCGAAAATCAAACCGGCCTGCTCGAAAGCCCGCTTCTTGCTGGAGACTTCGAGATCGAGCAGGACGTTCTCGAGCGCTAAGATTTTGCTTAGGTTGGTCATAACACACAGTGTAATGGTGCAATGCACAAACGTGCTTGCGAGCCAGAATTATAGGCCTGTTTAACGGCCGTGTAATCGGAATTCATCGTTCCGCATTATCACTCTAATATTGATCATCCGCAAAAGAAATGGCGAATTTCACAACGAGAAGCGATGCTGAGGAAGCAAGCTCCAGCCCATTTTGAATTTTCCAGCGCGAAATGAGCGTCCGCGCAATGATTCTTGTCCTAACAGCCATGTTTGCCGATTTTTCTGTGCCGAGCGTCTGTTTTTTGGGCAGCTGTCATAGGGCGACACCATTGTCGAATTGTAAAGCTAACGCGTCTTCCGTGTCGCCCGACAGGTGCGCCCGCAGCCCTGTTTCGGCCCACGGTATTCCCGCAGAGAAACCGCGTCAAGCGGTTTTCACCGGGTGCTACGCACTGATTGAGCTGGCTCAATCGCCTATTGACGGGCGGTACGGAGATTGCGTGGCGGGGCGCTGGTAAAGTTGCTGCGCCATGGGTTAATGTCCAATCCGCCACGTCGCGTATAGCGTGCATACACGGCCAGTTTTTGCGGTGCACACTGGCGGTAAATGTCCATGAAGATGCGTTCGACGCATTGCTCATGGAATTCATTGTGCTCGCGAAAGCCTATCAGGTACGTCAGCAAGCCTTCCTGATTGATCTGCGCGCCCACATAGCGGATCTGCACGCTTGCCCAGTCCGGCTGGCCGGTGACCAGGCAGTTCGATTTAAGCAGATGCGACACCAGCGTCTCTTCCACCGGTGCCTCGTCGCGCACCGCGCTCAGCAGTTCAGGCGTGGGCGAGTAACTGTCCACTTCGATGTCGAGGCGGTCCAGCAGCAGGCCGTCCAGCTCGCCCATTTTCACGCTCTCGAATCCATCCTGCTGGGTCAGCGCGATGTGCACCGGCGCGCCGAAGCCCCTGGCCAAGTCGTCGCGCAGCAGCGCCACCAGCGCGTCGGCATTGGCCAGCCGGGTCTGGTTAAACGAATTCAGGTATAGCTTGAAAGACTTCGATTCGATGATGTTGGGCGAATCGGCCGGTACCGTGAAGGTGGCGATGGCCACCTGCGGCTTGCCGCGCATGTTCAGCCAGGAGATCTCGTAGGCGTTCCAGATATCCACGCCAAAAAAGGGCAGGGTGCCGGTCAGGCCCAGCTCGTCCCGCTTCTGCTGGCGCGCAATCGGGAACAGCAGGTCCGGCGCGTACTGGGTCTGGTACGCGGCGGTCTTGCCAAGTGGTGATTGATCAGCGGTATTGGTCATCGATTAGCCAAGGAACAGCTTGTACACCGGGTTTGCGCTCTCGTCCCAGTAACGGTAGCCAAGGGTGGTGAGGAACTGGAGGAACTCGTCCATTTCACCGCCCGGCACCTGCAGACCGACCAGGATGCGGCCCACATCGCCGCCCTGATTACGGTAATGGAACAGCGAGATATTCCAGTTCGGCGCCATGCTGGCCAGGAAGCGCATCAGCGCACCTGGACGCTCCGGAAACTCGAAACGATACAGCAGCTCGTCGTTGGCCAGCGCGCTCTTGCCGCCGACCAGGTGGCGAATGTGCGACTTGGCCAGTTCGTCGTGAGTCAGGTCGAGCGTCTTGAATTCGTTCTGTTCAAACGTGCGTGCCAGCAGGCCCGATTCGCCGCGCGCGCTGGTCTGGATGCCGACGAAGACGTGGGCTTCGCGTTCGTCGCTGACGCGGTAGTTGAATTCGGTCACGCTGCGCGGACCGATCAGCTCGCAGAAGCGCTTGAAACTGCCGCGCTGCTCGGGGATCGTCACGGCGAACACGGCTTCGCGCTGCTCGCCCAGCTCGGCGCGCTCGGCCACGAAGCGAAGGCGGTCGAAATTCATGTTGGCGCCGCAGGCGATGGCGATCAGGGTTTCGCCGCGCACCGGGTTTTTGGTCAGCGCCGAACGTTCGACATACGCCTTGGCGCCGGCCACCGCCAGCGCGCCGGACGGCTCGACAATGCTGCGGGTATCCTGGAACACGTCCTTGATGGCCGCGCAGATGGCGTCGGTATCGACCAGGATGATTTCGTCGACCAGCGTCTGGCACAGGCGGAAGGTTTCTTCGCCCACCAGGCGCACGGCGGTGCCGTCGGCAAACAGGCCCACATCCGGCAAGGTCACACGCTCGCCCGCCTTCAGGCTGCGCGCCATCGCATCCGAATCGGTCGACTGCACGCCGATGATCTTGATGTCCGGGCGGATCTGTTTCACGTACGCCGCCACGCCGCTGATCAGGCCGCCGCCGCCGATGGCCAGGAAAATCGCGTGGATCGGGCCGGAATGCTGGCGCAGGATTTCCACGCCAATGGTGCCCTGGCCGGCGATCACGTCCGGATCGTCGAACGGGTGCACGAACGCCAGCTTCTGTTCCTTTTCCAGCTTGTGCGCGTGGTTGTAGGCATCGGTATAGGACTCGCCGTGCAGGATCACTTCCACGTTGGCGCCGCCGAAGGTTTTGACGGCATCGACCTTCACGCTCGGGGTGGTGGTCGGCATGACGATCACCGCGCGGCAGCCCAGCTTGGCTGCCGACATGGCCACGCCCTGCGCGTGGTTACCGGCCGAAGCGCAGATCACGCCGCGCTTTAATTGCGATTCCGACAGATTGGCCATCTTGTTGTAGGCCCCGCGCAGCTTGAAGCTGAACACGCTCTGCATATCCTCGCGCTTGAAATAAATCGTGTTGTCGATGCGATTGGACAGGATCGGCGCATGCTCCAGCGGCGTTTCGGTGGCCACGTCATAGACGCGCGCGGTGAGGATCTTCTTGAGGTAGTCGGTGGTCATGGTCGGCAATCGAATGGGTCGGGGCCGGAGCAGTTTCCGGTGCGGGCGGATGCGGCGAATCGTATCCGGCCATTAAGTTTTCCTCATTATAATGGACTGCCTCCATCCCCAACAAAGTCATCCATGATCGAATCGGCTGTTCTGTGGCTGCTGAAAATTGTCGCCGCACCGACAGTCGGGCTCACGTCGGTCTTCGTGATCGCCTTCGTGTCCGCCACGCTCGTACCGCTGGGTTCCGAGCCCGCCGTGTTCGCGGTCGTCAAGGCCAACGAAGCCCTGTTCTGGCCGGCCATCCTGGTGGCCAGCTTCGGCAACACCTTGGGCGGCGCCTTCGATTATTTTCTCGGCTACCGCGCCAAGGAAGCCTTCGCCAAGGAGCGCAAGACGCGCTGGTTCGGCTGGCTGGCCCGCTACGGTTCCAAGACCATGCTGCTGTCCTGGGTGCCGGGCATCGGCGATCCGCTGTGCACCCTGGCCGGCTGGCTGCACCTGCCGTTCTGGCCCAGCATCGGCTACATGGCCATCGGCAAGTTCGGCCGCTACGTCACCATGACGGCCGCACTGCTGTATGTGCCGGACGGGTTTTGGAGGCAGCTTGCCCACATGCTGGGCTAGTGCGCGCCAGCTCTGCCTTGATGTTATCTTTAAGAAAATAACATTGCGATAACTTAGAACGGCTAATTCATACTTTTCGATAAAAAAATCGGAAAATTCGCCGCATCCCGTTGTTTTGACAGCATTTTGCCCAGCCATTGTCCATTGGGAAAGCAGGGCTGTTCCAGCGTGGTGCACTGCGATACGGTAGAATGGACCCTCCCAGGGTCAGTAAACAAGCACATCACTACATGAACGCTCCCGCACAAATCCAGGCATTACTGGCGGAAACGCCCAACGGACACGCGAATACGCGCCTGCGCGAAATTCCGTACAACTACACCTCGTTCTCGGACCGCGAAATCGTGATCCGTCTGTTGGGTGAGTCGTCCTGGGAATTGCTGGATGAACTGCGTGGTGCGCGCCAGACCGGCCGTTCGGCCCGCATGCTGTATGAAGTGCTGGGCGACATCTGGGTCGTGCGGCGCAATCCTTATTTGCAGGACGACCTGCTCGACAATCCCAAGCGCCGCCAGGAATTGATCGACGCCCTGCATCACCGCCTGGCCGAAGTGGACAAGCGCCGCCTCACCGTCGACAAGCAGGCCGGCGAGGACAGCGAAGCGGCGCGCGCCCGCAGCGCCGCGGTGGAAAAACTGGTCAAGGCCGCCCAGCGCGCCGTGGAAGAATTCGGCAACGAATTCCGCGCCACCTACGACCTGCGCAAGCGCGCCATGAAAGTGCTGGGCCGCTACACCGACAAGCACAACATCCGCTTCGACGGCATGAAGCGCGTCTCGCACGTGACCGACGCCACCGACTGGCGCGTCGAATACCCCTTCGTGGTGATCACCCCCGATACCGAAGACGAGATGGCCGGCCTGGTCAAGGGCTGCATCGAGCTGGGCCTGACCATCATTCCGCGCGGCGGCGGCACCGGCTACACCGGCGGCGCCATTCCGCTGACGCCCCTGTCGGCCGTCATCAACACGGAAAAGCTGATCGACCTCGGCAAGGTTGAGATGACGCGCCTGCCCGGCGTGGACCGCGATTACGCCACCATTTACTCGGGCGCCGGCGTAGTCACCAAGCTGGTATCGGACGCGGCCGACGCGGCCGGTTTCGTGTTCGCGGTCGACCCGACCTCGGCGCACGCCTCCTGCATTGGCGGCAACGTCGCCATGAACGCGGGCGGCAAGAAAGCCGTGCTGTGGGGCACCGCGCTGGACAACCTCGCCTCGTGGAAAATGGTCGACCCCAACGGCGACTGGCTCGAAGTGACCCGCATTGAACACAACCTGGGCAAGATCCATGACGCCCCGGTGGCCAAGTTCAAGCTCGAATGGACCCATCCGAACGCCAAGGGCGAAGCCAAGGGTGAGCCGTTCAAGACCGAAACGCTGAACATCGAAGGGCGCCGTTTCCGCAAGGAAGGCCTGGGCAAGGACGTCACCGACAAGTTCCTGGCCGGCCTGCCGGGCATCCAGAAGGAAGGCACCGACGGCCTGATCACCTCGGCCCGCTGGATCCTGCACAAGATGCCCAGGCACGCCCGTACCGTGGCGCTGGAGTTCTTCGGCCAGGCGCGCGATGCCGTACCGTCGATCGTCGAAATCAAGGATTACCTCGACAACCTGCCGTCGAAAGGCCCGCAGTTCGCCACCGTGCGCCTGGCCGGCCTGGAACACCTGGACGAGCGCTACCTGCGCGCGGTCGGCTACGCCACCAAATCGAAACGCGGCGTGCTGCCCAAGATGGCGCTGTTCGGCGACATCGTCGGCGACGACGAAGACGCGGTAGCCATCGCCGCCTCGGAAGTGGTGCGTCTGGCCAACACCCGCGTGGGAGAAGGCTTCGTGGCGGTCAGCCCCGAAGCGCGCAAGAAGTTCTGGCTCGACCGCGCCAAGACCGCGGCGATCGCCAAGCACACCAACGCTTTCAAGATCAACGAAGACGTGGTGATTCCGCTGAACCGCATGGGCGAGTACACCGACGGCATCGAGCGCATCAACGTCGAACTGTCGATCCGCAACAAGCTCAAGCTGATGACCCAGCTGCGCGGCTTCATCGCCAGCGGCCATCTGCCGATCGCCAAGAGCGACGACAATGCCGAGCAGGGCATCGGTAACGCCGAAATGCTGGGCGACCGCGTCCAGCACGCCGAGCAATTGCTGGAACAGGTGCAGGCCCGCTGGACCTATCTGCTGGCCAACCTCGATCAGCCGCTGGCGCAGGCGCGCGAGACGCTGCAGCAACTCGGCCTGGATGGGCTGTCGGCAACGTTCGACGCCCGCCTGGCCAGCCAGCCGAACGCCACCGTCTTCGACGTGATCCAGGACCGCACCGTGCGGGTGTCGTGGAAGCAGGAAATCCGCGCCCAGCTGCGCCAGGTTTTCAGCGGCGCGGCCTTCAAGCTGATCCTCGACGAATGCACCGCCATCCACCAGCGCGTGCTGCGTTCGCGCGTGTTCGTGGCGCTGCACATGCACGCCGGCGACGGCAACGTGCACACCAATCTGCCGGTCAATTCGGACGACTACGAAATGCTGCAGGATGCCCACGAAGCCGTAGGCCGCATCATGAAACTGGCGCGTTCGCTGGACGGGGTCATTTCGGGCGAGCACGGCATCGGCATCACCAAGCTGGAATTCCTGACCGACGAGGAACTGGGCGACTTCCGCGACTACAAGCTGCGCATCGACCCCGAAGGCCGCTTCAACAAGGGCAAGCTGCTCAACCTGCCGGAATACGAAGCCGACCTGCGCAACGCCTACACGCCGTCGTTCGGCCTGATGGGCCACGAATCGCTGATCATGCAGCAGAGCGATATCGGCGACATTGCCAACAGCATCAAGGATTGCCTGCGCTGCGGCAAGTGCAAGCCGGTCTGCACCACCCACGTGCCGCGCGCCAACCTGCTGTACTCGCCACGCGACAAGATTCTCGCCACCTCGGCGCTGATCGAAGCCTTCCTGTACGAAGAGCAGACCCGGCGCGGCGTGTCGATCAAGCATTGGGAAGAGTTTGAAGACGTGGCCGACCACTGCACGGTATGCCACCGCTGCGAATCGCCATGCCCGGTCAACATCGACTTCGGCGACGTGTCGATGAACATGCGCAACCTGCTGCGCAAGATGAACAAGCAAAGCTTCAAGCCGGCCCACAAGGCGGCCATGTTCTTCCTGAACGCCACCGACCCGGCCACCATCAACGCCACGCGCAAGGTGATGACGGACGTGGGCATGAAAGCCCAGCGCGTGGCCAACAGCGTGCTCAAGAGCTTTGCCAAGGAACAGTCGAAGGCGCCGCCGCCGACCACGGGCAAGCCGCCGGTGCGCGAACAGGTGATCCACTTCATCAATAAAAAGATGCCGGGCAACCTGCCGAAGAAGACCGCCCGCGCGCTGCTCGACATCGAAGACGACAAGGTCATCCCGATCATCCGCGATCCCAAGCAGACCACGGCCGACACCGAAGCCGTGTTCTACTTCCCCGGCTGCGGCTCGGAGCGCCTGTTCTCGCAAGTCGGCCTGGCCACCCAGGCGATGCTGTGGGAAGTCGGCGTGCAGACCGTGCTGCCGCCGGGCTACCTGTGCTGCGGCTATCCGCAGCGCGGCGCCGGCCAGTACGACAAGGCCGACAAGATGATGACGGACAACCGCGTGCTGTTCCACCGCATGGCCAACACGCTCAACTATCTCGACATCAAGACCGTGCTGGTCTCGTGCGGCACCTGCTACGACCAGCTGGCCACGTACGAGTTCGAGAAGATCTTCCCCGGCTGCCGCATCATGGACATCCATGAATACCTGCTGGAGAAGGGCGTCAAGCTCGAAGGCGTCAACGGCACCCGCTACATGTACCACGAGCCCTGCCACAACCCGATGAAGCTGGGCGACTCGGTCAAGACCGTCAACGCGCTGGTCTCGACGGTGGACAACGTCAAGATCGAAAAGAACGAGCGCTGCTGCGGCGAGTCGGGCACCTTCGGCATTTCGCGTCCCGACATTGCCACCCAGGTGCGCTTCCGCAAGGAAGGCGAAATGACCAAGGGCGCCGACAAGCTGCGCGCCGACGGCTTCGAAGGCGACGTCAAGATCCTGACCAGCTGCCCGTCGTGCCTGCAAGGCTTGACGCGCTACAACGACGATGCGGGCACCACGGCCGACTACATCGTGGTCGAGATCGCCAAGCACCTGCTGGGCGACAACTGGCTGCCGGATTACGTGGCGCGCGCCAACAACGGCGGCATCGAGCGCGTGCTGGTATGAGCGACTGCGAACTGTGCAATCTGGCCATCGAGCCGGTCTACCGGGATGACAAGCTGGCCGTCATCCTGGTCGACGATGCGGCCTATCCCGGTTTTTGCCGGGTGATCTGGAACGAGCACGTGAAGGAAATGAGCGACCTGTCGCCGTCCGACCGCATGCGCTTGAACGATGCGGTCTGGCACGTCGAACTGGCGCTGCGCGACGTTATGGCGCCCGGCAAGGTCAATGTGGCCAGCCTGGGCAACATGACCCCGCATCTGCACTGGCACGTGATTCCGCGCTTCGCCGACGATGCGCATTTCCCCAATCCCGTGTGGACGCCGGCCGTGCGCACGACCGAAGAACCGATCCTTGCGGGGCGCCGCGCGCTGCTGCCCAAGCTGGCGGCGAGCATCGCACGCAGGCTGGAGCAGGCATGACACCGACCGCGCTCACCGTGCACCAGCAATCGCGTGTGCTCGACATCGCCTTCGACGACGGCAGTGCGTTTTCGCTGCCGTTCGAACTGCTGCGCGTGTATTCGCCCTCCGCCGAAGTGCGCGGACACGGGGCAGGGCAGGAAGTGCTCCAGCTGGGCAAGCGCGCGGTCGGCATCGGCGATATCCAGCCGGTCGGCAACTACGCCGTCCAGCCGACATTCACCGATGGCCACAACACCGGGCTCTACACTTGGGAGTATCTGTACAAGCTGGGCAAGGAGCAGGCAACGCTGTGGGCCGAATACATGGCCAAGCTGCATGCCGCCGGTTTTGAAGGCGATAGCGGGCGCGAGCCGGGGGCCGCCATCAAGGGCGCGCCTACCGCTGCCAAGGGCTGCGGCCACCAGCACTAAGCCGCTTCCGTTCGCCAACACATTCATCCTGAGCACGATTGACGCCAATCGTGGTCGCGTCCTTGCATGGTCTGTACTGTGCTGGTTCGATCGTCCCGGGCTTGCTGGTATCCGACGTGAAACGGATTCCGTTTGAGAGAATCCCTCTTGCGGACTAAATTGGACACCATGATTCGCTTTTCGCTTGCGCGGACAATAAGCGGCGCGGCAGCCTCGCGACCGCCGGTTTCGCAATCTGATATTGCATTGGCAAATTTTTCATGTCAGCATGCATCAACTTCCACGTGACAAGTATCTGGAGTTCATATGACTACATATTTACCAGCTTTAATCTGGCTGCTTTCGGGTGTGGTTTGCCTCAGCATCGCCAAGCACCGCCACGTAAAACAAACGACTATCAGAGCAATGCTGGTAGCCCTGCTAGGCCCGGTTGCAATCCCCTGGGTGCTGGTCACAGCGCCAGAGAAATTCAATCAAGCCTAACCTCCTTCCTGCTGTCCAGTTTCCCCCGGCTTTGAGCCGCTCTACAAGACGTTTCCGCGCTCCGGTATTTCAATCGCGCTACGTCAGCAATGTGGCCATTGCTGACGTACACTAAACGAGTGTGGCTTGCACATGCGACAGCTATAATGCACGCAACCCAACGTGCAAGCGCAAACAATGACCAACACCACGCATTTCGGCTACAAGACCGTCTCCGAGGACGACAAAGTCAAGGAGGTCGCCAAGGTATTTCACTCCGTCGCAGCCAAATACGACGTCATGAACGACCTGATGTCGGGCGGCCTGCACCGTCTCTGGAAGACCTTCACCATCGCCAACGCCGGCGTGCGTCCCGGTTTCAAGGTGCTCGACATCGCCGGCGGCACGGGCGATCTGGCCAAGGCCTTCGCCAAACAGGCCGGCCCCAGCGGCGAGGTCTGGCTCACCGACATCAACGAATCCATGCTGCGCGTCGGCCGCGACCGGCTCTTGAATAAAGGCATGGTCACCCCAACCTTGCTGTGTGACGCGGAAAAGCTGCCCTTCCCGGACAATTACTTTGACCGGGTCAGCGTCGCCTTCGGCCTGCGCAACATGACGCACAAGGATCAGGCGCTGGCGGAAATGCGGCGGGTGCTCAAGCCTGGCGGCAAGCTGCTGGTGCTGGAGTTCTCGAAGGTAACGTCCGTCTTGCAGAAGCCCTACGATGTATATTCGTTTTCAGTGCTGCCCTGGCTGGGCCAGAAAATCGCCGGCGACGCCGACAGCTACCGTTATCTGGCCGAGTCGATCCGCATGCATCCGGACCAGGAAACCCTCAAGTCCATGATGGAAACGGCCGGCCTGGAACGGGTCGAGTATTACAACCTGACGGCAGGCGTGGCGGCGCTGCACACCGGCATCAAATTCTAGAATCAAAGGTATATGAGCATGAAAAAATTCTTGGCAAGCTTGATGATCGCCGTGACCGCGCTGTCGATGGTGGCCGAGGCGAGCGCCCGCCCACTGGGTGGCGGCCGCTCGATCGGACGCCAGTCGACCAACGTGACGCGCAACGCCGCGCCGGCCCCGATGCAGGCGCCGATGCAGCAGGCCCAGCGTCCGGGCATGGCGCCCAATACGCCGGCCGCGCCCGCGCCGCGTCCAAGCCCATGGAAAGGCATCCTCGGCGGCGCGCTGCTGGGCCTCGGCCTGGGCGCTTTGTTCTCGCACTTCGGCCTGGGCGGCGCGCTCGGCGGTGCCCTCGGTTCGATCCTGATGATCGCGCTGCTGGTCATGGCCGGCCTGTTCATTTTCCGCATGTTCAAGCGCAAGGACACTCCGGCCAACTCCTCGTTCTCGGGCTTCAACCAGAACCCCGTGCCGGTTGGCGCCACCCCCGAAATCGGCTCCGGCCTGCAAAAGCCGGCCGCGTTCGCGCCAGCCCAGCAGAGCGCCTTCAACCAGAGCGCACCGGCCGATGCCGGCACCTGGGCCATGCCGCCCGACTTCGACAGCGCCGCCTTCCTGCGCCAGGCCAAGTCGAGCTTCATCCGCATGCAAGCCGCGTGGGACAAGGGCGACGTCAATGACCTGCGTGAATTCACCACGCCGGAAGTATTCGCCGAACTGAGCATGCAGATCCGCGAGCGCGGCGCCGCCACCGACTTCACCGACGTGGTAACGATCGACGCCGAGATGCTCGGTGTGGAAACCACCGGCCGCGATCACCTGGCCAGCGTGAAGTTCAACGGCATGATCAAGCCGGCCCCCGATGCGCCGGCCCAGCCGTTCGCGGAAGTGTGGAACATGTCCAAGCCGCTCGACGGCAGCACCGGCTGGGTGCTGGCAGGTATTCAGCAGCTTGCTTAAGGTGGGGGCGGCGTACGGCCTTGCGTCGCCTTCTTGGATTTCCTCTCGGCTTGCGCTTTCAAGGCCTCCTCTGATTTGTCGATCCACTGGGTTTGCACAGAAAATCCGCAGGCTCCAAAACGGATTGCGACATTGCCCAACATGGCAGCGATGCGATCGCCATATTCGCTATAGCGACCAGAATCATTATTGATGTAGAAGACCGGACCGGGAGCCTTCTCGCTAGGCTTTCCGAAGCGAAGCTCGCCACCGATCCGAGCCTCGGGTTCCCGGAGGCCACCCACCAGCGTTGGATGGCCCCAGCCCAGTTTCTCGCCCCTAGGGTGTTTGCTTTTTGCTAGCATCAGTTGCCCGTTCCGGGAAATGTTCCACTTGTAGACGGCCCCGATTCGCAATTCTTCACGGACTTCTTGCAGGCGAACGGACAGTTCCGGGGTTAATGTTGGATTGACGATGATACGCCCGGGGTGGATGAGCACCATCCCGTCCTGCGGGTTACGTTCCGCGGGTTGGATGCCGGATGCCTTTTTAGACTTGGCCCGTGGCGGACGAGCCGAACCATACGTCACATCGAGATCGGGGGGCGGGCGCATGCGCTGCGCGCTCCAGTCCGGAAATCCGTTGACGGCGCGCGACCTGTCGGCGGCTACCAGTGTGGCCGGGACGCTCTGTGACCGGTGCCGGTTGGCTTGATCGTCGGCACGCGTGTCCTGCATTGTCTGCTTGCTCCGCCAGGAGGCAATGCCCTGTATATGAACTCGACGTTTTGCAGTTGCTCCACGCGCTTGCACTGGCAAGGCAGGCGCGTCCGCAGTGGGTGGGAGATCGTTGTGGGTGGTGAGGTAATCCGTTGCTCTCGACGTATTTGCAAGGATATTTTTTGTTAACGGCATCTTTTGAAATCTCGCAAGGGTATGTTAGGACGTGCTCATATAGAGTGGTATGGGATGGGCAAATAGTTCCAGCTGGTTTGCAATCCGCCAGTGAAGGGGGCGGCTGCGTCAGCCGGAAATCCCGGCTGCAAACTGGTAAGATCGACAGCGCCCGAATTTCCGGGCGGTTTTGTTCGCTAGAGCCTAAAGAGATGCCCCTCACGACTTCACCCTTGAGCACCCCCGCCATCGCGGCCATCAACCACCTGCTGGCACAGGAAGCCTGGGCCCGGGATGCGCTGGCGCGCCATGCCGGCAAGGAGGCCTGCATCGACGCCAGCGGCTTTGCCGTGCGCATGCGCGTGGCGCGCGACGGCATGCTCGAAGCGGGCAGCGCCGGCACGCCCGCCAACGTGACGATTCGCGTGCAGCTGGCCGATTTGCCATTGATTGTGCAGAATCGCGAGCGCGCGTTCTCATACGTTAAGATCGAGGGCGATGCCGAGTTCGCCAACACGATTTCCCAGTTGAGCAAGGGCTTGCGCTGGGAAGCCGAGTTCGACCTGGAACGCCTGGTCGGTCCGATCACCGCGCGCCGCCTGGTCGGTGGCGTGCGCAGCGCGGCCGACGCGCTGCGCACCGGCCAGCGCAAGGCGGCTGAAAACCTGGCCGAATTCTTGACCGAAGAACAGCCGCTGCTGGTGCGCCCGCCCCAGCTCGAGCAATTCGGCAGCGACGTGAGCCGCTTGCGCGACGATGTCGAGCGCGCCGCCAAGCGCATCGCGCGCCTGGAACAATTGCTGAATCCGCCAACGCAGACGGCGGGTGCAGCCGGCCAACAACCTTTGGACCTTTGATGATATTGAAATTTCTGCGCCTGCTGAAAATCTTGCGCGTAGCGGTCAAATACGGACTCGATGAAATCGCCATTTCCGGCCTCAAGGTACCGCGCACCGCCAAACTGATCGATACCGTGATTTTCTGGCGCGACCTGTCCGCCCCGCGCGGCGAACGCCTGCGCCGCGCACTGGAAGAACTCGGCCCCATTTTCGTGAAGTTCGGCCAGGTGCTGTCGACCCGGCGCGACCTGATGCCGCCCGACATCGCCGACGAACTGGCGCGCCTGCAAGACCGCGTCCCGCCCTTCGACACCGCGCTGGCCATCGCCCAGATCCAGCGCTCGCTGCACGCCCACCCCGACGAGCTGTTCGCCAGTTTCGACCGCACCCCCGTGGCGTCCGCCTCGATCGCCCAGGTCCACTTCGCCACCCTGCGCGACGGCAAGGAAGTCGCCGTCAAGGTGCTGCGCCCCGGCATGAAAAAGCTGATCGACGAAGACGTGGCCCTGATGCACATCGCCGCCGAATGGACCAACCGCCTGTGGGCCGAAAGCAAGCGCCTCAAGCCGCGCGAAGTGGTGGCCGAGTTCGACAAATACCTGCACGACGAACTCGACCTGATGCGCGAAGCCGCCAACGCCAGCCAGCTGCGCCGCAATTTCGCCGACTCGACCCTGCTGATGGTGCCGGAAATGTACTGGGACTATTGCTCCAGCAGCGTGATCGTCATGGAACGCATGCACGGCATTCCGGTATCGCAGATCGACCGCCTGGAAGCCGAAGGCGTGGACCTGAAAAAACTCTCGCGCGACGGCGTGGAGATTTTTTTCACCCAGGTGTTTCGCGACGGCTTCTTCCACGCCGATATGCACCCCGGGAACATCCTGGTCTCGGTGGCGCCGGCAACCTTCGGCCGCTACATCGCGCTCGACTTCGGCATCGTCGGCACCCTCAACGACTTCGACAAGGATTACCTGTCGCAAAACTTCCTGGCCTTTTTCCGGCGCGACTACAAACGCGTGGCCGAAGCCCACATCGAATCGGGCTGGGCGCCGCGCGAAACCCGGGTCGACGAACTGGAAGCGGCGGTGCGCGCCTGCTGCGAACCGATTTTCGACCGCCCCCTCAAGGATATTTCCTTCGGCCAGATCCTGCTGCGCCTGTTCCAGACCAGCCGCCGCTTCAATGTCGAAGTCCAGCCCCAGCTGGTGCTGCTGCAAAAGACCCTGCTCAATATCGAAGGCCTGGGCCGCCAGCTCGACCCCGACCTGGACCTGTGGAAGACCGCCAAGCCCTACCTGGAGCGCTGGATGGGCGAGCAGATCGGCTGGCGCGGCCTGTGGGAACGCTTGAAGGAAGAGGCTCCGCGCTACAACAAGATCCTGCCGGCATTGCCGCGCCTGGTGCACCGGGCGCTGGAGCGGGAAGGCACGCGCGACTCCACCGACAACGACCTGCTGCGCCTGCTGGTGCTGGAACAACAGCGCACCAACCGCCTGCTCAGCTTTGTGGCGTATTTTGCCGGCGCCCTCGGCATCGGGCTGGTGGCGATCCAGCTGCTGCGCTGGTATCCGCAGTGATGCGTTGCCTATCGTCCATAAATGACTCAGAAGCCCTACAAAAGGCTTATAATTCAGGGTTTTGACGATTTTTGCGGAGTATTCAATGCCGATTTACGCCTACCGCTGCGAATCATGCGGTTTCGCCAAGGATGTCCTGCAGAAGATTTCCGATCCGGTCCTGACCGATTGCATTTCCTGCGGCAAGCCGACGTTCAAGAAGCAGGTCACCGCGGCTGGATTTCAGCTCAAGGGCACCGGCTGGTATGTGACCGATTTCCGCGGCGGCAATGCGCCGTCCACCGGCACCGCCGCCAGCCCGGCCACCGACAGCGCCCCCGCGGCGGCGCCGGCCGCCACCGAGACGGCCGCCAGCACCGCGCCGGCGACGCCAGCGCCAGCGGCGCCCGCCGCCAAGGATTGATGGGCATGGATGCGCCTCGCCCCGCATCCCTTAACCAACCGAGAGCACAATGCGTAAATATTTCCTGACCGGCATGTTGGTCCTCGTGCCCATCGCCATCACGGCGTGGGTGCTCAATCTGGTCATCAGTACACTGGACCAGTCGCTGTTGCTGGTGCCCGCGCAATGGCAACCGCGCGAGCTGCTGGGGCGCAACATCCCCGGCGTGGGCGCGGTCCTGACCATCGCCATCGTGTTCCTGACCGGCCTGTTGACCAATAACCTGGTTGGCAACTACATCGTGCGCCTGTGGGAAAAGCTGCTGCACCGCATCCCCGTGGTCAGCTCGCTGTACGGCAGCGTCAAGCAGGTATCGGACACGCTGTTCTCGTCCTCCGGCAATGCCTTCCGCAAAGCCGTGCTGCTGCCATATCCTCACCAGGACAGCTGGACCATCGGCTTCCTGACCGGGGTGCCCGGCGGCGACGTCAGCAACCACCTGGTCGGCGACTACGTCAGCGTGTACGTGCCCACGACCCCGAATCCGACCTCCGGCTTCTTCCTCATGCTCGAACGCTCCAAGGTGATCGAACTGGACATGACGGTCGATGCCGCCCTGAAGTACATCGTCTCGATGGGCGTGGTCGCCCCCGAGCAGCTGCCCCTGAAAACCACCGCGCCCGACCTGAAGGCGCCTGCCGAATAACCAACCTAGACTGCAAACTCCTATGTCCTCCATGCGTACAAACTACTGCGGCCTCGTGACCGAAGAACTGCTGGGCCAAACCGTCAGCCTGTGCGGCTGGGTGCATCGCCGCCGCGACCACGGCGGGGTGATCTTTATCGACCTGCGCGACCGTGAAGGTCTGGTGCAGGTGGTCTGCCATCCGGACAATGCCGCCGTGTTCAAGGCCGCCGAAGCGGTGCGCAACGAGTACTGCCTGCGCATCACCGGCACCGTCAGCAACCGCCTGGAAGGCACCGCCAACGCCAACCTCAAGTCGGGCAAGATCGAAGTGGTGGCCAGCGCCGTCGAGGTGCTCAACGCCTCCGTCGCGGTACCGTTCCAGCTGGACGACGACAACCTGTCCGAAACCACCCGCCTGACCCACCGCGTGCTCGATCTGCGCCGTCCGCAGATGCAAAACAACCTGCGCCTGCGCTACAAGGTCACGATGGAAGTGCGCAAATACCTCGATGCGCTCGGCTTCATCGACATCGAAACGCCGATGCTGACCAAGTCGACTCCGGAAGGCGCGCGCGACTACCTGGTGCCGTCGCGTGTGAACGCCGGTAACTTCTTCGCGCTGCCGCAATCGCCGCAGCTGTTCAAGCAGCTGCTCATGGTGGCCAACTTCGACCGCTACTACCAGATCACCAAGTGCTTCCGGGACGAAGACCTGCGCGCCGACCGCCAGCCGGAATTCACCCAGATCGACTGTGAAACCTCGTTCCTGACCGAGCAGGAAATCCGCGACCTGTTCGAAGACATGATCCGCATCGTGTTCAAGAACACCCTGAACATCGACCTGCCGAACCCGTTCCCGGTGATGGACTTCGCCACCGCCATGGGCCTGTACGGTTCGGACAAGCCGG
>CAMLIL010000065.1 GCA_946480015.1 uncultured Oxalobacteraceae bacterium | reverse complement strand
CACAGGCTCAGGTTGCCCAGGGCCAGTACGAATACCATGGTGGTGCTGTCGATCATCGGCGCGGTCAAATCTCGTGCTCGACGTTGCTGCTGCCGTCGCCGATTTTGCTGGCCCAGGCCTTGACGAAGTAATTCCTTTCGGCCTCGCTCGGGGTGTCGTTCCAGAATACGATCAGCGTGCCCTTGTGGTCATGCAGCTGGGAGACTTTTTCGACAAAGCCCGGGTTCGCGGCCTCGTCGGCCAGGGCCATGACATAGCCATACACGCGGGTCAGGCGCTCGATGCGGTCGGCTTCGGTGTGGCTATTGGTCGCCGTGATGGTGGGGTGATCTAAGAACATAGGGTCTCCGAAGGACGCCGCGCACGCGGCCCGCCCGGCCAGGACCGGGCATCTACCGGAATGCAGCTTATCAGAAACCGGCAAGCACCAACAAGGTATCCGTGACGGCGCAAGCATGGCGGCGATATATACTGAGGCCGCTCAGTACGCTTATCGACCGCCATGCCTCAGCCCGACCCACGCCTGCCCTTCCCCTGCCCGCCGCCGCTGGTGCGCACGGCAGACGGCCGGCGCACGCTGGAATTTATGGCCGGCAATGTCCAGAGCGAGATGCTGCTGGCCGATCCGGACGCGCTGGTGCTCGCCTATACCCGCGCCATCATGTGTTTCGCGCTGTTCGTGCCGCGCCCGCGCCATATCGTCATGGTGGGCCTGGGCGGCGGCTCGCTGCTCAAGTTTTGCCATCGCCACTTCCCCGCCACCCGCATCACCGTGATCGAGCTGCGCGCCGACGTCATCGCCCTGCGCAGCCAGTTCCACATCCCGCCCGACGACGCGCGCCTGCGCATCGTGCACGCCGACGCCGCCGCCTGGCTGGCCGGCACGGGCGGCGCCAGCGCCGATGTGGTGGTGGTGGACGGCTTCGACGAGGCCGGCCTGCCGCCAGCCCTGGGCAGCGCGCGCTTTTACGGCGACTGCCGGCGCGTGCTGGCCGACGGCGGCGTGCTGGTGGCCAATACCTTCAGTTACGATCCCGCCTACCCGGCCATGCTGGCACGGCTGCGCCTGATGTTCGACGACCGCGTGTGCTGGTTCGACAAGATCGCCGGCAATAACCGGGTATTGTTCGCGGTCAAGGCGCCGGTGCCCCTGCCTGCGGGCGCTGCGCCAATGCGCGCGCTGCGCATGCAGCGCCTGGTAGCGCGGCGCCACGGCCTGGGCGCCGGCTTGCTCAACCGTGCCTTGCGCAATGCGCTGGTGCTGTGGCTGGCACGACGACTAAAAGTAACAAAATAATCATAATTGCCCAATTATTTGTTGCCGTACCACAATTCATTTGCGAACGTTCCGGATTCTGTGACACACTGTCGAGGCACCCCCAACCGGCGCAGTGCGCCTTTCTTTGCCTTAGGAAATCGTCAATGTTGCGTTGGCGCATGCCGTTCTCGTTAGCAGTTGCCGCTGCGCTGACCCTGGGGGCTGGCTGCGTCACCACGCTGCTGCTCTTCCTGTCGGTCAGCCGGCTCGAGTACGACAAGCTGAGCCTGGGTTTCCAGCAGCGCGCCAATGTGCGGGTGGCGGCCATCAGCCAGGGGCTGGACGGCGCCGTGGAAGTCTTAACCACCGCCAACCAGCTGTTTACGACCGTCCATCCGCTCACGCGCGAGCAATTCCGGGCCTTTACCGCGCCCATGCTCGCGCGCTACCCCTTCATCAAGGCCTTCAATTACCACCGCCAGATCGACCATTCCGAGCGCGCCGCGCTGGAAGCGGAACTGCAGCGCGTGCGCCCGGACGCGATGATCGGCGAAATGATCGCCGGCGGGCGCATCGTGCCCGCTCCCGTGCGCGCGCGCTACAGCGTGGTCGATTATCTGGAACCGATGTCCGGCAACGAACGGGCCTTCGGCCTGAATGTGGGCAACAACCACGTCGTCATGGACACCCTCGACCGCGCCGTCGTGAGCGGCCGCGCCGCCGCCAGTGGACTGCTCAGCCTGGCACAGGACAAGCGCCCGCAAGGCGGCTTCGAAGTCATCATGCCGGTGTACCGCCCGGGCGCGCCGCTGGGCACGCCCGAGGAACGGCGCGCCGCCGTGATCGGCGACACCGCCGCGATCCTGCGCGCGGGCGAACTGGTGCAAAAGATCCTGGACGGTGCCGCGCTGTCCAACGACCCCTCGGTGGTGCTGTCGGTGTACGCGGCCGACCGCGCCGCGCCGGCCCATCTGGTGTACCAGGACGTCCATGCCGCCAGCGCCCTGCCGGTTGCCGACGAGCACGCCAGCAGCCTGTCGCGCTGGCTCTCGCCGGACTTCGCCGAACGCTTCGAGAAAAGCCTGATGGTGGCCGGCCAGCCCTGGCATGTGGTGGTCAGCGCCGCCCCGCGCCCCTTCCTCGGCGATCACCTGGGCTCGCTGTCGGCCCTGGTGGGCGGCATGCTGTTTTCCCTGCTCATGACCGCCTTCGTGCAAACCCTGGTGCGGCGTTCGCGCCGGGTCCAGCTGCTGGTCGAGCAGCGCACCGCCGACCTGCAACTGTCCAACCAGCGCCTGCTCGACGACATGGCCATGCGCCACCAGGCCGAACAGGCCCTGCAGCGCAGCGAGCAGCGCTTCCGCCAGCTGGTGTCGATGTCCTCCGACTGGTACTGGGAGCAGGACGAACACCTGCGCTTTACCAATATCACCGGCGGCCTCGCCGAAAAAGGCGGGCTGGCTTCGGAAACCCTGATCGGGCGCACCCGCTGGGACGTGGTGGCCGGCCTGGCCGACAGCGACGCAGGGCGCGCCCACATCGCCCAGCTGCAGGCGCGCCAGCCTTTCGCCGATTTCGAATTCGCGCGCCAGGACCAGTATGGCGAAACGCGCTGGTATTGCATCAACGGCGAGCCGGTGTTCGACCAGCAAGGCGCGTTCAAAGGTTACCGCGGCACCGGCACCGACGTCACCGCGCGCAAGCAGACCGAGCAGCGCATCCACCACGTGGCCCAGCACGACGTGCTGACCGGCCTGCCCAACCGCAGCCTGCTGCAGGACCGCCTCGGCCAGGCGGTGGCGTATTCCCAGCGCACCCTGCACCCGGTGTGGGTGATGCTGATCGACCTGGACCGCTTCAAGTTCGTCAACGACAGCATGGGCCACAAGGCCGGCGACGTGCTGCTGATGACGGTGGCGGCGCGCCTGCGCTCGGCCTTGCGCGACACCGACACGGTGGCGCGCCTGTCCGGCGACGAATTCGTGGTGATCCTGACCGAGCATGCCGACGAACGCCTGTCGGCCGACATCGTGCAGCGCCTGATGGATTCGGTGGCCCAGCCGGTCATGCTGGGCAGCAAGGAATTTTTCGTCACCTGCAGTATCGGCGTGGCCGTGTACCCGACCGACGGCGCCCCGGCCGACACCCTGATCGAGCATGCCGACATTGCCATGTACCGCGCCAAGAAACTGGGCCGCAACAACTTCCAGTTCTACACCCCGGCCATGAACGAAGAGGCGATGGAACGGGTGCGCATCGAAGGAGCGCTGCGCAACGCCCTCGAACGCAACGAATTCGTGCTGCATTACCAGCCCCAGGTGGACTTGCGCAACGGCCAGATCGTCGGCATGGAAGCCTTGATCCGCTGGCGCCATCCGGAACTGGGCATGGTGGCGCCGAACCGCTTTATCTCGGTGGCCGAGGAAACCGGCCTGATCGTGCCGATCGGGGCCTGGGTGATGCGCACCGCCTGTGCCCAGAACAAGGCCTGGCAGGATGCCGGCCATGTGCCGCTGCGGGTGGCGGTGAACCTGTCGGCGCGCCAGTTCAGCGCCCCCAACCTGGTGGCCGACATGCGCCAGGTGCTGGAACAGACCGGCCTGCCCCCCTCCTGCCTGGAAATCGAACTGACCGAATCGCTGTTCATGAGCGATGTGACCCTGGCCGTCGAACTGCTGCACAATATGAAGTCGCTGGGCGTGAAACTGTCGATCGACGACTTCGGCACCGGCTACTCCAGCCTGTCCTACCTGTCGCGCTTCCCCATCGATGTGCTCAAGATCGACCGCTCCTTCGTCAACGACATCACGCGCGACGTCAACGACGCGGCCATCGTGGACTCGATCATCGCCCTGGCCCACAACCTGAAAATGAACGTGATCGCCGAGGGCGTGGAAACCGGCGAGCAGCTCAACTACCTGCGCGAGCACGGCTGCGATGAAATGCAGGGGTATTTTTTCAGCCGTCCGTTGCCGGCCGCCGATTTCGAACAATTGCTGCTCGCCTGCACCAGCCTGCCGGAGAAAGAGGCGGCCGGCGACGCTGTCATCGCTTAAAAATATCCATCAGTAAATATTTTGATGGTCAGAATGACACATTTCCCTTATTATTCTTCCCGCGAGTAAACATACAAAACGGATAATAATGAGTCATGACTTCAGCGCTAAGCGAGCGCAGCGGCAACCGGTCAAGTCCCATTCGCGCACCGATTTTCGCACCCGTGACGTAGTCAACCAGGCCATTGCAGCGATCCCCACGCTGGGCGTGCAACAAGTGGCAGAATATCTCTCCGCAATGAAAGTCCCGCCCGAAGTGGCGATCCGGGCGCTGTGCCCGGAAAAGCGCAGGACGCGCTAGCAAGCTGCTGGCGCCCTCGCCAATGCGGGGGGCGACGGATCAGCGCTTCTTTGCCTCGATATCGGCCAGCGATTCACGGCCCTTGTCGGTCACCGCGTAGCCGCCCTCCGGCAATGCCTGGATATGCGACTTCATGCTCAGAAAGCGCGCCACTTCCGCACCCAGCTCGGCTGCGGGATTGGCGGCCAGCGCGCGCAGCGCGGCGATACAGCGGCGCAGAAACAATACCTGGCGGCCCTTGTCGGTCAGTGCGACCTTGCCGTCGCGGCTGTAATCGATCAGCTTCAGCCCCGCCATGCGCTTGGCGTTGCGGCCCACGCAGGCATTGACCCGGTCGTGTTTGGCGCCGCGCTCGATGTGCTCGAGCGCATCGTATTCATCCGTAGTCAGTGTTTCGTTTTTCATTTGCCGCTATCCATGATGCTCAACAAGGGCGCCCATGGTAACCGCAAACCGGCACGGCGCAAAGCCGCGCCCTCTCAGCGCAAGATCCGCAGCGCCAGCCAGGCCAGCCCCAGACTGGCCACCGCGCCCAGCAGCATGGCCGCCTGCAGCCGCTTCGAATGCAGCAGCGAATGACGGCCAAGATAGATTTTGTTGTGCAGCGAGTTACCCATGATGTTCTCCCCAGAACAATAAAACGAACTGACGATTTGATTATAGAAATGATTCTGTGACGGCCGTGTGACCGCCAGCACATATTTCTCAATTTGTATCTACGTGGCAACACACTTGCCGCCCATGCAATGATGCGTTGCGTCCCGTATTGCGCGCCGGTCGCGCGGGGGCGCTGCTAGCATCGGCCCATGTTCTTTCCACCACAGGAGGCACCATGCACACCAATCCCGCCGCGCGCGACCCGGCCAAGGCCAAACCGATGAGCGATGAAGCCGATATCGGCAGTGGTGAAAAAACCCCGGGCCAGCTGGAAACAGAGGAACTGATTAAAAACATCCCGCCCCTGCCGCACCGGGACGAGGACGACGGTGATGACGCCGGCGGTCCGCCCGACCGGCCTCAGTAAGCCCTGGCGCCCTGCCCGGTCCGTCAAGCCTTGATCGGCGGCACCGGCAGGGTGGGCTCTTCGACCGGCGCGTTGACCGGCGGCGGCACATCGTCCGGCAGCGGGCTAGGTTTCGGGTCGGGAGGGACGTCCGGGTCGGGCGTGCTGTGGGCACGGCGGTCGTCGCAATGGCGGTACTGGCCAAAATCGTCAAAACTGTCGGTAATGCTGAACATGATGTCCTCTCTTAATCGCTATTTTCAATTTACCTGATGCGCGGTATCGTTCCAGCCATCGCCATCCCCTGAAGGAGTTCGCCCATGTGCGGACGCTTGGACCAGAACCACACCCTTGCCGAATACATCGCCGCCATGCGCTGGAGCGGCGCCGAGCCCCTGGTCGACAGCCTGTCCACGCCCAGCTACAACGCCGCGCCCGGCACCTGGCGCCCGGTGATGCGGGTGCGCGACGGCCGCCTTGCCGTGGACGACACGTTCTGGGGCTACCGCGCGGCTTGGGCGGTCGGCAAGGTGCCGGTCACCATCAATGCCCGCATCGAAAAGCTGTCCAACCGTTACTGGGCCGGCCTGGTCAAGACCGGACGGGCAATCGTGCCGGCCGACGGCTGGTACGAGTGGACCGGCGAAAAAGGCCGCAAGCAACCCTGGCATGTGCACCTCAAGACCCGCGAACCGATGTTCATCGCCGCCATCGCGGCCCCCGGTCCGGTGCGCGAGCATCCGTCCGAGGCTGGTTTCGTGCTGATCACGGCCGATGCCGAAGGCGGCATGGTCGACGTGCACGACCGCCGCCCGGTCGTGCTCAGCGCGCAGGATGCCGCGCTGTGGCTCGATCCGGACTTGTCGTCGAAACAGGCGGAGCATTTCCTGCGCTCGCTCGGCCTGGGTCCAGACGCGTTCGACTGGCACCCGGTCGGCAAGGAGGTCGGACGCGCCACCAACGAGGGGGCGCATCTGGCCGCCCAGCTGGACCTGCCGCTGGCCTAGCTCAGTGCTGCTGCCTGGGTGGTGTCGGGGGATTTCGATTGGCTCATGACGGTCTCCTGATTGGTGAATGAACGCGCGGGGCGGTCAACTCATTGCGCCAGCAGGTTGTCGATCTCGGTACGCGCAACTTGCACGCCGGCAGCACAGGCGATGTCGGCACTGGCGTGCCCGCCCGCCGTCTGCCCGCGCGTGATGTCGACCGCCCCTTGTGCGCCGGGGCGCTGGATGCGGTAGCTGAAGTCCCACAAGTCGTTGCAGTCCTTCAGCGGCGTGACTTCGATCGAAAAACCCTTATATTCCTGCCTTGCAATTTGCATATCGGTCCTCGCTGGTTTTGCGCAGACTAGCATGGATAAACTGAAAACTTCTGTGCGCCGGTTCAATCGTGCGCGGGGCTATGATGGCCTCGCCTCCTCCACCGAAAGGCCGCCATGTCCTCGCGTTTTCCCCCGCCCATGACCCTGGATGACTATCTGGCCCTGCGCGGTCCCGCCCCCACCGCCAGCTTTGCCTATGGCGCCGCGGCCTCGCAATATGCCGAGCTGTTCCTGCCGCACGGCCCCGGCCCGTTTCCCGTGGCCGTGCTGGTGCACGGCGGCTGCTGGACCGTGAAATACGGCGGCATCGAACAGTTGCGCCATCTGGCCGGCGCACTGGCCGCGGCCGGCATCGCGGCCTGGAATGTGGAATACCGCCGGGTCGACGAAGCCGGCGGCGGCTATCCGGGCACCTATCTGGACATGCACGCCGCGCTCGACCGGCTGGCGGCCGAGGCGCCGCGCCAGCGGCTCGACACCGGCCGCATCGTCGCCATCGGCCACTCGGCCGGCGGCCAGCTGGTGCAGTGGATCGCCGGGCGCGGCCGCATCCCGGCGGCCAGCCCCCTGTTCCACGGCGCGCCGCTGCCGGTGCGCCGGATCATCAGCCTGGGCGCCCTGGCCGATCTGCGCCACGAAAAGGACTTGATTGAAGCGAGCTGCGCGCGTACCACCGTGCAACTGGCCGGGCTGCCCAGCGCCAGCCGCCCGGACGTGTTCGCCGACACCAATGGCGCCGACCTGATGCCCAACGGCAGCCACACCGTGCTGATCACCGGCGCGCTCGACACCATTGCGCCGCCGCGCGCGGCGCACGACTACGCGGCGCGCGCCCGCGCCCTTGGCGAGCGCGCCGACGTCGTCATCGTTCCCGGGGCCAGCCACTACGACGAAGTGGCCACGACGTCGCGCGTGTGGCCGGCCCTGTGGTCTGCCGTCAGCGCCGCGCTCGGCTTGTCAAGCCGGTAAGGTCCGGACGCGCCTGCAAGAGTGGGCAGCGCACTGGTGACCATTCATCCCAGCCGCGCGGCGGGGCTGGCGAGCACCAGATCGCTCGCCGCGACCGCCACGCACGGCAGGATCCACCCTGCGGCTTTTTCCTCGCGCAGCAGGCCCGGCCACTCGATCAGGTAGGCCACCTGTCCGCCCGCCGCCATGCACATGCAGGTGCGGCAGCTGCCGTTGCGGCATGAACTGGGCAGCACGATGCCGGCCGCTTCGGCCGCCTTGAGCAGGGTCTGCCCGGGCTGCGCCTCGAATTCCCAGCCTTGCGGTTCCAGCCTGATGCGGTAGTGTGCGTGCTCGCTCATGGCGCCATTGTAGCTGGGCCGTATCAGTACGGTGCCGCACAGACTCCCCCTGCCCGCCAAACTTATCCTCAGAACATCGACTATCCAGGGGGCACCATGACCACACCACGACTTTGCATCCTGGCAGCCTGCCTGGGCGGCGCCATCGCCGCACAGGCCGCCGCTCCCAAAGTTCCCGCCTTGAGCGTTGCCGCTGTCAACAACCCGCAAGCCAAGGACCAGGCCGCCGTCCTGCGCGCCCAGATCCTGCTCGACCGCGCGCACTTCTCGCCGGGGGAAATCGACGGGGTGCCGGGCACCAATATGCGCGCCGCGCTGGCCGGCTTTCAGCAAAAGAACGGCCTGGCGCCCACCGGCCAGCTCGACGCCGCCACCTGGCAGACGCTCAACAAGGACAACGCCGAGGCCCTGAGCAGCCACGTCATCGCCGCCGAGGAAGTGGCCGGCCCTTTCGAAAAAATTCCCGAGGAAATGGCCGACAAGGCAAAGTTGCCTGCGCTTAACTACGAAAGCGCCGAGGAAGCCCTGGGCGAGCGCTTCCATGCCAGCCCGGCCCTGCTCAAGCGCCTCAATCCCGGCAAAGACTTGCGCCGTGCGGGCGAACAGATCGTGGTGCCGAATGTGGACGGCACCGAACCGCTGCCCAAGGCCGGCAAGATCGTGGTCGACAATTCCAGCAAGACACTGGTGCTGTTCGACACGGCCGGCAAGCCGATGGCACAGTTCCCCGCCTCCACCGGCAGCGCGCACGATCCGCTGCCGCTGGGCACCTGGAAAGTGACGGGCGTATCGAAAAACCCGGTGTTCCACTACAACCCCAAACTGTTCTGGGACGCCAAGGCGGGCGAAGACAAGGCCAGGATCCCCGCCGGCCCCAACAATCCGGTGGGCGTGGCCTGGGTGGATTTATCCAAGCAACATTACGGCATTCACGGCACGCCGGTGCCCGGCGCGATCGGCAAGACCCAGTCGCACGGCTGCATCCGCCTGACCAACTGGGATGTGACGACTTTGGCCGACGTGGTGGCGGCCGGCACCGAAGTGGTGCTGCAAAATTAAGGAGATGGCGATGCGCTTCCTGATGACTTTCCTGCTCGGAATTGTGGTCGGTGCAGGCGGCCTGTTTGCCTGGCTGCGCCAGTTTCCGCACGATCCTCCGGCCCCGGCGGTGGCGGTGGCGCCGCCCGTGCCCGCCGCCCAGCTGGGCGAACTGCCCAAGGCGCCGGTGGTGAGCACCGACCTGTCCGAAGCGGACTTGCCGCTGCGCCCGACCGCGCAGGAATTCCCGCTGCCTGCCGTGGCTGGCCAGGGCGCGCCGGAAGGCAGGCTGATGATCCCGGTGGAAGGCATCACCGCGGCGCAGCTGAGCGACAACTTCGACCAGCCGCGCGGCAGCGAACGCCATCACGAAGCGCTCGACATCATGGCGCCCAAGGGGGCCAAGGTGTTCGCCGTGGCCGACGGCAAGGTCGCCAAACTGTTCAACAGCAAGCCGGGCGGCCTGACCATTTACCAGTTCGACCCGAGCGACAGGTACGCCTATTACTATGCCCACCTGGACCGCTACGCCGACAGGCTGAAGGAAGGCCAGCAGCTCAAGCGCGGCGACCTGATCGGCTATGTGGGCGTGACCGGCAACGCCGATCCGGCCGCGCCGCACCTGCACTTCGCCGTGTTCGAGCTCACCCCGGCCAAGCAATGGTGGAAAGGCACGCCGGTCAATCCCTATCCGCTGCTAGCGCCCGCCACGGATGAAGCGGCGCTGGCGTCGGGCGGCCAGCGCCACTAGCACCCCGCCGAAGGCCATCAGCGCCCAGGTTTCCGGTTCCGGCACCGGCGCGGCCAGGCTCAGCATGAATCCCTGGCAAAAGGTGCCCGCGACGTTGCAGCCCAGCGCGGCGATCTGCCCCGTGTCGCTGATGTCGGCCGCATAGCGCAGCACGTATTCGAAACCCGGGTCGACCAGACTGTTCAGGTCGGTCATGGTGCCGTTGGCATACAGGAAGGCATGGGTCGATCCGCCGCCCAGCAATTCCGAGCGCCCCACCACCTGCCCCAGATTGTTGATGCCCATGGCGTAGCTGTTGCGCCCGCCCAAGGTCTGCAGATCGGTCATGTTGCCGTTCTGGTACAGGAACCCGTGGGCGTAGGCGTCGCCGGCCGTGTACGAAAAGCCCGTCACCAGGCCCCTGTCGTTGAGCGCGGTGGCCGAACTGTAGGTGCCGCCCAGGGTGCCGAGGTCGCTCATGGCCCCGTCCGCGTAGGCAAAGGCGTGGTAGGAGCCGGTGCTCAGGTCGGAATGGCCAACCACGGTGCCGCCCTGATTGATGTCGTTGCCGACGCTGTTGACCCCGCCCAGCGTGCCCAGCTCGCTCATGCCGCTGCCGGGGGTGTAGCGGAAGGCGCGCTGGGTGGTGTTGTCGGACAGGTTGGCGCTACCGGCCACCTGGCCGGCGTCATTGATGGCCGCGCTGAAACTGTCGCCGGTGCTGCCGTTCAGCACGCCCAGGCTGGTCACCCTGTTACCGGAAAATGTGACTGCGCGCGTTTCGCCCGCGGCCGTCACGTAGCCGGCGATCAGGCCGCTGTCATTGATGCCGGCCGCATAGCTGGCGCTGGTGCCGGCCGGATGCAGATTGGTGCTGACCCCATTGGCCGACACATAGGCATTGACGGTATTGGCGCCGCTGAGCGCATAGCCGACGATCTGGCCAGCGTTATTGATATCGCTGAGATCGCCGCTGGCGCCGCCGATATTGCCGATCGGCGCGACGCTGTACAGCGGCGCGGCCATCACCACGGCCGGTGCCAGCAGGGCCGATAGCGCGGCCCAATGCCTTGTTGTGTTGATCGCCATAGTGCGCTCCCGATGAGTGAATTGGTAAATGATAATTTTAATGCAATCAGGTAAAAATAGTAATTTTGTTACATCTGCGTGGCGCGCGGACTGTATGTATTTAAAACCTATTGGGCGAGCACAGGCGCGCAGCTGAACATTGTGTCTGGCCGGAATTGCGCAAAAGGTAAAAAGCGGGCAAGCTGCGTGCTTTTCCACCGCCTGTTTGGTACTTTTGGAGCCTGCATGAACGACCTGACCCGCCCGCGCCACTTTGACCTGATCGGACTCGGCGAATGCATGGTCGAGTTTCATGCCGAGCAGCCGCTCACCACCGCGGCCACGCTCAGGCGCGGTTTCGGCGGCGACGTGCTCAATTCGCTGGTGGCCATGCAGCGCCTGGGCGGCCAGTGCGGCTTTCTCACCCGGGTCGGCGACGATCCCTTCGGCCAGGGCTTGCTGGACGGCTGGCGCGCCGAAGGCATCGACACCAGCCATGCCTTGATGCAGCCGGGCGACAACGGCATCTATTTCATTTCGGTGGCCGAGAACGGCGAACGCGAATTCACCTACCGGCGCCAGGGCACGCCCGCCTCACGCATGAGCCCGGCCGATCTGGACCCGGCCTACCTGGCCTCCAGCCACTGGCTGCTGCTGTCCGGAATCACCCAGGCCCTGTCCGACAGCGCCCGCCGCACCACCCTCGAAGCGGCCCGCATCGCCGCCGCCCACGGCGTGCGCATCGCCTACGACCCGAATTACCGGCCGCGCCTGTGGGCCGCGCAAGGCGGGCTGGCCGCGGCGCGCGCCGCCTTCGACGAGATCGCCCCGCTGGCCGAGTGGCTGCTGCCCAGCCATCCGGCCGATGCCGTATTGCTGGGCGGGGAGGAAGAAGTGGATGTGAACGACGACAGCCTGGACGCCGGCTTCGCGCTGGCGGGGCGCTTCGCCGAGCGCAGCCGCAATGTCGCGCTCAAGTGCGGGGCCGACGGCTGCATTTTGACGGCGGCCGGTCCGGCCCGCCATGTGCCCGGCGTCAAGGCCGAGAAAGTGCTGGATACCACCGGCGCCGGCGACCTGTGGAACGGCAGCTTCCTGTTCCACCTGCAGCGCGGCGCCACCAGTGCCGAGGCTGCCGCCCAGGCCAACCGGCGGGCGGCCGCCAAGCTGGCTTACCGCGGTGCGATTCCGCCGGCCGGCGCGGCCTGAGCGGTCTCGTCGATGTCGGCGCCGACATTGATGGCCGCATAGGCGCGCTGCACCGCCACCGCTTCGCGGCTGCCCGTCCCATACAATTCCTGCGCGGCCGCCAGCAGCTTGGCGCGCGCATCCTTGTAGTTGGTGATCGAGGTGAACTTGGTGGTGGACGCCTTGAACCAGATCCGGTAGGCCTTGTCCAGGCCGATGCCGCTCATGGCGGCCGGCTTTTTCACCAGATATTTGCTGAAGTAATCGCTGTCCTTGTCGTCCTTGGACCCTTGCGCCAGGAAATAGAACATGCGGTTATTCGGCCCGCTGCTGTAGTGCACGTCCATGCGCTTGATCGAGGCCGACCAGGCGTCCGGGCTGCTGCCATCCTTGCTGGGCCGGTACATCCAGCGCAATGGCGTGCCGTTCTTGCTGATCTCCTTGCCCAGCACCCAGTCGTTGCCCGTCAGCGGAATGCTGTCGCCCTGGCCGCCGGCGCGCGCATACGCTTCCACCACTTCGCCATTGATATCCGAGCTCGACTCGTTCAGCCCGCCCGATTCGGCGAAATACAGCAGGTTGGACGTGGACGCGGTGACGCCGTGGCCCATTTCGTGCCCCACCACATCGATCGCCCCCAGGCTGGTGAACGATGAACCGTCGCCGATGAACATGCATTTGCAGGTGTCGCTGTAATACGCATTGTCGTAGGCGGTATTGACGTGGGCGGCGATGTAGGTGGCGGTGTTGTGGCCGTCCAGCGACTGCCAGCCGAGCGCGTTTTTCAACGTGTCGTAGGTATTCATCAAGCCCCACATGGCGTTCACCGCGGCGGTCTGGCCGTTGGCGTCGGTGGTGCTGCCGCCATCGACGTACTGCTTGCCGTCGCCCCACTCGTTGCTGGCGTTGCTGAACACTTCGCCCGCCTCCGAGCCGTGGTTGGCATTGGTGATGGCCATGGCGCCATACTGGCCGCCGCTGCCGCGCATCGGATCGATCATGCGGAAAGTGGCGCCATCCTGGGTGGTCGACAGCGGCACGCTGCCGTTGTACTGGCTTTTGCCGGTGCCCATCACCGTCTGCAGCATGCTCCACTGGTCGATGATGTGGCCGTCGCTGGCGCTGACCACGGTGTCGTGGTACTGCGGCTGGTTGCCCAAGCGCATGCGGGTGTGCACCAGATAGGCCAGCTCGTAGCGCTCGACCACTTCCTCCACGTCGACGGCGTTGAGTTCCTCTTCCGGCTTGTCGGCCGCGCCCGGCGCACGCTCGGTCTTGACGATGGGGTAGACGATCAGCTCGGCGCGCGGCGCCACCACCGCCACGCCCATTTGCGTCCCGCCCTGCATCAGCGAACGCAGCGCCGCGTCGATCGCATCCTTGGGCGTGATCGAGGGCTGCACACTGAAGCCGCCGATGCCTGGCCCATCCGCAGTGGGAACGGCCTTGCCCAGCTTCTGGCGCCGCTCGGCCACCGATTCCGACAAAATCTTGCCTTTTGCATCGGTCACCACCACCGATTCGGACCCGAACACGCGTACGCCCTTGTAGGTATGGTCGGCGCGCAGCACATACGTGCCCTGCTCGCCCGGATGCTGGGTGGCCAGACGCAGCGCGTGGTCGGGATTGAAGCCGCTCAGCGCGCGCTGGGCGCTGAGCTGGTTCAGCGCGGCGGCGGCGGCCTGCGGCGACAGCACGGCCGGGCCGTTCATCATGAAACGGGCCGGCAGCACCTGGGCACCGGCCAGCAAGGGCAGCGCGCCGGCAAGCGCGGCTAGCAAGGTTTTGCGCATAGTCATGTCTTCTCCAGTCGAAAGAAAGTGCGCCCACGGACAGACTGAGCGCCACTCTATAGTTGAGCAACTGGCGCGCGCCGCCTTTGCTGCAACTCAATGCGATGCTGGTGTACACTCGGCGCTCCCGCCAGCTCAATAACAGAACAACATGATCACAGTCCTTCTGCGTGCCGTCTTCATCGCCACCCTGTCTCTTGCCGGCGCCGCCCACGCCGCCAGTGCCCCGTCCCAGCCCAAGCTGGTGGTGGTCATGGTGGTCGACGGTCTGCCCAACGAACAGGTGCTGCGCTACCGCGACCAGTTCGGCCAGGGCGGCCTGCGCCTCCTGCTCGAGCAGGGCGCGTGGTTTTCGAATGCCCATCAGGCGCACGGCATCACCGTCACCGCGGTCGGCCATGCCGCCATCCTGACCGGGGCCTACCCTTACCGCCACGGCATCATCGGCAACAACTGGATCGACCCGGCCACCGGCAAACCGGTCTACTGCACCGACGACGTCCGGTATACCTATCTGGGCGAAAAAACCGATGCGAAGGACGGCACCTCGCCGGCCCGGCTGCGCGTCCCCACGCTGGGTGACGAACTGCGCTACGCCACCGGCAGCCGCAGCAAGGTGGTGACCGTGTCCGGCAAGGACCGCGGCGCCATTTTGCTGGCCGGCAAGACCGGCACCGCCTACATGTACATGGAAAACAGCGGCAATTTCGCCAGCAGCACGTATTACATGCGCGAGCATCCGGCCTGGGTCCAGCGGGTGCGCGCCGAGCGCGCGCAGGACCGCTACGCCGGCCAGAGCTGGAGCGCGCTGCTGCCCGACAGCGCCTACAGCGGCGACTCGACCCTGCCGCGCAAGAGCCTGCCGCTGAGCTTCGGCAGTAGCGGCGCCAAGCCGGACGCCGGCTACTACAAAGCCCTCAAGACCAGCCCCTTCCTCGACGAAATGACGCTCGACTTCGCCAAGGCGGCGGTACTGGGCGAAAATCTCGGCAACAATCCGGCGGGCGTGCCCGACCTGCTGGGCGTGAGCCTGTCCGCGCACGACGTAATCAATCACGAATTCGGCCCCGAAAGCCGCATGTCGCACGACCACCTGCAACGGCTGGACCGCATGCTGGCCGGCTTCTTCGGCTTTCTCGACCAGCGCGTGGGCCTGGACAATGTCATCCTGGTGCTGACGGCCGACCACGGCTTTGCCAACGTTCCCGAGTATTCGCAGGCGCGCGGCATCGACGCCGGGCGGCTCGACAGCGACAAGATGCTGGCTGCGCTCGGCAAGCATCTGAGCGATCAATACGGCATCGACAAGCTGGTCAAGAAATCCTCGATGCCCAACATTTACCTCGATTACGCCGCCGCCGAACAGCGCAACATCCGCCGCGAAGACCTGGAAAACAGCGCCGCGCGCTTTTTGCTGAACTACGAAGGCATCGCCGACGTCATGACCCGTACCCAGCTCGAAAACGGCGCCGCCACCACCCGCACCGCCACCCTGATGCGGCGCGCCTGGAATCGCCAGCTCTCGGGCGACCTGATGGCCGTCATCAAACCGTTCTGGATCTTCAGCGCCGGCGGCACCGGTGCCTCGCACGGCACGCCCTACGCCTACGATACCAACGTTCCCCTGATGATCATGGGCAAAGCGTGGATCAAGCCGGGCAACTACGGGGAGTACGCCGAGGCGGTCGACCTGGCGCCGACCCTGGCCCACCTGCTGCGGGTGCGCCCGCCGGCCGGCGCCGAGGGGCGGGTGCTGGTGGAAACGCTGCGCTGAGCAGGCCATGGCGAAACCGGCCACGGCCTGCTATCCTAGCCGGCTATCGCGCCATGGCGCTTCCACGGACCATCAAACACGGGCATGAGAACGATCGCAGTCATCGGCGGCGGCGTCACCGGCGTCACCACCGCCTACGCGCTGGCTAAACGCGGCTACGCGGTAACGCTGCTGGAACGCCACCGCTACCCCGCCATGGAAACCTCGTTCGCCAACGGCGGCCAGTTGTCGGCCTCCAACGCCGAGGCCTGGAATCACTGGTCCACGGTACTCAAGGGGATCAAATGGATGGCGCGGCGCGACGCCCCGCTGCTGATCAACCCGAGGCCGACCTGGCACAAGCTGAGCTGGTTTGCCGAATTCGCCGCCGCCATTCCGCACTACCGCAGCATTACCACCGAAACGGCGCGCCTGGCCATCGCCGCGCGCGAACACCTGTTCGCCTGGGCCGAGGCCGAACAGATCGATTTCGACCTGAAGCGCCAAGGCATCCTGCACTTGTGCCGCGACCAGGCGAGTTTCGCCGGCGCCAGCGAAGTGACGCGTCTGCTGGCCGAGGGCGGACTGGTGCGGCGCGCCGTCGGGCCGGAAGAAATCCGCGCGCTCGAACCGGCCCTGCAGGGCGAGTACTACGGCGGCTTTTATACCGACAGCGACGCCAGCGGCGACATCCACAAATTCACCAGCGGCCTGGCGGCGGCGGCAGAGCGGCTGGGCGTGCGCTGCCTGTACGGCGAAGCGGTGCGGCAGCTGGCCGCCCGCCAGGGCGGGGTCGTGGTGCGCTCAGGCGGCAGCGAGGACCGCTACGACGGCGTGGTGATCTGCGCCGGTACCGCCAGCCGGGCGCTGGCGCGCATGGTGGGCGACCGCGTCAACATCTATCCGGTCAAGGGCTATTCGATCACGGTGAACCTGGAAGACGCGGCCAGCCGCGCAGCCGCGCCGCACCTGAGCCTGGCCGACGACGCCGCCAAGCTGGTGGCCAGCCGCTTTGGCGAGACCCGTCTGCGGGTGGCCGGCACGGCCGAATTCAATGGCCTGAACCACGACATTCGGGCCGACCGCATTCGTCCGCTGGTCGACTGGGTCGAGCGCACCTTCCCGGGCATCGATACGCGCGCCGTGATTCCCTGGGCCGGCCTGCGTCCGACCATGCCGGACATGCGCCCGCGCGTCGGTCCCGGCCGCGCGCCCGGCGTGTTCTATAACACCGGCCACGGCCACCTGGGCTGGACCCTGGCGACCGCCACTGCCGATCTGATCGCCGGCGTGGTGGCCGGCGCCCTGCCGGCTTAACGGTCGGGCAGGCCCAGGCATTCGCGCGCCAGGTCGCCGCTCTTGCAGCGCCGCCGCAGCGCTACCTTCGGCAACGGCCGCAGTGCATTGGCGACGCGCGCCGTACGCGGCACCGCCTTCGCCGGCTTTTTGGCCGCCACCTTGCGCGCGACCGCCTTGGGCTTGCCCTTGGCCACTGGCTTGAGCACGGTCCTGGCCAGCGGCTGCGCTTTGACAGGTTTCGCCACTGCCGGCACCACCGCGCTTTTCGGCGCCGCATCGGGCGGCGGCAACGTCACCAGCGGCGGCAACGGCTCGGGCTGGGCAGCCGGTGGCGGCGCGGGAACGGGCGCCGCCAGCGGCGGCTCCACCGCGCGCGAACTCATCGCCAATACTTCCAGCGAACGGTCGACCTTGCGCTGGCCGCTGAACCAGTTCAGACCGGCGGCAACGGCGGCAACGCCCAGCGCGGCCACTCCCGCCAATGCCAGCCGCGAGGTCCAGCGCGAGGCTGGCGCAGGTGGCGGTGGCGGCGGGATAAACGGCGGCTCCTCGGGCTGCGGCGAAAAAAGCGGCACCTCCGGTTGATCGGCAAAGCGCGGCACCTCGCCCGTTCCGGCAAACCGGGGCACCTCCTGCTCGGGCTGGAAAGCGGGTTCGCTGCGTCCTTGGTGGTCTGGTCTGTTGTCGCTCACGTTGTTCTGACTGGTAATGGATGGGTCAGAACAAATTGTAGACATTTTTCCATCATTCAGTTGCACGACAACGTGCTCCAGCCCTCCTTGCCATACGGACGAGGTTGCCACGGATATGGCCCATACACATATTGGACACGCTAGTCGATTTCGTACCCTTTTCGTTTTTCCATCGCCTGTGGGTCGAACGCCCAATGATGCTCAAGTTCAAAGGCTAGCGACCTTGCTAAGCCGTCACCCCCTAAAAACGACGTAGCGTTACCCATGTTCATTCCGTACAAATCCAGCATCGCTTCTCGCCGCATTTTCTTGGTATCGAGAACGAATTTCACAATACTGTCTGAAGGGACAAGCACCATCAAGCCCTTAGCCAATAGTACAAGTCATATTTCGATTTCATATGTAGGGGATGAGTTTTATCAGTCTCTACATGAGGAATGTCGACCTGGCGTTCCCAAAGCGGAAACCACTGTTTGTCACGAATCTCATCCTCGGCAGCGGCACGAACGTATCTTTCCATCGCACGCTTACATGCGCCAAACTGCACAAAGTTGACCTGTGCTTCTACTAGGCTGCAAGCATTCGCGCCACCCGATTGATGTGGGTAGTAGAGCTGAAATACATCATCCTCCCAGAAACAAACTGGGCAGATATCGTATGAGCCCGGATGATCCGAGAACGTCTCATATCCGCAGCATGGGCACGTAAACATAAACTCCTTAAGCTCGCTCGCAATGACTGTCCGCTTCTGGCCGCCATCGCCCCCACGATCAGGATACCAATTTTCTCAAATGAAAAGTATATACATTCCCACGCCACCATATTGGAGCCTCTTCGAACGCGCGGGCGCATAGGGGCGACCTTATCCCGGCACGTGGCAAAGCTTGGCAAACTGGATAGCGGCGACGGCGCCGCCCCGGTCAATGTCGCGCTTGGCTGTGCCTACGATATCCTGGCCGGAATGGTTAGTCGTCGCCGGGGCCGTCGCCAGGCATGGTGTCGGCCAGCTGACGCGCTTCTTCCGGGGTGAGGTCATCGGGCGGATCGTCCTTGCCAGGTTTAGGCAGGGGCTGCTTGGCGTCGTGTGACGGCTGGTCAATGGGTTTCTGATTCATTGTGCCCCCCAAAATCAGCTTGGACAGCGCGCACCGGCGCCGGTTCGCCCTAATACACAGAAAAACCCTCAGCGGCGCACGGTGCCCGATTCGAAGTTCTCGCGCGCATCCTTCAGGCGCTCGCCCTCGGTCGCATGCAGCCCGGCCCTGTCGTCTTGATTGAGGCTGCGCTGCTGGCGCTCGCGTTCGAGTTCGCGCTCCAGACGGGTATCGGGCGGGAGTTTGGGTGGCGGAGTGGGCATGGTACTTCCTGGCGGTGGAACGACACTGTGGGCAGTCTTCGAGCCACAAGCATGACGCAGGCTAGGAGGCGCGTATGTGCCGTGTTTAACATTCGCCGCGCATCGGCGCGGGGCGCACAGCCGGGCTATGCTGCGCGGTGAACATGGAGCGGCTGGACGCCGGGGGCGCCCTCGCCCAGCAGGTCGTCCAGCGTTACGCCGTCGAGCACGGCCAGGTAAGCGCTGGTGGCCGCTTTCAGGTGGCCCTTCAGTTTGCACGAGGACGTGTAGGCGCAGCCGAGCCGTTCGGGATCAAAGCATTCGGCCATGTAGAAGTCGGTTTCGGTCTGGCGCACCACGGCGCCGATGTTGATGTCGGCCGGCTCGCGCTTTAAGCGCAGACCGCCATTACGCCCGCGCACCGTGTCGACCAGGCCATCGACGCCTAGCTGGTGGACCACCTTGGTCAGGTGGTTCTTGGAGATGCAATGCAGGTCGGCGATGTCCTGGATGGTGACCAGGCGCGCGCGGTTCATGCCCAGGTAAATCAGGGTGCGCAGCGCGTAATCGGTATAGGTCGTCAGTCTCATTGCCCGGTGCTCGTGGAATTGAAGCACTCAGTATATATCTTTACACTGGCATCTTTTTTCACTTCATTGGCCCCGGCAGCTATCTGGCAGCCAACTCCCCTCTTCTGTCTAATTTCATGGTGAGTTTTGGTGATTTTCGCAATTGCCGCGCTTTTCGCTCCCTTGGACAATCATCCTCAACGTGGAAAGTTTTGAAATAAACATCGGCGGCCACGATATAAAAATTAAGGAGAGTCTGCCATGAAGTTTGCATTCACACGCGTGCCCGTCGCGGGCGCCCTCACGCCCCCAGTCTTTTGCGCGCCAGGGCGCAGCCCGCATGCCCTGGCTGGCGGCTCCTACCTTTCCCCCTGATTTGACCCGGCGCCCGCACGGCGCCAACACACCGCGCAGTACCAGCAGTTCTCACTAACGCTCGCGCCGGCAGGAGACGCCGCGGCCGAGCACGTCATCAGAAAGGTTTGACCATGCAATCACTCAGGAGATTAGTTTTGCTCGTCGTCGCGCTATGCGCGGCACCATTGGCGCTGGCGCAGAGCTGCGCCAGCGGCGGCGGCGCCACCGTATGCCTCACCGCGACGGGCAGTTCCAGCAACATCCAGCTGACCTGGACCGTCAGCGGCAACGTTACCGGCCTGCAAGTCTACCGTGACACCAACAGCAGCCCCAGCGGGCGCGGCCGCCTCGCCATCCTGAGCAATACGGCGCGCAGCTACACCGACACCACCCCCGTCACCGGCACCCCATACTGGTACTGGGTCAAGTTCACCGTCAGCGGCGGCGCCAGCTACGACTCCGGCGCGGCCACGGCAGTGCGCGCCGGCGCCATGCGCAACATGACCAGCCTGCAGCTGTCGGCCCAGATGTCGCCGGGCTGGAACCTGGGCAATTCGCTCGAAGCCACCGGCGGCGAAACCGCCTGGGGCAATCCGGCGGTCAACCAGGCCATGTTCACGGCCGTCAAGGCGGCCGGCTTCAAGTTCGTGCGCATTCCGGTCTCCTGGACCCAGTATGCCGACTCCAACTACAACATCAGCGCCAGCTGGATGGCGCGCGTCAAGCAGGTGGTGGACTACGCCCGCAACGCCGGCCTGTACGTGATGATCAACGTGCACTGGGACGGCGGCTGGATGCAGCCAACCTATGCGCAGCAGTCGGCGGTTAATTCGCGCCTGAACAAATTCTGGACCCAGATCGGCAATACCTTCAAGTATTACGATGACTACCTGCTGTTTGCCGGCACCAACGAAACCATGGTCGACGGTAACTACAACGCACCGACCACCGAGTACTGCACGGTCCAGAAAAGCTTCCTCAAGACCTTCGTTGACGCGGTGCGCGCCACCGGCGGCAACAACGCCAGCCGTCACCTGGTAGTCCAGGGCTTCAACACCAACATCGACTACACCGTCGGCTGCAACGCCACCCTGCCGACCGACAGCGTGGCCAACCGCCTGATGATGGAAGTGCACTTCTACGACCCGTACGACTTCTCCCTCAACACCAGCGGCTCGATCTGGCAGTGGGGCGCCGGCGCCACCAATTCGGCCAACACTGAAACCTGGGCCAATGAAGCGTATGTCGATACCGAATTCCAGAAGATGAAGACCAATTTCATCGACAAGGGCATTCCGGTGATCCTGGGCGAATACTCGGCCCTCTCGAAGACCGAGTTCGATGCCGCCGGCACCTACCGCAAGGCCTGGGACCAGTACATCACCCGCTCGGCCTACACCTGCGGCGTGGTGCCGGTGTACTGGGATGCCGGCTCGACCGCCAATCACGGCTCGGGCCTGTTCAACCGCTCCACGGCCACCCAAGCCTACCCTGACGTCATCAGCGTGATCGTCAACGCGGCCAAGTAATCCTGCCAGTCCCGGACGGCGCCACATTTCCTGGCGCCGTCTGCGGCATTTCACGCCGCAGCCCAACTAAAGGTAATATTGCAGTTTCCCCATCGGAGACGCCATGTATCGCCTGCACTGTTTCGCCCAATCCGGCAATGCCTTCAAAGTCGCCTTCATGCTGCGCGCGCTGGACCAGCCTTTTGAACCGGTCTTTGTCGATTTCTTCAAGGGTATATCCCGCGATGAAGCCTGGCGCGAACAAAACAATGAGATGGGCGAGGCGCCGATTCTCGACGACGGCGAGCTGCGCCTGAGCCAGTCGGGCGCGATCCTCACCTACCTGGCCGACAAGCACGGCCGTTTCGGCGGCAAGGACGAGCGCGAAAAGCTCGAGGTGCTGCGCTGGCTGCTGTTCGACAACCACAAGTTCACCAGCTACTTTGCCAGCTACCGCTTCGGCTATTCGCTGGCGCCGACGCCGTTTGACCCGGCCGTCATGCAGTGGCTGCGCGGGCGCCTGGAAGCGGTCTTCCATATCGTCGACCGCCACTTGGCAGAGCGCGAATGGATGGTCGGCGACGCGCCCACCATCGCCGATTTCTCGCTCAGCGGCTACCAGTTTTTTCCGGCGGCGGAAAGCGGGATCGACATTGCCGCGCAATTTCCGCACATCGGCGCCTGGGTCGAGCGCCTGAAAACCATTCCGGGCTGGGCGTCGCCGTATGCGCTCATGCCTGCGCACCCGCCTGGCCAGATTCCCGCGGACCGCGCCAACGGGGGGACGACGGCTTAGTCACTCTGTCCGCGGCATTGCTGTGGCAAGGCTTTCGCAATGACCTTGTCGCCACCCGCGCATTGCCAGGTAATCAGTCCGGACTCGTCCATTTCCGGAGTCAGGACCAGTTGAAGGTCCTTGCGGGTGGTCACGGTCAGTATCATGTGCTTCGGGTCGAACGATAACTGGCTGCCATCGGGCAGTTGCGGTGCAACGCCGGCCGTTTGCAGCGTTGCCGGAACGGTCTGATGTTCCCGGTAGTAGTGGCTCAGCGACGTGCGCGCCGCTTGCGTTCCCAGATAGGCCGAGGTCAGTGCCGCTTTCTGCTGGTATTCATGATAGGCGGGGACCGCCACCGCCGCCAGCACGCCGATGATGTACACCACGATCACCATGCCGAAACCGGCGCCCATGCGCCCGGCATAGGGAACGAACAGGGCCAGCAGGTAGGCCAAGGGGCTGCGCGCGGGCGCTTCGGCGCTCGTATCCATCACGCGCGCCGCCCGCTTGGTCAGCCAGGGATAGCCCGCAGTCAACTCATGAAACGACATCCAGAACCCTGACGCGTGCTCGCTCTGGCGCACATACGCATTCACGTCGAGCTGCTTCCAGCGTTGCGATCCGGCCGACAAGGCTGCCAGCGCGCGCGCCGCGCCCTCCGGGCTGGCGCAGCAGGCCAGACCGTGGCGGTCGCAGGTGGTTTCGCGCGCGCGCGCATAGGCTGCGCCCAGCAGCGGCAGCCACAACACGGGCCAGCGCAGCAGGTGGCCGTTCAGGTGCTTCATGCGCAGGTGACCCAGTTCGTGCCCGATGTAGAAGCGCACGCCGTCGGGATGCTCGTTCATCGCATCGACCACATCCGAATACAGGACCACGAACTGCGTGCCCAGGAATTTGGTGGCGAAGGCATTCAAGCCGCCGTTGCCATTCAGGATGTACACCTCCGGACGCGAGCGGATTTCCAGGACGTCGCAGCAGGCATTGAATTGCTGAAACAATTCAGGAAACTGATGTTCGGACAATTCCACGCCATTGCCCTTGATATGGGCGATCAGCGCCGACTGGACAAACAGGTAGAGCAGAAATCCGAACAGCAGGCCGATCAAAGCCATGCCGAAGGTTCCCGCGATCAGGGCCAGCCAGGCCAGCAGGCCGAGCACGAGCGTGATGGCGCCCAGGGTGCGTTCGCGCGGATAAACAAGTTCAGTCACAACGTTCCTTTGTAGAGTTCCCCGAGGTGGCGCCAATGCGTGGGGTGGCATTGGCGTTGACAAAGGAATATTGCCAAGTCAATCATTTTGCCCGTGAGATACATTTTTGTCCAGCAACTTTTGTGTTTACAGAATCCGCTTGAACAGCCAGCGTTCGCGGAAAAGCCGGTGACGGCCGCGTCCACACTAATTGCCATGAATCATTCACCCTGTTGGTGAATTTCACAATTGCGTGTGCCACAAGCGAGCCGCACAATACTCACACAACATTATGCGAACGTGGCCGCCAGGCACATGACACGCGGGGAGACGGCAGGAACGGTACCTGGCTTTGTGGCTGGTGCCGTCGCTTGCGTTTTTCACGCCTGTCCAGTCTGCGCGCCGCGCCCGCCTCGATTCATTCACCATAGAGGGACTTGATGAGCTCGTTTTCTCCGAACAAGACACTGGCCGCGCTGGCTTCGGCACTGGCATTCGTTCCGGCCGCTTTCGCCGCCCCGCTCACCACGCTCGACCGTAACGGCGCCTGGGTGTCGATCGAAGCCTACGGTCCGAACGTCATTCACGTGACGATCGCCGCCGACAAGGCCGAGGCGCTCAAAGGGCCCGGCTACGGCATCCTGGCCAACAAGGCCGACAATAGCGCCTTCCGCCATACCGGCGGCAAGGATGGCGATACCTTCACCTCGTCGGGCATGACGCTGCGCATCGATCCGGCCCCGCCGGCCAGCGTGCCCTCCCAGACCGCGAAGTATTTCTTCCCCTCGCTGGCCCCGGTCGGCCTGACGGTCACCAACGCCAAGGGCGAAAAAGTGCTGACCATGACAGGCTGGGAAATGTCGCCGCAAACGGTCAATGGAGAAAAGACCTACCAGGTCGGCGCCGCCTTCGCCGCCCCTGCCAACGAGCATTACTATGGCATGGGCCAGAACCAGGAATCGATGTCCAGCCTGGACTTGCGCGGCCGCATTCTCGATTGCAAGCACTGGTACGACGCCCCCGCCGGCGAAAACGTCTGCGTGCCCTTCATGGTGTCGTCCAAGGGCTATGGCATCGTGTGGGACAACCCGTCGGCCACGCGCTTTGTCGCAGCCATCAACGATAAAACCAGCTTCCAGTCGAATGTGGGCGAGCGCGTCAGTTTCTTCGTCATCACCGGCAACAACGCCGACGATCTGTATTCCGGTTACGCCAATCTGACCGGCAAGACGCCGATCCCGCCGAAGGCCGCGTTCGGCCTGATCCAGTCGAAGGCGCGCTACGAAAGCCAGCAGGAAGTGATGCGCGTAGCCAATACCTATCGTCAGAAAAAGTATCCGCTCGATATCATGGTGGTCGACTGGTTCTACTGGACCCGCATGGGCCAGATGGACATCGATCCGGCCCAGTTCCCCGATCCAACCGGCATGAACAAGCAGTTGCACGACATGGGCATGCAATCGATGATTTCGATCTGGCCGCGCTATGAAACCTCGGGCCGCTATTTCAATGAACTCGATAGCAAGGGATACCTGATCAAGGACAAGGACGGCAAGACCGTCGACGGCCTGCCCTTCCGTTCCGACCGCACCGGCGGCCTGATCGACGCGACCAACCCGGCCGCGCGCAAGTGGTTCTGGGAAAAGGCGCGCGACAACATCCTGTCGCACGGCTTCGACTATCCATGGCTGGACGAGACCGAACCGGACCTGGTGCCGGACGGCTTTTTCTATTCGATCGGTTCGGGCGACCGTTACCACAACCTGTTCCCGCTGGTGCACGTCGAAGGCATGTCCGACAATATGCGCGCGTGGAAACCGAACAAACGCGTGCTGATCCTGTCGCGCGCCGCCTACCTCGGTTCGCAGCGCACCGGCGCACTGTTCTGGTCGTCCGACGTCTTCCCGACCTGGGAAGGCTTGGCGCGCCAGATTCCGACCGGGCTGAACATGACCGCCTCGGGCATCGCCTACTGGGGCAACGATATCGGCGGCTGGCAGGGCCTGCCGGCAGAGAGCAGTGCGACCAAGGCGCCGCTGCTCGATCCGTCGGATGCGCGCGAGTATGTCGGCCAATACCACGACTATCCGGAATTGTTCACCCGCTGGTTCCAGTACGGCACCTTCCTGCCAACCTTGCGCTTGCACGGCAACCGCAAAGGCACGGAGATCTGGTCCACCGGCAAGCAGGCCGAAGCGATCATGGCCCGCTTCGACGCCTTGCGCTACCAGTTGATTCCTTACATTTATAGCCAGGCCAAGTTCACCCACGACACCGGCGCGCCGTTCATGCGTCCGCTGTGGATGGATTTCCCGAAAGATCCGAACGTGGCCAATCTGGGCACGCAGTACATGTTCGGCCCGGCCTTCCTGGTCGCGCCGGTGACGGAACAGGGCCAGACCGAGAAGAACGTGTACCTGCCGGCCGGCACCGACTGGTATAACTTCTGGACCAACGAGAAAGTCGCCGGCGGACGCTGGATCAAGGTGGCCGCACCGATCGACCAGATTCCGGTGTTCGTCAAGGCCGGATCGATCGTGCCGATCGGTGCCGACATCCAGTCGACCGCGACCAAGCAGGCGATCGCGGCGCTGAAAGTCTATCCGGGCGCGAACGGCAAGTTCAGTCTGTACGATGACGATGGGCTCAGCTACGACTACGAACACGGCAAGGGAACGGTCACCACGACGCTGAGCTGGGACGACGCCACTGGCAAACTGAGTGCAACGGGTACCGACAAGGCCTTCGCCAAGTCCGCACCGGGTCTGGTCCAGGTCATCGGACGCTAAGCGCAGCACTCACAACGCGGGGACGGTTGCCGAACGGCGCGTTCCCGCCCCAAGTTTCACCCACAAAAGCCCGCGTAGCTGCTACGCGGGCTTTTTTACGCCCATGCCATACGTGCAATCTGAACCACCACTGGGGATGTCCACAATATCAATCAATCGAGAAAGATGTTCCCATGGCGCAACGGAATTTTGTGTAAGCAGCATCGTTAAAGTGAATTTGCGAAAGTCTTGCTTGCGATCAAGGTCCTTAAGGGCAATCATCCAACGTAACTTCTTTCTTGCTTCCACTGTGGAGTAAATCATGCAATTCCTAACCAATATACGGATCGGCAAGCGCCTGGCCATCGGCTTCGGCATCGTCCTCGGCCTGGCCTGCATCTCGACCGCTTACGCGCTCTACAACGTGCGCCAGCAAGCCAACGCGACCCACCGGATGATGGAGAATCCCTTGGCCAAGGAACGCATCACTTCCGACTTTTACGTGCTGGTCTACTCGGCCATGGCGCGTACCTCCCTGATCGCGCGCAGCAGCGACAATACCTTGTCGACCGTGTTTGCCGACGTGATCGCGGCCAGCTCCAGGAAAGGCGCGGGCCTGCTCAAAAGCCTGGAACCTCTGCTGGTCAGCGATCACGAAAAGGCCATGCACAAGGAAGTGACCGCGATCCGCGCGCAGTACCAGAAGGCCAAGGACGCGGTCATGACGGCCAAGAAAAACGGCAACGCCGAGGAAGCCTTGCGGCTGTACACGGACGTGTTCTCGCCAGCGGCCGAGAAATACCAGCGCGGCGTACTGGCATTCATGACCATGCAGCGCGAGGACATGGACGCGCTGGCGCACAGCATCGACCGGCAGAACCAGCAGGCCTTCAATCTGTTGCTGACCCTGGCCGGCTTGCTGCTGGCCACCGGCGCCTGGTGCGCGTTCATCATTTCGCGCAGCATCACCCAGCCCTTGCAGTCAGCCATCGAGGTGGCCAAGACGGTCGCCTCGGGCAAGCTGTCGACCACGATCGAGGTCAGCTCGCACGATGAAGTGGGCGATTTGCTCGACGCGCTCAAGACCATGAACGCCAGCCTGCACGCTACGGTCAGCCAGGTGCGCAGCGGCGTCGATACCATCGCCACTGCATCGACGCAAATTGCGGCCGGCAATATGGACTTGTCCGAGCGCACCGAACAGCAGGCCGGTACGCTGGAAGAAACCGCCTCGTCGATGGAAGAAATGACGGCCACCGTCAAGCAGAACGGCGAGAATGCGCGCCAGGCCAACCGGCTGGCCGTGTCGGCCTCCGAGGTCGCGGTCAAGGGCGGCGCGGTGGTGTCGCAAGTGGTCGACACCATGGGCTCGATCAATGCGTCGTCGAAAAAAATCGTGGACATCATTTCCGTCATCGACGGCATCGCCTTCCAGACCAATATTCTGGCGCTCAATGCCGCGGTGGAAGCGGCGCGTGCCGGCGAACAGGGACGCGGCTTTGCCGTGGTCGCGGCCGAAGTGCGCAATCTGGCGCAGCGCTCGGCCGGCGCCGCCAAGGAAATCAAGGCCTTGATCGTCGATTCGGTCGAGAAAGTGGAAACCGGCAGCACCCTGGTCAACCAGGCCGGCACGACCATGGACGACATCGTCGCCAGCGTACGCCGGGTAACCGACATCATGGCCGAGATCGCCCAGGCCAGCGGCGAGCAGGAAGCCGGCATCGAACAGATCAACAATGCCATCGGCGCGATGGATGCGGTCACGCAACGCAATGCCGCACTGGTGGAAGAGTCGGCCGCCGCCGCCGCGTCCCTGCAGGAAGAGGCCGACCGCCTGGCGCGGGTCGTGAGCGTGTTCGAGCTCGGTACGGCTGCCGCCCCGGCTCCCGCCCCGGCGGCCAGTCCCGCCCGGCAGCGCGCGCCGCGCCACGCCGTTCGCCCGGCCCTGCTGCCGGCTTAAAACAGGCTGGCCTGAGGGCTGGTGAGCGTACTGAAATCGTCGTCGACGAAGGGCAGGATGGCGTCGGCGATCGGTTGCAGCTGACGCGTCAGGTAGTGCTCGTAGTCGATGCGCGAGTGCAGGTCTTCCAGCGGTTCCGGACCTGCCACGGTCATCACATAGCGGATCCAGCCGCCATTCTGATATTGCATCGGCCTGCCCTGCCGCTGGTTTTTCTCATCGGCCTGACGCGCCGCGCGCACATGCGGCGGCACATTGCGGTCGTAGTCGTCGAGCGCGCGGCGCAGGCGTTTGCGATAGACCAGCAGCTCGTCGAATTCTCCGCTGGCGGTGCGCTTGACGTAATCGCGCACGTAATCGCGGTAGGGCTCGCCCTTGAAGATCTTCAGGTACAGCCCTTGCTGGAATTGCTGGGCCAACGGGGTCCAGTCGCTGCGCACCGTTTCCAGCCCCTTGTAAATCATTTGCTCGCTGCCATCGCTCTTGCCCACCAGCCCGGCATAGCGCTTCTTGCTGCCCTCGTCCGAGCCGCGGATGGTCGGCATCAGGAAGCGCCGGTAATGGGTTTCGAACTGCAGCTCGAGCGCATTGTCCAGATTGAACTCGTCACGCAGATACTGGCCGAACCACTGGTTGACATGGCCGACCAGCGCGCGTCCTATCCTGGCCGCGTCCTCGTCGCTGTGCGCGTGGCCCAGCCACACAAAGGTGGAATCGGTATCGCCGTAAATCACCTGATAGCCCTGCTGCTCGATCAGGCGGCGCGTGTGGTGCATGATCTCGTGCCCGCGCAAAGTGATCGAGGACGCCAGGCGCGGATCGAAAAAGCGGCAGCCGCTGGAACCGAGCACGCCGTAAAAGGCATTCATGATGATCTTGAGCGCTTGCGACAGCGGCTTGTTGTTGTCGCGTTTGGCAGCGTCGCGCCCGTCCCAGATCTGCTTCACGATCGCCGGCAGGCAGTGTCTGGTGCGGGAAAAGCGCGCGCCGAGGAAACCCTCGACAGTCTGCGCCGGCGCGGGGTCGCGTTCGCCTTCAACCAGTCCCACCGGGTCGATCAGAAAAGTGCGGATGATGGAGGGATACAGGCTTTTGTAGTCCAGCACGAGTACCGAATCGTAGAGGCCGGACTGCGAATCCATCACAAACCCGCCCGGGCTGTTTTCGCCCGCCACGTCGCCCAGGTTAGGTGCCACATAGCCCTGCCGGTGCATCATGGGCATGTACAGGTGCTCGAACGCGGCCACCGAGCCGCCGCTGCGGTCGGCCGGCAAGCCGGTCACGCTGGCGCGTTCCAGCAGGAAGGTCATCAGCTCGGTCTTGGCAAAAATGCGGGTGACCAGCTCGCAGTCGCGCAGGTTGTAGTGCGCCAGCGCCGGCTTGTCTTCGGCAAAGCGGCGGTCGATCTCGGCCATGCGCTGGTAGGGATTGTCGATCGCCTTGCCCTCCCCCAGCAGGCTTTGCGACACATGCTCCAGGCTAAATGAGGGAAAACTCCAGGTGGCCGACCGAAGCGCTTCGATGCCGTCGACGATCAGGCGGCCGGCAATGGCGGCGAAGAAGTGGCCCTGGCGGCCGCCATGCTCGCGCCATTCCATGGCGCTGCCGTCACGGCCCAGCGCCAGCGGCAAGCCATAGGTTTCCGCATGCCGGTGCAGCATGCGCAGGTCGAACTGGACCACGTTCCAGCCGATGATCACATCCGGATCATGGCGCTGCATCCATTCGATCAGGCGTTCGACCAGTTGGGCACGCGTGTCGCAATACGCCAGGTCGAAATCGATGCTGGCGGCATCGCCGTTGGGCGGCCCCAGCATGTACACCTGGCGCTGGCCGCAGCCTTCCAGGGCGATCGAGTACAGGTCGCCGAACGAATTGGTTTCGATGTCCAGCGAACAGAGCTTGAGCCGCGGCCGGTACCCCGGCGCCGGCTTGAGCTGGGCATCGACCAGGGTCGCGCTGCCGGCGCGCTCGGGCTGGCCGCCGAACCACACCGGCGCGGTGATGAAGCGCTCCATCAGATAGCGCTCGGGTGGGCGGATGTCGGCTTCAAACACGTCGATACCGTGCTGCTTGAGGCGCCGCGTCAGCTTGAGCAAGTGGCGGTATTGCTGGCAGTACAGGCCAAGCACGGGCCGGTGCTGAAAGTCGCTCAGGTTCAGGGGCTTGAGTTCGACACCGCGCTCGCCCTGGAGTACGGTCGCCAGCGTATCGCGCTGCTCGGCGGGAACGAAGGCCACGCAGGGATGGTGCGGCAGGCGTACGCGCCGCGGGCCGCAGTCGGTCGCCAGCCAAAACTCCACCTCGCTGCCGGCCGGCGTGTCGCGCCAGTGTCGGGTCAGGAGAAATCCTTGTTCCATTGAATCCAACGCCTGCCCTCTGCACCCTGAAGTATTGTTGAGTGCATCATACTCCGGCGCGGCTCCCGGCCCAAGTTGATCGACCGGTGCGGCGGGTAAGCTGGCGTGGACGCGCGCAAGCGGCGCGAGCGGACGGTTGGCGTGCGCCACCCGGCCGTATCATCGCCAAGTGGCGACTGGGCTACTGGCGCAACTTATTTTTTCCTGGACGCAGATTTGGTCTCGCCGTGCTCGGCACGCTGCTTGTTGACAATGCGAGCGGCCACCTCGTCTTCGCGGCCAGGATAGCGGTGTTCCTTCTTGAACTTGCTTTCAAGCTCCTTGTATTCACGCTCGCGTTTTTGGCTGGCTCCGGTTGGCATGACGCTCTCCTTGGCTGAAACGTGATGCAAGGCTAGCGCGCATGGACAAGGCGTTCCGTTAGTTGGCGCACAGTGGCTTGCATTGCATATCGCACAGACAAAGTCGAAAAACCGTTTATATCGTATGTTCATAACTCGGAAAATAGCAATGCAGTGACGATTGATCGACAATCAAGCCGCGCCGGGGCAAGCCGCTAAGCTTGGTATTCAAAGCGCGTTTGCTATTCCTTGTTATGGACGACATTGTCATGAGCGTGCATGGACTTCCCCACCGCCGCGCCACCGATGCGCAACCGGGCGGCCTTGCTTCGGGTGGCAATCCGCCCTATGATCAATCCATGGAAAAGCGGGTCGCCACGCTGGAAGAATGCCTGGGCGCCATCAAAATGGACATGGCGATCGTACTCGCACGCAATGCTTCTAAAGAAGACCTGCACCGGGAAATCAGCGCCCAGACGTGGAAACTGGTGACTTTTGTATCCGGCTTCGGCACTGCTCTGGTCGGGGCCACCTATTTCATCGCAACTCACGTCAAATAGACCGGCGCTGCGGCAGTGGCTTGAGCGCGCGCCAAGCATGGGGCGCGCACGATTGACACCAATGACGTCCACTTACAGGATGGTGTCATGGGCACCCCTTCCGAGAACAACCACGCTGATCCGCACAGCGAAGCCATCGAGGCGCGGATGGATGCACGCATGCATGCCCTTGAAGGCAGGGCGGAAGCACGCTTCGCCCAGGTTGATATAAAGATCGAGAGTCTTCGAGCGGACATGCAGGTGGGTTTCGCTCGGGTCGACCAGAGGTTCGCCGAGCTGCGGACGGAGATGCAAACCGGGTTCGCTCAGGCCGAGACCAGGCATGCCGAGCTGCGGACGGAAATGCAAACCGG
>CAMLIL010000064.1 GCA_946480015.1 uncultured Oxalobacteraceae bacterium | reverse complement strand
ACGCCGCTATTTTTTTCGCCCAGCCTCGGATTTCCCAGGTTATTCGAGCTGCCCTCATGTCGAGCAAGAAGCTGTGCTTGTCTGCCGCTAACCACCATCGTTGATCGACCGCTTTGAAAAACGTGACCGACAGCAATGGATTGGAAGCCGACGTCCGGCATCTCGGCTAACTTTATACGAGGGCCAAGCAGCGCGACAGCTTTGCTAAAATGGTCATCTCCCCAGGAGCCGCCATGCGCAATCTGTTCCTTCTCTGCTTGTTCTTGCTGGCACCGGCGGTGCACGGCGGAAATATGGCTGAGCAGACTTCGGACTTGTTCGACAGCGACTGGCAGTGGCAGCTCGAACATCATCCTGAACGGGCTACCAGCATCGGCGACTACCGCTTCGACGCCACGCTCACGGACACCACCCTGGCCGCCAGCCGTGCCGAGAGCGCGCACGAACGCAAGATGCTCGACGACGCCAAGGCCATCGAGCGCGATAAATTGCCGCCCGCCCAGCAGCTCTCGCTCGATCTGTTCATCTACAACAAGGAACAGCGGCTCAAGGCCACAGCGCTCTACCCTTATATGGTGCAGCCAATCAGCGCCTACACCGGCATCCACGTGACGCTGCCCCAGCTGGTGGCGCAGATGCCGTTTGCGACCGAGGCCGATTACCGCAAGTACATTGCGCGCCTGTCCGCCCTGCCCCAGCATGTGGACGGCTTGATCGAGCAATTGCGCGAAGGCATGCGCACCGGCTGGGCCGCGCCCAGGATCGTGATGCGCCCGGTACCGGCGATGCTGAAACAGTTGCGCGAAAATGCCGTCGATGGTCCGCTGGGCCAGCCGTTTCGCCAGATACCAGCGACCATCGACAAGCCGGTGCGCGAGGCGCTGGTCGCCGCCGGCATGACAGCGCTGCGCAGCAAGGCATTGCCGGCCCTGCAGGCGCTGGAAGACTTTATCCGCACCGATTACCTGCCGGCCGCGCGCGAGTCCATCGCGGCCAGCGCGCTGCCGGGCGGGCCCGACTACTACGCGTATCTGGTGGCGGCCAATACCGAGACATCGCTGTCGCCGGCGCAGGTGCATGCGCTGGGGCTGAAGGAAGTGGCGCGCATCAAGGGCGAGATGGGCGCGGCCATCGCGCGTACCGGCTTTGCCGGCACGTTCGCGCAGTTCGCGGCCTTCGCCAACAGTGACAAGCGCCTGTTCTACGGCAGCGCCGAACCGCTGCTGGAACGCTACCGCCGCATCGTGGCGCGCAGCAGCGCCAGCCTGCCCAAGCTGTTCGACGCGGCGCCGGCCCAGGAGCTGCTGGTCAAGGCCGCGCCCGCGCTGGGCGCCGAGGAGCGCGGCGCGGCATGGTACGACGCCGGCGGCGCCGACCGCCCCGCCGCCTTCGTGGTCAATATCACCAAGCTGGATACGCGTCCGATGTGGGAAATGGAAACCCTGGCGCTGCATGAGGGTCTGCCCGGCCATCATCTGCAGGTGGCGCGCGCGCGTGAACTGGCGGCGCTGCCGGCGTTCCGGCGCAATGCCTGGTATGGCGCGTACGGGGAAGGCTGGGCGCTGTACGCCGAATCGCTGGGGCCCGAACTGGGCTTTTTCCGCGACCCGTTTTCGGCCTTCGGGAACCTCAATGCGGAGCTGTTCCGGGCCGCGCGGCTGGTGGTCGACACCGGCATTCACGCGCTCGGCTGGAACCGCCAGCAGGCGCTCGACTACCTCAATGCCAACACGGCCAATGGCCTGGCCGACAACGCGCTGGAAGTGGACCGCTATATCGCCTGGCCGGGGCAAGCGCTGGGCTACAAGATCGGCGCGCTGAAGATCCGGGCGCTGCGCGACAAGGCGCAGGCGGAGCTGGGCGAGCGCTTCGACATCCGCCGCTTCCACGCGGCCGTGCTGGGACAAGGCGCGCTGCCGCTGGCACTGCTGGAGCAGGAGATCGATCGCTGGATCGACGAAGAAAAAAACCGGCAGGTGGCAGCGGTCGTGACCAATTGACAACTTAAGTGGCGCCCCGACGCAGTTGGCCGTTTTCGGTTAATCTCGCAGCAATTTATAAATTTGCAGGATGAGAAAGGAAGCCCAGTGCCTAACACCGTGTCGAACCAATTGACCCGCCGCCTGGCCTTGCTGGACGACGACGAGCACCGCGCCCTGCTGGCCCAGGGCTTGCGCGGGATCGAGCGCGAAACCCTGCGCGTGGACCGCGGCGGCCATCTGGCGCGCACGCCCCATCCGGAGGCGCTGGGGGCGGCCTTGACTCATCCGCAGATCACCACCGATTACGCCGAGGCGCTGGTGGAATTCATCACACCGGCCGAACACGACATTGGCTTGACCTTGCACAAGCTGGACGCGATCCACCGCTTCGCCTACGCCCGCCTGGGCGAGGAAATGCTGTGGAGCGAATCGATGCCGTGCGAACTGCCGGCGGAAGAGGACATCGCCATCGCCTGGTACGGCAAGTCGCATATCGGCATGCTCAAGCACGTGTACCGGCGCGGCCTGGCGCTGCGCTACGGCAAAGCCATGCAGTGCATCGCGGGCATCCACTACAACTATTCGCTGTCGGAAAAACTGTGGCATCTGATCGCCACCCACGAAGGGGTGCCGGAAGAACGCCGGCGCGGTATTCGCGACTTCCAGTCCGAGAGCTACATTGCGCTGATCCGCAATTTCCGCCGCTACAGCTGGCTGCTGATGTATCTGTTCGGCGCTTCGCCGGTCCTGTCGAGCAGCTTCCTGCGCGGCCGCGCGCATCAGCTCGAGCGGCTGTCGGACGACACGCTGTACCTGCCCTACGCCACCAGCCTGCGCATGAGCGACCTGGGTTACCAGAACGATGCGCAGTCCGGCCTGACGCCGCATGAAAACTCGCTGGAAAGCTATGTGACGACCTTGATGGATGCGGTCAACCGCCCGTACAAGCCGTATGCGGCGCTGGGCACCAAGCGCGATGGCGAGTGGATCCAGCTGTCGACCAATGTGCTGCAGATCGAGAACGAATACTATTCGACCATCCGGCCCAAGCGGGTGATCAAGACCGGCGAGCGGCCGGTGCAGGCGCTGTGCCGCCGCGGCGTGCAGTATGTCGAGGTGCGCTGCCTGGATGTGGATCCGTTCGAGCCGATCGGCATCAGCTTGGAGACCGGGCGCTTCATGGATGCCTTCCTGCTGTTCTGCGCACTCGACGAGAGCCCCCTGATCAACCAGATGGATAGCCAGATCCATGCGCGCAATTTCGCCCGCACGGTCAAGGAAGGCCGGCGAGCGGACCTGACGCTCACGCGCGATGGCGCGGAAGTGCCGTTGCGGGCCTGGGCCGAGGAACTGATCGCGCGCATCGCGCCGCTGGCCGCAGTGCTGGACGAGCAGCACAACGACGGTGCGGTGCATGCCGCCGCGCTGGCCCAGCAAAGCGCCAAGATCGCCAGCCCGGCATTGACGCCGTCGGCGCGGGTGCTGGAGGAAGTGCGCGCGCTCGGTTCGGCGGCGGCGTTCGGCCTGCGTCAGAGCGAGCTGCACGCGTCCTATTTCCGCGACAGCCCGCTGCTGCCGGCCGAGGAAGCGATGTTCCAGGAAATGGCGGCCGCTTCGCTGGCCGAGCAGGCCATCATCGAGCAGACCCAGACCGGCAGCTTCGACGACTTCGTCGCCGCTTACAACAGCAGCACGCTGTGCGGTGAGTAGGCGGGTGCGCAGCGCATGCTGACCTTTTATAACGAACACCACGCGCAGCATCACGGCCGCTACGAAATGTTCCGCGGCGAGGCCGTGCCTTGCTTCGAGACGCCCGACCGCGCCCGTCTGGTGCTGGCCGAGTTCGAGCGGCGCGGCCTGGGCCAAGTGGTGACGCCGCATGGCGTGCCGCTGGTGTCGCTCGAACGCATCCACACGCCGCGCTACCTGCATTTCTTGCGTAGCGCCTGGAACGAATGGTGCGCGCTCGACGAGGTCAACGCCGGCAAGGACGCGCTTCCCTCCGTGTGGGCCATCCGCGGCCACCGGCATGACGTCGAACCGGACAATTTCGGCGCGCGCCTGGGCCTGTATTCGATGGACAGCGGCACGCCGATTACGGCCGGCACCTGGATCGCCGCCAAGACCGGCGCCGATTGCGCGGTCAATGCGGCGCATGCGCTGCGCCTGGGCGAACGCGGCACCTTCGCGCTGACCCGCCCGCCCGGCCACCATGCGGGCGCGGATTTTTTCGGCGGCTACTGCTTCTTGAACAATGCCGCGCTGGCGGCCCAGCATCTGCTCGACGATGGCGCGCGCCGGGTGGCCATCCTGGACATCGATTACCACCACGGTAACGGCACCCAGAACATTTTCTACCGGCGCGACGATGTGCTGTTCATCTCCATCCATGCCGATCCGCGCAGCGACTTTCCGTACTATCTGGGCCATGGCGACGAAACCGGCGAAGGCGCGGGAGCCGGCTACAACATGAATCTGCCGCTGGCGCAGGGCGCCGGATCGGCGCAGTGGTTCGCAGCGCTGGAGACGGCGTGCATCAAGCTGGCCAGCTATGCGCCCGATGCGCTGGTGGTGTCGCTCGGCGTGGACACGTTCGCGGGCGACCCGCTGTCGCACTTTGCCTTGTCGTCCGCCGATTTCCTGCGCATCGGCGAACGGATCGGCCACACCGGTTTGCCGACCGCCTTCGTGTTCGAGGGGGGCAATGCGGTGCCGGAACTGGGCATCAATGTGGTCAATGTACTTGAAGGATTCGACACCGCGGCGTGATGTGCCGCGCGTGCCTGTACTCAATCCCTTGGAAGGACGCACGCATGCCCGCCCCTGCGACGCCATCGGCTAGCGCCACCGACTGGCAATTTCTCCCTTTCGACGCCCTGTCGCGCGAGGATCTCTACACGCTGCTGGCTGCGCGCCAGCAGGTGTTTGTCGTCGAGCAGCACTGCTTTTACGAAGACGTGGACGGACTCGACCTGCAGGCGCATCACCTGCTCGGCTGGCGCACCATCGCCGGCCAGCGCCAGCTTGCCGCCTACCTGCGCGTGCTCGCCCCCGGCGCCAAGTACGCCGAGATGTCGCTGGGACGCGTACTGACCACCCGCGTCGCGCGCGGCGGCGGCAGCGGCCGCGAACTGCTTCGCGTCGGCATCGCCCATGCGGAACGCCTCTATCCCGGCCACCGCATCCGCATCGGCGCGCAGCAGTACCTGGAAGCGTTCTATGCCGGTTTCGGCTTCCAGACCGTGTCCGCGCCCTACGACGAAGACGGCATCATGCACATCGACATGCTGCGTTAGCCGCGCGACGGCGGCGCCCCAGCCAGCCGACGACGCCCAGGCCGCCCACCAGCATGACGTAGGTTTCCGGTTCTGGCGCCGTTGAGGCGACGTCCAGCAGGACGGAGCCGCAGTCGTCGGAACGGCACCCATAGGCGATGATCTGGGCGCTGTCGTTGATGCCGGTGGCCGCGTACAGATGCCAGCCCGAGGCCGGATCGATCAGGGAGTTGAGGTCGGTCATGACGCCGTCGGCGTACAGGAAGGCGGCGTTGTCGGCCGTGGCTTGCTCGGAATAGCCGACCACCAGCCCGGACTCGTTGATGGCGGTGGCCCAGCTGCGCCCGCCGCCCAGCGAACCGATATCGGCCATGCTGCCGTTCTGGTACAGGAAAGCGTGTTCCACCCCGTTACCCCAGGCATGGCCGACGATCTGCCCGGCGTCGTTGATGTCGGCGGCGCTGCTGTAGCTGCCGCCGAAGGTGCCCAGGTCGGTCATGCTGCCGTTGCTGTAGATGAAGGCGTGCGACAGAAATGGCGAAACGTCGTCCAGCGACGAGACGCCGACGACGTCGCCTTTGTTGTTGATGCCGCCGGCATAGGCGAAGCCGCCGCCGAGGGTGCCGAGATCGACGCCGGCGCCGCCGGAATACAGGAAGGCGCGGTATTGCTGCCCCGTGGGCAGGTACTGGCCGGCGATCTGCCCGCTGTTGTTGATGGCGTTACCAAAGCTGGTGACCCCGCCGAACACGCCGAGCGTCGTCATGCTGCCACTGGCGTAGCGGTAGGCGTTCGTATCGCCGCTGGGGATGGCGGAATAACCGGTGACCTGGCCGCTGGCGTTGATCGCATTGGCCGTGCTGTCCGGCCCCCCCAGGGTGCCGAGCAGGTCGAACGAGCCGCCGCCCGTGCCGGACCAGATGAAGCCGCGCCGCCCGTCCGGCGTGGCGATGTCGCCAACGACCATGCCGGCGTTATTGATGCCGAGGGCGTTGGTGCCGACCGGCAGCGCCGTGATGTTGTACTTGAGCGGCGCCGCGTGGGCGCCGCTGGCCGCGCACCATAGCGCGCTGAGTAAGGCTGCGAGAAACTGGCGTAGATGCATGATGAGCGCTTCCGATGTGTGCTGGAATTGCACAGCATCGCCCGCTCACGCGTTTAACTCATGATGCATATCAGAAGTGCGCGCCCACGTGCCTCTTGACGCGGCACGCCAATTGGTGCGTATAACGATCAGTTCACGGCGGTGAGTTCAACGTCGAACACCAGGCCGGAATTGGCTGGTATGGCGCCATTACTGTTGCTGCCATAGCCCAAGCTGGCTGGAACGATCAGGGTGCGCTTGCCGCCGACCTTCATTCCAGGAATGCCCTGTACCCAGCCGTCGATAACGCCGCCAAGACCGCTCTTGAGCACGGCTTGGAAGCCGGTGCCGCTGTCGATCTGGGTGCCCTTGAAGTTGGCCTTGGTGCTGTCGTACAGCCACAGGGTGTAGTTGACGGTGATGGTCTTGTTGACAGCCGCCTCGGCGCCGGTGCCGACCACGGTGTCGGTCTTGACCAGGGCCGGGGCGTTATACACCTGCGGTGCAGGCGCGGAATCGCTGCCGCCGCCACAGGCGCTCAGGGCCAGCAGCGCGGAGAAGGCGGCGATCAGGGGGAGCTTGATATTCATGGACATCCTTGCTAGACAAAGAGAAATAAAAGTGTCCAGCAGTGTAGCAGCAGACGCAGCCGCCGGATCGCCCGGGCGGCTGCGAAATTGTCCGAATTATGTATCGGCGTGTATCAGATTTCGACCTGGGTTCCCAGTTCGATCACCCGGTTGGTGGGAATCTGGTAGTAGTCGGCGGCGCCGCGCGCGTTGCGCGACATGGCCACGAACAGATGCTCGCGCCACGGCGCCATGCCGGTGCCCGGCGTGGAGATGACGGTCTGGCGCGCGATGAAGAAGGAAGTTTCCATCATCTCGAAGGGCAGATCGTGTTCCCGGCATAGCGCCAGGACGTCGGGAATATTCGGTTCATCCTTGAAGCCGTAATACACGTTGAGCTGGAAGCAGTTGTGGCCCAGCCCGACCACCCTGACCTGCTTGCCCTGCTCGACATACGGTTCTTCCCGGATGCGCACGGTGAGAAACACCACACGTTCATGCAACACCTTATTGTGCGACAGGTTGTGCAGCAGCGCGTGCGGCACGCCGTCGCTTTCGCCGCGCAGGAAGATCGCGGTGCCGTACACGCGCGCGGGCGGCGCCACGAACAGCGACTGCAGGAAGTCGTCGAGCGGAATGGCATGCTTTTGCAGGTTTTCGAACACCAGCTCGCGGCCGCGCTTCCAGGTCATCATCACGGTAAACAGCACCGCGCCGAGCAGCAGCGGGAACCAGCCCCCGTGCAGCAGTTTGAGCGTGCTGGACGAAAACAGCATCAGGTCCATGGCGATGAAAAAGCCGGTGGCGGCAAAGCACAGCGCCAGCGGCAGGTGCCAGCGGTAGCGCGTGACGAAGAAGGTCAGCACGGTGGTGCACAGCATCGTGGCGGTGACGGCAATGCCGTAGGCACCGGCCAGATTGTCGGACGAACCGAAGCCGACCACGGCGATCAGCACCACGATCAGCTGCAGCCAATTGACTGCGGGAATATAAATCTGGCCGATCTCGCTGGCCGAGGTGTGCAGCACGCGCATGCGCGGCAGCAGCCCCAGCGCGATGGCTTGCTTGGTCATCGAGAAGGTGCCGGAAATCGTGGCCTGCGAGGCGATCACCGCCGCCATGGTCGACAGCACCACCAGCGGATACACGCTCCAGCTGCCGAGCTGGTTGAAGAAGGGATTGGTGACGTAGTCGGGATGGCGGATCAGCAGCGCGCCCTGGCCGAAGTAATTCAGGACCAGGGCCGGATAGGCGATCATGAACCAGGCCAGGCGAATCGGGCGCTTGCCGAAGTGGCCCATGTCGGCATACAAGGCTTCGGCGCCGGTAATGGCCAGCACCACCGCGCCCAGCGCCACGAAGGCGATGAAACGGTTGGCCAGCATGAAGCGCAGCGCCTGGAACGGGTTCAGGGCGGCCAGGATGGCCGGCGCCTCGACGATATTGACGATGCCCATGGCCGCCAGCGCGATGAACCAGACCAGCATCACCGGGCCAAACAGCACGGCAATGCCGGCGGTGCCACGCCGCTGCAGCGCGTACAGGGCGACCAGCACCACGATGGTGAGCGGCACCACATAGCGTTCCAGCGCAGGCGCGGCCACTTCCAGGCCTTCGATGGCGCCCAGCACCGAAATGGCCGGGGTGATCACGCTGTCGCCGTAAAACATGGTGGCGCCGAACACGCCCAGCACCATCAGGGGGAAATGAAACTTCGACGGTTTGCCCACCGAGCCCAGGGCCAGTGCCATCAAGGCCATGATGCCGCCCTCGCCGCGGTTATTGGCGCGCAGCACCAGGCTGACATATTTGAGCGACACGATCAGCGTCAGCGCCCAGAAAATCAGCGAGGTGACGCCCAGCAGGTTGGGGGTAGTGAGGAGCAGGCCGTGTTCCGGATCGAACACGGTCTTGAAAGTGTAGAGCGGGCTGGTGCCGATGTCGCCGTAGACAATGCCGACCGCGGCCAGCGTGAGCGCGGCAAGGCTGCTTTTCTTGTGTTCAGACGTCAAGGTGGCACCTTATTCTTGTTTTGGTGCGATGCACAATAAGATACCCATATGGAAATTGCAAGTGAATTTTGTCAGCACGGTCCGTCGCCCAGGCGATGCATGTTGGCTAATTTTACGCGCCAATGGCGCACGGGACGGTGGCGGGGCATGGCGAGCGCGGCTTGCCCAAACCCGCCATAATGTAAGACCATTGTTTCGTAATGAGTACCGCATGCGCTCCGGCATTCTCTCGGCCGCCCTGGCATTTTTGCTGTGGGGTCTGTTTCCGCTCTACTTCCACGCGCTGGCGGCGATCACGCCGAGCGAGATCCTGGCGCACCGCGTACTGTGGTCGCTCGTCTTTCTGCTGCTGGTGCTGGGCGTGCGCGGCCAGTGGAGCTGGCTGGCGGGGCTGCGCGGCCAGCCACGCGTGATCGCCAGCTTCGCCGCCAGTGCGATTCTGTTGTCGGGCAACTGGCTGCTGTATATCTGGGCCGTCAACAGTGGCCACGTGATCGAAGGCAGCCTGGGCTACTTCATCAATCCGCTGGTCAATGTGATGCTCGGCTATGTGGTACTCAAGGAACGTCTGCGGCCGGTGCAATGGCTGTCCATCGCGATTGCCGCCTGCGGCGTGCTGTGGCTGACCTGGCAGGCCGGGCGCATGCCCTGGATCGCCCTGCTGCTGGCGGCCAGTTTCGGCGGCTACGGGCTGCTGCGCAAGACCGCCGCACTGGGCGCGCTGGAAGGCCTGTCGTTCGAAACCATGCTGCTGTTTCCGTTCGCGCTCGCCTATATTGTGTGGCTGAGCCTGCATGGCGGCAGCGGTTTTGCCAACGCGCCCGCCGAGACCCGCTGGCTGCTGGCCGCCGCCGGCCCCATCACCGCGATTCCGCTGCTGCTGTTCGCCAACGGCGCGCGCCGCATTCCGCTGTCGGTGCTGGGACTGCTGCAATACATCGGCCCGACCCTGCAACTGACGCTGGGCGTGTACGTGTTCCACGAAGCGTTTACCGCCGAACGCCTGGCCGGCTTTGCCATGATCTGGACCGCGCTGGCGCTTTACGCCGGCGAAGGGATCTGGCGGCGCGCATCCTGACACTCACAACGGCACTACTGTTTCATAAGCTTTTATCGTATGCTGTCCACCTTCCGATACCAATGAATTAACCCGAGATCATTCCCTAATGGCAAATTACGTCTATACCATGAACCGCGTGGGCAAAATCGTCCCGCCCAAGCGCCAGATCCTGAAAGACATTTCGTTGTCGTTTTTCCCCGGCGCGAAGATCGGCGTGCTGGGCCTGAACGGTTCCGGCAAGTCCACGCTGCTGAAAATCATGGCCGGCATCGATACCGATATCCAGGGCGAGGCGGTGCCGATGCCGGGCCTGAACATCGGCTACCTGCCGCAGGAACCGCAGCTCGATCCCGAGCAGACGGTGCGCCAGGTGGTCGAATCGGGCCTGGGCGAAGTGTTCGAAGCCCAGGCCAAGCTGGACGCGGTGTACGCGGCGTACGCCGATGAAGACGCCGATTTCGACGCGCTGGCGGCTGAGCAGGCGCGTCTGGAAGCGATTATTTCCACGTCCGACGGCGGCAACCTGAATCTGCAGCTGGAAATGGCCGCCGACGCGCTGCGCCTGCCGCCATGGGATGCCAAGATCGGCATCCTGTCCGGCGGTGAAAAGCGCCGCGTGGCGCTGTGCCGCCTGCTGCTGTCCAAGCCCGACATGCTGCTGCTGGACGAGCCAACCAACCACCTGGACGCCGAATCGGTGGACTGGCTCGAACAGTTCCTGCTGCGCTTCCCGGGCACCGTGGTCGGCATCACCCACGACCGCTACTTCCTCGACAACGCGGCCGAATGGATCCTGGAACTGGACCGCGGCCATGGCATTCCATGGAAGGGCAACTACAGCTCGTGGCTGGAGCAGAAGTCCAACCGCCTGAAACAGGAAGAAGCGACCGAATCGTCGCGCCAGAAAACCATCGCCAAGGAACTGGAATGGGTGCGCCAGAATCCGAAGGGCCGTCAGGCCAAGAGCAAGGCCCGGCTGGCGCGCTTTAACGAGCTGTCCGAGCACGAATACCAGAAGCGCAACGAGACCCAGGAAATCTTCATTCCTGTGGCCGAGCGCCTGGGCAATGACGTGATCGAATTCAAGAACGTGTCGAAAGCCTTCGGCGAGCGCCTGTTGATCGACAACCTGTCGTTCATCGTTCCCCCGGGCGCGATCGTCGGCATCATCGGCCCGAACGGCGCCGGTAAGTCGACCCTGTTCAAGATGATCGCCGGGCTCGACAAGCCGGACAGCGGCGAAGTGGTGATCGGCCAGACCGCCAAGGTTTCGCTGGTCGACCAGAGCCGCGACGACCTGGCCAACACCAAGTCGGTGTTCGAAGACGTGACCGGCGGCGCGGACATGCTGTCGGTGGGCCGCTTCGAGATGCCGTCGCGCGCCTATCTGGGCCGCTTCAACTTCAAGGGTTCGGATCAGCAGAAGATCGTCGGCAACCTGTCCGGTGGCGAACGCGGCCGCCTGCACCTGGCCAAGACCCTGCTGCAGGGCGGCAACGTGCTGCTGCTGGACGAACCGTCCAACGATCTGGACGTGGAAACCCTGCGTGCGCTGGAAGACGCCCTGCTGGAATTTGCCGGCAGCGTGATGGTGATCTCGCACGACCGCTGGTTCCTCGACCGCATCGCCACCCACATCCTGGCGTTCGAAGGCAATTCGCAGGTGACCTTCTTTGACGGCAACTATCAGGAATACGAAGCCGACAAGAAGAAGCGTCTGGGTGAAGAAGGCGCCAAGCCGAAACGCATCCGCTACAAGCCGCTCACGGTGTAAGCCGCCCCGGGCGCCGCCTGCGCATGCCGTTCAGTGCAAGCTGAACGGCTTTTTTTTGGTTCCTAACATCGTTTCCAATCGTGCACCTCGGAAATGTTGAGTTGTGTAGAATTCGACAACAGAAGAGGTCGCCTAACACTACCTCGCACGATTGAGCGATTCGATATTCGGGGTGCCTGACCTCGGCACACTAGGACCATGAGCGACTACTGCCACAACCGGGTTCCGGGACACACCTATTTTTTCACCGTACGGCTGCTGGACCGCAACAGCACGCTGCTGACCGACCATATTTCTGCCTTTGGCGAAGCGATCCGCCAGGCGCGCGTGCGAAGGCCGTTTCACGTCGATGCCTGGGTGGCCCTGCCCGATCACGCGCACGCCATCTGGACCTTGCCGCCGGGCGACGTCGATTGCGCCGCCCGCTGGCGCGCCGTCAAGATCGCATTTACCAAGGCGCTGAGCAAGTCGACCCGCGCCATCGCCAGCGACGCCGCCATCTGGCAGCGCCACTACCAGGATTACCCGATCAACAGCGACGACGAATATTCCCGCCTGATCGATTACGTCCACATGAATCCCTTACGCCACGGGTTTTGCCGCAACATGGAGGACTGGCAGTGGTCGTCGCTGCACCGCTTCGTCGCCGCCGGACTGATCCAGCAGCAACCCTTGCACTAGCATCAGCCGCCGACCGCCCGTCCCAGCGCGTCGAGCAGGAAGTTGGTGCCGTGTTCGCGCGAGCCGGCGTCATCGTAGCCATCCAGGAACGCGCCTTGCTCGGTCAGCACCGCCAGCGTGCCGCTGGCATCCGGCTTGAGCTCGAACGTGGCCAGCGAGACTGAGATCTTGCGTTCGTTCATGTGCATCTCGTAGGTGTACACCAGCCGTTCGTTGGGGATGACGTCGTGGTACGTCGCCGCGAAATGGCTGACGCGCCCGCCGTCCCATTCGCCCTTGAGCACTTCGCGTCCGCCCGGGCGCACATCCATTTCGCGCTCCAGCACGGTGTAGCCGTCGCCACCGGCGAACCAGACGGCCTTGGCGTCCGGATCGGTGAGGGCGCGATATACCTTGGCGGGCGATGCGGCATAGCGGCGTTCCAGACGGAAGGTCGCGTGCACCACCGAGCGGCCTTCCTTGCCGGCATACCGGTCTTCCTCGATCGCGCGCCCCAAACGGTCCAGGGTCTGCTTCCAGCCCTCGCTGGCGCCCTTGATGAACTGGCGCGCCATCGGGTCGAACAGGACGTAGCTCTGGCTGACGTCGAGTCTGGTGCCGCAAGGCGCGTCGGCAAAGGTGACCACGGTGGTGGCGGTAAACAGGGCCGCCTCGTTGGGCCCGATGACGCTCATTTCCATCACCAGCCGCTCGTTGTCGACGATTTCCAGAAACCGCCCGCGCGACCAGTGTTCCTGCCCGTCCGGGGCGCGCATGCACACGTCGAAGGCACCGCCCACACGCGGCTCGACTTTGGCGTTGGGCACCGTGTAGTTTTCCGGGCTGAACCAGCGCTTGATGTGCTCGGCGCTGGTCCAGGCGGCGAAGACCTTGGCGCGTGCCACTGCGTAAGTACGGGACAATTCGACCGGTCCGGCGGTCTCAGGTTTTACTGCCGTGCTCGCTGTCATGCTGCTCTCCTTCGTCGTTGAGTGTGTCGAGGTAATCGCCCAGCCGGTCGAGCCTGTGCTCCCATTCGCTGCGGCGCTCATTGATCCATTGCTCGGCCAGGCTGAGCGCCTGCGGTTCCAGCCGGCAGGTGCGGACCCGCCCGGCCTTCTCGCTGCGTACCAGTCCGGCTTTTTCCAGCACGGCCACGTGCTGCATCACGGCCGGCAAGGACATGTCGAGCGGGCTGGCCAGCGCGCTCACGCTGACGGGACCTGCCACCAGACGGCTCAAAATCGCGCGCCGGGTGCCGTCCGCCAAAGCGTGGAAGGCCAGATCGAGAGGATCAGAATAGTTAAGCATGCGCTTAAGTATAGCGGGTTACGAAACTTAAGCAAATGGTTAACGAAAAAAAGCCGCCCAGCGAACTGAACGGCTTCCATGAGACTTGACGAGTGTAAGCGCTTACATTCGCTGCTTAGAAGGAATAGCGGGCACCCACGGTGATGGCATCGGCCTTGGCACCGATATCCTTGCTCTTGCCATAGCGCTCGTATTCCAGCGTCAGGGCGACCTGCTTGTTCAGGTTGTACTGGGCGCCGATGCCGCCATAGGCTTCGGTCTTGTTGTCGTTCCACGATGCACCGGGAACGGTGGTGCTCACATCGAGCTTGCTGTAGCCCACACCCAGCTTGCCGTACACCGACACCTGATCATTCACCGGCATGGTTGCCTTGGCGGCCAGATAGGTGCGGCTGCCGTCCGTATTGATGCTGCCCGGGGTGGTGCCGATGTTGTAGGTGCCGTCTGCGCTGCGCAGGTCGGTGTAGCCGGCTTCCACGCCCCATACCGGGGTGAACTCGTAGCCGCCGAAGATCTTGCCGGCCGCTTTCCAGCCGTCGCCGTCGACGTTGCTTGCTCCGCCCAGCTTGAAGTTGTGGTCGGACGTCGAGACGCCAGCGCCGACATAGCCACCCTCAGCGTGGGCGGCGCCCATGGCAGCGGCAGCGGCGGTGGTGACGAGTGCGATGATCAGCTTTTTCATGTGCGAACTCCTTTGTTGTATCAGTCTGGTTCGCAATTCCCAACGAATCGCGATGTAGGCAAGATAGCATCGCCCAAAATTTACGTCCGTCGGCGTTTCGTAAGACTTGTTTCAAGATGTAAGATTACTGACCTGCTGTTCAGTTATACATACGAGCCATTTGGCGGCGTTTGACCGGTAACTAACTGATTTTACGGAAAGTTAGGTTGATCCGTGGTCCAACCGCCCGGCTCGTCTTATTGATGCCGTGGAGATAGTTTGACTGTAGTTTTTTCGCCATTAATAGCAGGCTGCCGCTGGTTAAATCGATTTTCAAGGTTTGCTTGGTGCGCTTGTGCTTCAGGATAAACGTGCGGGTGGCGCCGAAACTGACCGAGGCAATCACCGGTTCCGGCCCCAGCTCGGCTTCGTCGTCGCTGTGCATGCCCATGCTGTCGCGCTCATTGCGATAATAGTTCAGCAGCACGCTGTTGAAGCGCGCGCCGGTCACCGCCTCGACCGCCGCCTTGATGTCCAGCTGTAAAGGAGTAAAGGGCAAGGGTTCCAGGGTCAGCCCGGAATAGCGGTAGGCCGCCTCGCCGTGCCATGAGCTCAAGCGCGGCTGGACCATCGGCTTGCCCCACAGGGTGATGGACTCGGCACGCCAGGGCGTTTCGGCGATCAGGCGCTCCAGGATCAGCGCGTTGGGCAGCGCCAGCGGCAGCTGGGTGAGCATGGCCAGTTCGCCGTCCGGCAGCGGGATCGGGGTCAGGACGGCCGGGGCGGAAAAAAGGTCCATGGTTGGGCTATGATGGCGGTTTGCCAACGAAGGGGTATTTTCGCATGAACAAACGCCAGTTCCTGGGCGCGGCCACGCTGGCGGGTTCCCTGCCCGCGCTGGCCATCGCCAAGCCCGCGGCCGCCGGTCCGGCCCTGCTGACCGTGACCGGCGCGCTCGCGCGCAGCAACCGCGGTCCCTTCGATCCCATGCGCGACCAGATGATGCACAAGCAAAAGCTCAGCTTCGACAAGGCCTTCGCCTTCGATTTCGCAGCCCTGGAGCATTTGCCCGCAGTGGAGATTCACCCTACCCTGGAATACGACGGCAAGGTGCACGCCTTGCGCGGACCGCGCCTGCTCGATCTGCTGGCGGCGGCCGGCGCCGGTAATGGCGCCCGGCTGGCGCTGCGCGCGGTGGATGGTTATGCGGCCGCGCTCACGGTCAGCCAGGCGCGCGCAATGGGAATGATCGTGGCGACCCATCTCGATGGGCAGCCGATGGCCTTGGGCGGCCTGGGGCCGCTATGGGCGGTGTACGATGCGGACCGCTTTCCGGGCGCCGCCGCCAAACCGCTCGCTGAGCGTTTCGCCGGCTGCCCGTGGGCGCTGTATCACATTGAAGTGATGGCCTGAAGTCCCGGCAAACTAGGCGTAGGCTTCGGCCAGGGTCATCACCCGCGGCTGCACCGTGATGCCGACATTGCCGAACAGGGCGTCGATCGCGGCCAGGTTGGCGGTGCATTCGTCGGCCTTCCAGCCGTTGAACAGGTCGGTGCCGTTCTTCTGAAAGTGCAGATCGAGCACCTTGCCCTTGTCCTTGTGGGTATAGGCGGAACGCTTGGTGTTTTGGAAACCCAGCGCTTCCAGCGCGGCCAGCACGGCATTCGGCGGATTGTCCGGGTCGGTGGCGATGTACACGCCAAAGGTCTTGCCGGGCGGCTTGGCCGCCACGTCGACCTCGTAAATTCCTGGTGCTTTGGTTACGGCTGTACTTTTCAGAAATAACATGACTCGTCTCCTTCGTCCACTTTGCATCGGCAAACACCGCTGCCAGTATGGCAAGTCGTTCGCGCAATCCCTTTTGAATGGTCTAGCTTATTGAGGTTTACAACATTTGTCGATGCCTCAACGCATCTTTTTTATGGCACGATTCCACGTCAAAACAACATTCCGTCGGGCAAAGTTGCCGTTGAGCATAACTTAAGCGACCTGGCGCGGCAAGCGCTAACGCCGCCGGGCCAGGCGCCAGGTGGCATCGGCCAGGGCGCGGTAGGTGGCGCCGGTCGGGCCGTCCCAGGCATCGAGCGCGGCCTGCTGGCGCGCCACGGTCTCGGCGTCGCCGCGCGCGATCGGCCCGGACAGGGCGTTTTCGGTACCCATGCGTAGCACATTGGCCAGGGTCTCGCCGGCCAGCGGCGCGGCCAGTTCGCGCGCCAGCGCTTCCGGCACGCCGGCGGCCTGATAGGCGCGCAAGGCCGCGTCCAGCACGGTCACCAGGTAGTTGGACGCGAACACGCTGGCGGCGTGGTACACGGTCTTGGCCGAGGCCTCGATCGGCACCGGCCGCGCGCCGATGGCTTGCAGCGCGCCGTGCAGCCGCGCCGCGCCGTCGCCCTCCACGCCGCAAAAGGTGCCGCCGAATTGCGCCGCCACGCGCGCGGGATCGGCAAAGCTGCGCACCGGATGCACGCTGGCGGTCAGCGCACCGGCGGCGGCGGCGCACGCCAGTTCGGTGGAAGCCTTCGCGCCGCTGCAATGAAATACCACGCTGCCCGCCAGCGGTTGCGCTGCCGCCAGCGCCGTGCAGACCGGGCCGATCTGGTCGTCGCCGACAGCCAGCAGCCACACGTCGGCCGGACGCATCGCGGCCAGCCCGGACGCTCCACTGCCGGCGCCGATGAAGGCCAGCGCGTCGGCCGCGCTCTCGGGGGAGCGGGTCAGCACGTCCTGGATGGCGAAGGCGCCGCTGTCGGCCCACAGCCGGCCCAGCACCCGCCCCACATGGCCGGCGCCGATCAGATTGAGGGTCTGGCTCACTTAAAAGCCGGAGCCTGGCTGGGCCAGGAATGCCAGTTCTTCCGGCGTCGAGGCGCGCCCGAGGATCGCGTTGCGATGCGGGAAGCGGCCAAAGCGCGCGATGACGCCGCGGTGGCGGTGGGCGTAATCGAGCACCTCGGCAAAGCCGGCGTGTTCCTGCGCAAGCCGGCCGAACAGCTCGACCGAGCGCTCCTGCATGCGGGCGTTCTCCGCATGCTCGAACGGCATGTACGCGAACCAGCGCTGCACCGGCGCGAGCGCCAGATGGTCGGCGCTGTCGGCCAGGCGCTCGCTGGCCGCCAGCGCCAGCGCGTCCCCGGCGAACGCGGCCGGGGTGCCGCGGTAAGCATTGCGGGTGAACTGGTCCAGCAGCAGGATGCGCGCCAGCGTGCCTTCGGGACCGAGTGCATCCCACTGGGTCAGGCCGCCCGCCACCGCGTCGCCGATCAGGGTGCCGAAGCGCGTCCTGATGGCGGCGTCGAAGGCCTCGTCCTTGCGGAACCATTCGCCGCGCGGCTGGCCGTGGCCCGGGTCGGTCCTGGGCAGAAACCAGAAGTCCAGTGCGTCCTGCGCGCTCATCGCTGTTGTCCTTGTCAGTTGCGTGCGTGGGAAATCTGGAAGCTGGAGATGCCGTCGAAAGCATTGAGTTCGGCGGCCAGCTCGGCCAGCGGCGCGCCGCTCTTTTTCGACAGCGCCAGCGCCACGAAGCGCCATTCCTGCATGCCGTTGTCGCTGCCGATGGTGAGCGAGCCGCCGGCGATTTCGTAGCCGCGTTCGAGGGCGATGCGGCGCAGCGCATCCTCGCGCGGGATGAACTCCCGCTTGAAGCGCATGGTGATGGCCACCGCGTGGCGCGACGGCAGCACCGCTTCCACGCGGGTCAGGTAAATCATGATCATGGTGGAGAGAAACGCCAGCCCCATGGCGGCCATGTAAAAGCCCACGCCGACCAGCACCCCCACCACCGCCGAGGTCCAGATCGACGCCGCCGTGGTCAGCCCGCTGATGTTGAAGCCTTCGCGCATGATCACGCCGGCGCCCAGGAAGCCGATGCCGGTGACGATGCCCTGGATCACGCGGGTGGGGTCGGACACCGCCGCCAGCGCGCCGCCATGGCCGCCGAACCAGAAGCCGGGATAGCCGCCGATGACGGTCAGCGCGGCCGAGGCCATGCACACCAGGCCGTAGGTGCGCATGCCGGCCGCGCGGCCGTGGTAAGAGCGCTCGTAGCCGATCATCAGGCCAAGCAGCAGCGCGCCGAACAGATTAAGCAGTATGAGGCCGTTGGTGGCCAGTTCGGGACCGGTCCAGTAGGCGCTCAGCATGTCGTGTGTAGGCATGTCAGGGCTTCTTTTTCACCAGCTGTTTTTCGAATTCGACGTCATGCTTGCTGACGCGCCTGACCTCCTGCGGTCCGAGGCCGTTGACGAACCGGACGAAGTCGTCCAGTTCGAGCGGCGGGCACAGCGGCGGTTCGCCCGGCCGTTCGGATAAAAAGAACAAGCCTTCGCCGGTGCGGGCCATCGAGTAGCCCGGATTGCCGGTGCGGTTCTTGAGGCGCTCGACCGCGCTGCTGGCGCGGGTGGAACGTGCAGTGGACATCAGATTGCCTCCGTGCGCAAGGCGAGCCACTCGGCGCCGGCACCCTGCACGTGGGGCGCCAGGCGCGCGCGTACGCTCGCATGGTAGTCGTTGAGCCAGTCGATCTCGTCGCTGCGCAGCAAGCTGCGCTCCAGGCAGCGCGTATCGATCGGGCATAAAGTCAGGGTTTCGAAGCGCAGGAACTGGCCGAACGGCGTGCTGCCCGCATCCTGGTTGAGCACCAGGTTTTCGATGCGGACGCCCCATTGGCCGGGGCGGTAGATGCCCGGTTCGACCGAGGTGATCATGCCTTCTTCCATCGCGGTGTGCGCCTCCGGCATGGCGCTTTGGGAGATCGACTGCGGGCCTTCGTGGACGTTCAGGAAATAGCCGACGCCGTGACCGGTGCCGTGGCCGTAGTCGATGCCGGCGGCCCAGATGGGCGCACGCGCCAGCGCGTCGAGCATCGGCGAGCGGGTCCCGCGCGGGAACTGCGCAACCGACAGGGCGATCACGCCTTTGAGCACCAGGGTGAAGTCGCGCCGCTGCGCCTGGCTGGGCCGGCCAACCGGCACCACACGCGTGATGTCGGTGGTGCCGCCCAGGTACTGGCCGCCGGAGTCGATCAGCAGCAGGCCGTCGCCTTCGATGACGGCGCAGCCGACCGGATTGGCGCGGTAGTGGATGATGGCGCCGTTGGCGTTGAATCCCGCGATGGTGGCAAAGCTCGGGCTGACGAAACCGGGACGGCGCGCGCGCGCGGCCGTGATGTGCTGGTCGATCGCCGCTTCGGTCAAGGGTGCGCGCTGCGCATTGGCCAGTTCGCCGTCCAGCCAGGCGAAAAAGTCGCACAATGCGGCGCCGTCCTGCTCCATGGTGGCGCGCACGTGTGCCGCTTCGGCCGGCAGCTTTTTCGACTTGGCCAGGGTGCTCGGATTGACCTCTTCAACGACCTTGACCTTGACGGCGCCGCGCATGCCGGCGGTAACGCGGCGCGGATCGAGCAGCAGCGTGGCGCCGGCCGGCAGCGCCGCCAGCGCGGCGGCGGCATCCGCGTACGGCGCCAGGCTCACGTTGTCGGCCAGCAGGCGCGCGGCCAGCGCGGGCGCGACTTTGCCGTCCGGGACGAACAGCGTGGCCGTATCCCGGTCGACCAGCGCATGCGCCACGAACACCGGATTGAAACTGACATCGGCGCCGCGCAGGTTGAACAGCCAGGCGATATCGTCCAGGGTCGAGATGAAGTGGTGGGTAGCCTCCGCCATGGCCGCGCGCACCAGCGCCAGCTTGCCGGCCCGGCTTTGCACCGCGTACGGCGCCGCATGTTCGTAGACTGGTCCGGACGGCAGCGCGAGGCGCTCAAGCCAGACTTCGTCGAGCGGATCGATGTCGGTGCGCAGCCTGATCCCCTTGGCGCCGAGCGCCTCGGCCAGCAGGCGCGCCACCGCCAGGCCCAGCACGCGCGCATCGACGGCGGCGCACTGCCCCGCGCGCAGATTGGCGGCCAGCCAGTCGATATGCTGCAGGCTGGCGCCCGAGCCGATCTTCATCAGCGCGATGCCGCTGCCGGCCAGTTCGGCCTCGGCCTGGGTCCAGTAGCGGCCATCGGTCCACACGCCGGCGCTGTCGTGCGTGGCGATGAAGGTGCCGGCCGAGCCGGTGAAACCGGACAGCCATTCGCGCGCGCGCCAGTGCGCCGGCAGGTATTCGGACAGGTGCGGATCGGACGACGGCAGCACAACCGCATCGATGCCATGGCGTGTCATGGCGGCGCGCAATCGGGTGAGCTTGTCGGCGGTGTGGGACATGGATTGGTTGCTGCGGATCGCCCCGCGTTTTCAATTTGTCCCATCATAACTCCAACCACGCCAGCCCGGGGAAGGGCTCGCCGAGCAAGACGTGTGGCGCAAAACCAACTCTTGTGTCGTGGATGAGCGTTGATATGCACGATAATTAGCTCGTACTCCACTCTAAGGCAATGCCATGCACGAATTTCATCACGAGCGCGCCCGCCAACTACTTGAACACGCGGAAGAAATTGTCAGCGCAGAGAAGGTGCACGAAGCCGTGCGGCGCGTGGCCGATAATCTGAACGGGCGCTTCGGCGGCGACGCCGACACCTTTCCGCTGGTGCTGGGCGTGATGGGCGGGGCGGTGGTGTTTACCGGCCACCTGCTGCCGCAGCTGCGCTTCCCGCTCGAATTCGACTACATCCACGTGACCCGCTACGGCGACGACGACACCGGCGGCGCGGTGGTGTGGAAAGTCATTCCCCGTTCCAACGTGGCCGGCCGCACGGTGGTGGTGGTCGACGATATTCTCGATGAAGGCGAGACCCTGGCGCAGGTCAAGCAGCGCCTGCTGGACATGGGCGCGGCCGAGGTCATCATCGCCGTGTTCGCCGACAAGGACATCAAGCGCGCCAAGCCGGTCAAGGCCGATATCGTCGGCCTGACGATTCCGAACAGGTTCGTGGTCGGCTTCGGCATGGACGTGTACGGCTACTGGCGCAACCTGCCCGGTTTGTGGGTGATTCGCCAGACCGATCTGAAGCAGAACTAGATCGCCGCAAATCATAATTTGTGCAAATCCCAAATGCTGAGCTATAATCTCGCGTCTTGCGATACGGGGGTATAGCTCAGCTGGGAGAGCGCTTGCATGGCATGCAAGAGGTCAGCGGTTCGATCCCGCTTACCTCCACCATCGAAGACATTGTTTTACAGCGCCAGGCGCGTCCGCGCCGCCTCGTATTCCTGCTTCAAACGCTGCACCATCTCCGCCACTGTCGGCACATCGTTCATCAAGCCCACGCCCTGCCCCGCGCCCCAGATGTCGCGCCACGCTTTGGCCGTGCCCGCGCCGAAACTCATTTTCGATTTATCCGATTCCGGCAGCGCCTCCGGGTCCAGGCCCGCGTTGAGGATGGATTTCTTCAGGTAGTTGCCGTGCACGCCGGTGAAAAGATTGGTGTACACGATGTCGGCCGCGGCCGATTCGACGATCGCGTCGCGGTAGGCATCGGTGACGTTCGATTCCTTGGTGGCCAGCCAGCGCGAGCCGATGTAGGCGAAGTCGGCCCCCATGGCCTGCGCCGCCAGGATCGCGTCGCCGGTGGCAATGGCGCCGGACAGCGCCAGCGGACCGCTGAAGAATTTGCGCACTTCGCCCACCAGCGCGAACGGCGACAGCGCGCCGGCATGCCCGCCGGCGCCGGCCGCCACCAGGATCAGTCCATCAACGCCCGCTTCCAGCGCTTTTTCCGCGTGGCGGATCGAGATCACGTCGTGCAGCACGATGCCGCCATACGAATGGATGGCGTCGAGCATGTCCTTGGGCGGCGCGCGCAGCGAGGAAATGATGATCGGCACCCGGTGCTTGACGCACATGGCCACGTCCTGTGCCAGCCGTTCATTGGACTGGTGCACGATCTGGTTGACCGCGATCGGCCCGACCCGCTTGTCCGGATTGGCTTCCTGATACGCGCCCAGCTCGGCTTGCAGATCGGTCAGCCAGGTGTCGAGCAGCTCGGCGGGCCGCGCGTTCAGGGCGGGAAAGGAGCCGACGATGCCGGCTTTGCACTGCGCCGCCACCAGCGCCGGACCGCTGGCGATGAACATCGGCGAAGCAATGACCGGAAGGGTGAGGTGTTGCAGTGCTGTGGGCAATGCCATGGCGTTCTCGCAATCGTGGGATGAATGGTCCGGCAATTATAGGCTGGAAAAAGAACGGTCGTGCTGGAATGCGCCTTCTAAAAATCGTGGTTTCTCAGCAACTCGCCATCGCGCCGCGCGGCCCCGGCGCGCACCAGGCCATTGATGGCCCACTCGGCCAGTTCCTCGCTGCTCTTGTCCAGATAACGGGTGCGCGCGATCCGCATCAGCGGGATGCTGTCGAACAAGGCCGGGATCGCCGCCAACGCCATCTGCTGGCGTTCGAGCAGCAGGAACTTGAGCATCACCTTGACCGCATTCTCCGTGTTGCGCACCGGGCTCGCTTCCAGGAAATCCAGGCGCTTGAAGGCGCGCTGTATGGCAGGCTTGACGTCGGTGAACATGGGGCCGTGGCCGGGAATCACCAGGCGCACGTCCAGGCTGTCGATCAGTTCCAGGGTGGCGCGCTCCTCGGCGAAGCCGGATTGGCCATCCAGTTCGGGGAAGATCACGCCGAAACCGTTGCGCCACAGGGCGTCGGCGGAAATCAGAATGCCTTCAGACGGGCAATACAGAATCAGCGCGTGCGGATCGTGCCCGGACGCGCCCAGCACTTGCCACTCAGCCCCGGACAAGACCAGCGTGGCGCCCGGCGCCAGGGTTTCCTGCGCTTCGAAGCGCGGGCATTGCTGGCCCGTGGCGTGGAAATTGAGCACTTCCACATTCCAGGGGCGCACGGCGGCCGCGTCGGCGACGGGGATGGCCGCCACGCAGCCGTAATGCGCCTGCAAGGCCGCGTTACCGCCGCAATGGTCCGAGTGTAAATGGGTGTTGACGATGCGCGCGAGCGGTTTGCCGTCCAGCGCATGCGCGACCAGCGCCACGGTTTGCCCGGCGTGGGTCACATAGCCGCTGTCGACCAGGGTGGCGGGGCCGGGACCGCTGAATAACACGTTGTTGGACGACAGCCAGCCACGTTCGAACACGTGCATTCCTGCTGGCAGCTTCATGGGAACACGATCCGTTCTTCCCGCACCCGGATCCGGGCCCACACGGCGCGCTTGTCGTCGTCGCCGGCCTTGCCCCAGCCGGCAATCTCATCGATGGTGCGCAGGCAACCCTTGCACAGGCCGGCCTGCATGTCGCACACGCTGATGCACGGCGACGGCACCGGCGTCTTGTCTTCCGGATTCATACGCCCTGCTTCTGCTCGATCAATTCAATACGGTTGCCAAATGGATCGAAGATCACTGCGCGCGCCCGCCCCGCGACCGTGTCGTCGGGCTGCACTTCGACACCGCGCGCCGCCAGCTGCGCAAGGTAGTCCGCGAAGCCGTCGACCGTCAGCGCCGGATGGGCTTTTTTGGCTGGCACAAACTGTGCATCGCCACCCAGGTGAATCTGCTGCGCGCCACATTGGAACCAGACGCCGCCGCTGCGCGCGAACAGATGGGCCGGTTTGGGGGTCTCGGGCAAGCCCAGCACGCCGTTGTAAAAAGCGCGCGCGGCATCCTCCGCGCCGACTGGCATGGCAACCTGGACGTGATCGAATCCGTTGATATGTGGCATTACTAAACCCGTTGTTCGGTGTGACTGAAAGCCGACATTATCGCATCGAAGCAAATCGCGCTTGACCCAAAGACTCAAAAGCGTAGTATCACCATCCATGTAGATGGCGCATGGATGCCACGACGATTCTTAGGAGACACATGAGCACGCGCGAACCGAAACCGAAATTAGCCGAGTCGGAGAAAATTACGATCAATCTCGGCCTGATCGATCTCGGACAAATCGACCTGCTGGTCAACGAGGGCTTCTACTCGAACCGCACCGATCTGATCCGTACGGCAATCCGCAACCAGCTGAACACCCATGCCGAGGTGGTGCGCCAGACCGTGGCTCGCAAGAGCCTGGTACTGGGCATGCACCATTATTCGCGCGCCGATCTGGAAGCCGCCCTGCAAGCCGGGGAGCGTCTGCAGATCCAGGTGCTGGGACTGGCCAGCATTGCCAGCGATGTCAGCGCCGAACTGGCGCTGGCAACCATCGACTCGATCGTCGTTCTTGGCGCCTTACACGCCAGCCCCGTAGTCAAGAACGCACTGGCCGCACGCATCCATTGATGCGCTAGAAAGAAGGGACTTTGTATGAAACTCAACGAAAAGCTGTTCTCGACCATGCGCGCCGCCACCAAGACCCTGGTCGGTAAAGGCCCGAAGGTTGCCACCAGTGTCATCCAGGACGCACTCAAGGTCCTCACGCCAGGCAAGCCACCCCGCCCCGCGGCGCAGGCAGCCGCGCAGCCCGCCATGCGCGACATCAATCCACCGCCGCCGCAGGCGCGCGCCCGGGAAGCATCGGCGCCACCTGCGCAGCCGGAACCGCTCATGCGCAACCCGATGCACGAGGCGGCCGAGGCATTCCAGAACATGGTGCCGGACATGCTGGCCAGGCTGGACCTGCCCTTGAATGGCGGTCCGGCGAATTTCAAGATGCCCGCCTTCGACTTCTCGCAGTTCGAGATGCCCGGCAGTGCGGGCATGCGCGCCCCGGCGGAGGATTTGCCGGGTCAGTTTATCGATGGCACCTACACCAACGATGCCGGCACCCGCACCTACAAGCTGTATGTGCCCAGCAGTTACACCGGCAAGGCGGTGCCGCTGGTGGTGATGCTGCACGGCTGCACCCAGGACCCGGACGATTTCGCCCGCGGAACGCAAATGAATGTGCTGGCCGAAGAAATGGGATGCCTGGTGGTGTACCCGGCCCAGTCGGCCCAGGCCAACGCGTCGCGCTGCTGGAACTGGTTCAGCGCGGTCGACCAGCGGCGCGACCAGGGCGAGCCGTCGATTATCGCCGGCATCACGCGCGCCGTGATCCACGGCCACAAGGTCGATGAAGCCCAGGTGTATGTGGCGGGCCTGTCGGCCGGCGGCGCCATGGCCACCATCATGGGCACGCTGTATCCCGACCTGTACGCGGCCGTGGGCGTGCACTCCGGGCTGCCGTTCGCCTCGGCCCAGGACCTGCCGTCGGCGCTGGCCGCCATGCAGGGCAATTTCGGCAAGCCGGTACCGGCGGGACGGGCGATTCCCATCATCGTGTTCCACGGCGACAGGGACACCACGGTGCACCCCGTCAACGCCGACGAGGTGATTCGCCAGGGCGCGCATCCGGCGCACAAGGAAATCGTGGTCGAACCGGGCCGGGTGCCCGATGGCCACGCCTACACCCGCAAGGTGCACCGCGGCGCCGACGGCACGCCGCATGCGGAGCACTGGACCATCCACGGGGCCGGCCACGCCTGGTCGGGCGGCAACGCGCGCGGCAGCTATACGGACGGCAAGGGACCGGACGCCAGCCGCGAGATGATGCGCTTTTTCACCACCAAGCGTTAGGCCTGGTCGGCGACCTGCTTACGCAGGCAGGCCGGGCACCAGCAGAGCGGCAGTGCCCCGTCCGCAGCGGGCTGGGGCACCGTCACCACAGGCGGCAGCTGCTGGCACCAGCACGGCGCAGCATCGCCATCGGCCAAGGCACAGCTGAAGGTGGCGCCGCAGCGCGTGCAGGTACTCATATCTCGTTCGGTGAAATGCGGAAAACATAAAATACTACAAGATGGCCATATAATGCCCACAGCGTTATTCCTATTGCCTGTAAAATCTCGCAAAATTTAATTTTGGACCCGTCATGACCGCTCCCTTGCCGAATTTGAAACCTGAATCATCCGCCGACCTCGCCTCGGTATCGCCGCAAATCAAGGCGCAAATCCTGGCGGAAGCGCTGCCGTATATCCGCAATTTCCACGGCAAGACGATCGTCATCAAATACGGCGGCAATGCCATGACCGACGAGCGCCTCAAGCATGGCTTCGCGCGCGACGTCATCCTGCTCAAGCTGGTGGGCATGAATCCGGTGGTGGTGCACGGCGGCGGGCCGCAAATCGACAATGCGCTGAAAAAAATCGGCAAGCAAGGCACCTTCGTGCAAGGCATGCGCATCACCGACGAAGAAACCATGGAAGTGGTGGAGTGGGTGCTGGGCGGCGAAGTGCAGCAGGACATCGTCATGCTGATCAACCACTACGGCGGCCAGGCAGTGGGCCTGACCGGCAAGGATGGCGGCCTGATCCGTGCACGCAAGATGGCCATGCCCGACCGCGAAAAGCCGGGCGAGTTCCTCGACATCGGTTTTGTCGGCGAGATCGAAGCGATCAATCCAGCCGTGGTCAAGGCGCTGCAGGACGACGCTTTCATTCCGATCATTTCGCCGATCGGCTTCGGCCAGGATGGGCAAGCGTACAACATCAATGCCGACGTGGTCGCAGGCAAGATCGCGGAAATCCTGAAAGCCGAAAAGCTGATCATGATGACCAACATTGCCGGCGTGCAGGACAAGTCGGGCAAACTGGTGACCGACCTGTCGGCCCGCGAGATCGATGAAATGTTTGCCGATGGCACGATCTCGGGCGGCATGCTGCCGAAGATCTCGTCCGCGCTCGACGCCGCCAAGTCCGGCGTCAACACGGTGCACATCATCGATGGCCGCATCGAGCACTCTTTACTGCTCGAAGTCTTGACCGAACAAGCATTTGGCACTATGATCCGGTCGCACTAAAAATTTGTGGCGGTTCGCCGCCACAAAGCAAGTACCACCTTCACCGCCCTTTTAGCTCAGTGGTAGAGCACTCCCTTGGTAAGGGAGAGGCCACGTGTTCAATCCACGTAAAGGGCACCATTCCTGGCAGCACCCTCCCCCAGCATCAATAAATCCGCTCGACCGTGACACCGCGCGCGCGCAGTTTCGCCGACACGCTTTCGCGCCCGACCAGATGGAGCACGCCAACCGCGGCGACGGCCCTGTCCTGTTTCTCCAGCAGCTTCACCAGCTTGTCGGCAATCGGCCCGTTACGTTCCTCCAGCAACACTTTCTGCACGAACCTGCCCGCCACCGTGGTGTCCTTCTCGGCCCGCGCGGCGATCGTGTCCAGCGCTTGCTGGTCGGCTTTGGCCCAGGCATCGACCACCTGGTGCACCTCGTCGCGCTGGCGGCCGTCCTCGATGCCGTCGACGGTGTCTTCCAGAAAGCTCCACTGTTCGCGCGGTGACAACTTGCCAAACAGACTCAGCTGCATGCCCAGGGTTTCCAGTTCGATCACGGGCACCTTGCGCTCGCGCGCCAGCTGGGCCAAGTGCAGATCGACCGACAATTCCGGGCTGCAGCCTTGCAGGCTGAACTCGTGCATCGTCAACGCGGTCGCCACCAGCCAGGGCCTCAGGTGCGCCACGGCGACGGGGTCGATGGCCGCCTCCTTGAGCGCCTTGTCCAGGCGCGGCTTGAGTGAAACCGGCACCTCGCGTCCGGCGCTCTTGCGCGGATCGTAGGCGCCGTAAGACTGGATCGCCGCCGACATGCGCGCCGGATCGGCCAGCGGATCGATTTCCAGCGCCAGGGCCGAGGCGTTCTCGACCGCGTGGCGGATGCGCGGCTCCAGCGGAAAAAATTCCGGCAGCCCCACGTGCATGGTGCCGAACAAATACATCGTGTGGCCATGCGCGGCCAGCTTGAACAAGGCGCCGCGCTCGGCCGCTCCGGCCGCCGGCATGGCAAGCACGAGCCATCCCAGGAACACCACTATAATCATCTGTCGCAATTGCTTCATCCATTCACCTGCCTGATTAATTCGTGCCGAATCTTACCCCGTCCTCTCCGTTATGGCTGTTCGACCTGGACAATACGCTGCACGACGCCTCGTCGGCGATCTTTCCGACCATGATCGCCAAGATGAATGTCTACATCGCGCGCGTGCTGGGCGATGGCGTCACGCCCGCCAGCCAGGCTGAAGTCGACGCGGCGCGCATGCTGTACTGGAAACGCTATGGCGCGACCATGCTGGGCCTGATCCGCCACCACGACGTGCGCGCCGCCGACTTTTTGCACGAAACCCACCAGTTCGACAATTTGCGCGACATGATCCGCTGCGAGCCCGGCCTGTCGCGCCTGCTGCGCCGCCTGCCGGGCCGCAAGATTCTGCTCACCAACGCGCCGCTGCGCTACTCGACCGAGGTGATGGGCCACCTCGGTCTGGGGCACCACTTCTGCCACCACATCGCCATCGAACACATGCACGTGCATGGACAGCTGCGGCCCAAACCATCGGCGCTGATGCTGCGCCGGCTGCTGAAAAAGCACGGGATCGCGCCGCGCCGCTGCATCCTGGTCGAAGACACGCTGGACAATCTCAAGAGCGCGCGCAGGCTCGGCGTGCGCACCGTGTGGCTGACGCGCTACCTGCCGAAAAAGCTAAAAGGGCCACCCTGGGTCGATGTCAAAGTAAAATCACTGCGTCAGCTGCCGCGCCACCTGCACCGGCTGCGCTGACGCTCCGATCAACCCACCCTATCGACCCCATGCCAAGCACCAAGCCGGGCCAGCGCAAACTGCAGATACTCCAGGCCCTGGCGGGCATGCTCGAACAGCCCAAGGGCGAAAAGATCACCACCGCCGCGCTGGCGGCGCGCCTGTCGGTGTCGGAGGCGGCGCTGTACCGCCACTTCGCCAGCAAGGCGCAAATGTTCGAGGGCCTGATCGACTTCATCGAGTCCAGCGTGTTCGGGCTGATCAACCAGATCGCCGAGCGCGAGGCCAACGGTGTCGAGCAGGCCAACGCCATCCTCGGCATGCTGCTGGCGTTCGCGGCCAATAACCCGGGCATGACGCGGGTGCTGATCGGCGACGCGCTGCTGACCGAGGACGAGCGCCTGCTGCTGCGCATGAACCAGTTCTACGACAAGGTCGAACTGGCCTGCAAGCAGTCGCTGCGCCTGGCCGTCACGCAGGGCCATGGCCAGGAAAGCGACGTGGCAGCGCGCGCCAGCCTGCTGGTGAGCTTTGTGGTCGGACGCTGGCACCGGTATGCGCGCAGCGGCTTTCGCAGCCATCCCGCCGAAGGCAGCCCACTGCAGATCGCGCTGATGCTCGCACCCTGACCATGGATTGCTTCGCCCTGCTCGACGACGCCAGCGCGGCCGATCCGCGCAGCGCGCGTTCGCGCCTGTACACCGGCCATGCGGGCACCTTGCGCTGTGCCGGCGCCGATCAATGGCCGCAACTGCTGGACGATCTGCGCGATGCCAGCGCACGCGGCCTGCATGCGGTGGCGGTGTTCACCTATGAACTGGGCGGGCAACTGCTCGGCATCGCCGCGCATGCGTGCACCATGCCGCCTGCGCAGGTGCTGCTGTTCGACCAATGCGCGCATCTGGCGCCCGATGAAGTGGCGGCCTGGCTGGCGGCGCACAGTGCAAGCGAGCGCACACCCGCGGGCATCGCGGCGGTGCGGGCAAACGTCGACCAGGCGCAATTCACCGGCGCGCTCGGGCGCATCCACGAGCTGATCGCGGCCGGCGACACCTATCAGGTCAACTACACCTACCGCCTGCGTTTCGACGCCTTCGGCTCGATCCACGCGCTGTACCAGCGTCTGCGCGCGCGCCAGCCGGTGCCGTACGGCGCGCTGATCGCCCTGCCCGACGGCGGCGCGGTGCTGTCGCTGTCGCCGGAACTGTTCGTGCGCCACGCCGGCGGCGAACTGCTGGCGCGTCCGATGAAAGGCACCGCGCCGGCCAGCGACGACAATGCCGAGAACGCGCGCCGCGCCGCGGCGCTGGCCGCCGATCCGAAGAACCGGGCCGAGAACCTGATGATCGTCGACCTGCTGCGCAACGACCTGGGACAGGTGGCGGCGACCGGCAGCGTGGAAGTGCCCAAGCTGTTCGACGTGCAGCGCTACAGCGGCGTGCTGCAGATGACGTCCACGGTGCGCGCGCAGCTGCGCCAGGACGCTACCCTGGGCGAGATCTTCGCGGCGCTGTACCCGTGCGGGTCGATTACCGGCGCGCCCAAGCGGCGCACGATGGAGATCATCCACGAGATCGAAAGCGCGGCGCGCGGCGTGTACACCGGCGCGATCGGCTGGTTCGATCCGCCCGCGTCGCCTGGAGCGCTGGGCGACTTCTGCCTGTCGGTGCCGATCCGCACCCTGTCGCTACAGGCTTCGTGCGATGGCGTGCGCAAAGGCGAGATGGGTGTCGGCGCGGGCATCGTGTTCGACAGCGATGCCGCCGACGAATACGCCGAGTGCCAGCTGAAGGCGCGCTTTCTGACGGGCCTTGCCAACGAGTTCGAGATTTTCGAGACCATGCACGCAAGCGGCGCCGGCATACGCCATCGCGACCGCCACCTTGCGCGGCTGGCGGCATCGGCGCGCTACTTTGGCTTTCCTTTTGCGGACCCGGCGGCGCAGCTGGAATCGGCCTGTGGCGCGCTCGGCGAAGGCGCCCACCGCATGCGGCTGGCCCTGAGCGCGTCCGGCGCGTTTTCGATTCAAACTGCGCCGATCACCGAACTGGCGCTGCCGGTGCGGGTGTTCGTGTCCGGCGAGGCCACCAGCGCCGGCGACCTCTTCCTGCGCCACAAGACCAGCATCCGCACGCGTTATGACGCAGCGTGGCGCGCCGCCGAGGCGCGCGGCGGTTTCGACACGCTGTTCTTCAACGAGCGCGGCGAACTGACCGAAGGCGGGCGCAGCAATGTGTTCGTGCAGGTCGACGGGCAGTGGATCACCCCGGCGCTGGCGTGTGGGGTGCTGCCGGGCGTGATGCGCGCGGTGCTGCTGGAGGACCGCGCCTTCGCTGCGCGCGAAGGCGTGGTCACGCGCGCGATGCTCGAACGCGCCAGTGCGATCATGGTCTGCAACGCGCTGCGTGGAGCGATGTCCGCCGTGCTGGCATAACCGCCGCCCCACGCATAACACGCTAGCTCAGATCAGGAACCCAGTGCCTGCTCGATCTTGTCGACCAGCTGTTTGTCCTCCGGCGTGACTTTGCTCGGGAAGTGTTCGATCACTTTGCCGTTGCGGTCGATCAGGTACTTGGTGAAGTTCCATGCCGGCGCCTTGCCGGTGGCCTTGGTCAGGCTGGCGTACAGCGGATTGGCTGCGTTGCCGGTGACGGCCGACTTGGCAAACATGGGGAACTTGACGCCGTAGGTGTTGTAGCAGAAATCGGCAATTTCTTTGGAGTTGCCCGGCTCCTGCTTGCCGAAATCGTTCGACGGGAAGCCCAGCACCACCAGCCCCTTCGGCCCATACTTGGCGTACAGCTGTTCCAGTCCCTCGTATTGCTTGGTGAAGCCGCAATAGCTGGCGGTGTTGACCACCAGTACCACCTTGCCGGCGTATTGACACAAGTCCTGCGGCGCATCGTCCTGCAGGCGATTGAAAGTGTGCTTGAGCAGCGCCGGGCAGCTGGCGGGCGCTTTCAGGGACGGCGCGGCAGCGGGGGTCTGCGCCTGCGCGCCGGACATCGCGGCGACCGTCAGGGCAAGAGCCAGCAATGGGAGTGTGCGCATGATCATTGTTCCATCGGTTGGTGGCGGAACCTCATTCTAATTCGATTTGCGCGCCCTTGCGCAGCCGCCTAGCTGACCTTCATGTGCGCCAGTTCGGCGCGCGGCGGGGGAAAGGCCAGCTCCAGCGACTTCATGATTTCCAGCAGCAGCGAGGCCATGATCAGGTTGCGGTGGGTTTTCGAATCGGCCGGGATCACGTACCACGGCGCGTGATCGGCGTCGGTAGCGGCGATGGCCTTTTCGTAGGCACGCTGATACTGATCCCAGCGCTCGCGCTGGACCAGGTCATTGGGGTCGAACTTCCATTGCTTGTCGGGATCATCGACCCGCTCCTGCAGGCGCTTGCGCTGCTCGTCCTTGGAGATGTGCAGGAACACCTTGACGATCAGGGTGCCGGTTTCGGCCAGCATGCGTTCGAAGTCGCGGATGTGCGCGTAGCGGCGTTCGCATTCCTCCTGGCCGATCATGCCTTGCACCAGCGTGATCAGCACATCCTCGTAATGGCTGCGGTTGAAAATGGCGATTTCGCCCTTGGCCGGTACCTGCCGATGGACCCGCCACAAGTAATCGTGCGCCAGCTCGTCGGGATTGGGCGCCTTGAAGG
>CAMLIL010000063.1 GCA_946480015.1 uncultured Oxalobacteraceae bacterium | reverse complement strand
CCATCCAGCGCGGCTCGGGCGGCCTGGAAGGGGTCAACTACGAAGAAGTGCGCTACGAAGGCTACGGCATCGGCGGCGCCGCCATCATCGTCGACTGCATGACCGACAACCGGGTGCGCACCGTGGCCGAAGTGCGCCATGCCTTCAACAAAAATGGTGGCAACATGGGCACCGAAGGCTCGGTCGCCTTCATGTTCAAGCACTGCGGACAGTTCCTGTTCGCGCCCGGCGTGAACGAGGACGAGCTGATGGAAGCGGCCCTGGAAGCCGGCGCCGAGGACGTGGTGGCCGACGACGAAGGCGGCTTCGAAGTGCTGTGCGACCCGTTCGCCTTCGCCGGCGTCAAGGAAGCGCTGGAAGGCGCGGGGTTCAAGGCCGAAGTGGCCGAGATCATCATGAAGCCGGCCACCGAAACCGTGTTTACCGGCGAAGACGCCGTCAAGATGCAAAAACTGCTGGACGCCCTCGAGAACCTCGACGACGTGCAGGAAGTCTATACCAACGCCCTGATCGAAGAATAAGCAGCTTATGAAAATCCTGGTAGTCGGCTCTGGCGGCCGCGAACACGCACTGGCCTGGAAACTGGCCCAATCCGAACGTATCCAGATCGTCTACGTGGCCCCCGGCAATGGCGGCACGGCGCGCGACGTCCGTCTGGTCAATGTCGAGCTCACCGACCCGGCCGCGCTGGCCGACTTTGCCGAAAAAGAGCACGTCGGCCTGACCGTGGTCGGCCCGGAAGTGCCGCTGGCGGCCGGCATCGTCGACCTGTTCCGCGCGCGCGGCCTGAAAATCTTCGGGCCCACCAAGGCCGCGGCCCAGCTGGAATCGTCCAAGGACTTCGCCAAGGCTTTCATGCACCGTCACGGCATCCCGACGGCGCGTTACGAAACCTTCGCCGACGCGGCCCGTGCGCACGCCTACATCGACGCCAACGGCGCGCCGATCGTCATCAAGGCCGACGGCCTGGCGGCCGGCAAAGGCGTGGTCGTGGCCATGAGCCTCGAAGAAGCGCACCAGGCGGTCGACGACATGCTGTCGGATAACCGCTTCGGCGACGCCGGCGCGCGCATCGTCATCGAAGAATTCCTGGCCGGCGAAGAAGCCAGCTTCATCGTCATGTGCGACGGCAAGAACGTCCTGCCGCTGGCCACCAGCCAGGACCACAAACGCCTGCGCGACCACGATGAAGGCCCGAACACGGGCGGCATGGGCGCCTACTCCCCTGCCCCGATCGTCACCCCCGCGATGCACGCGCGCGTGATGCGCGAGATCATCAACCCGACCATCAACGGCATGGCCAAGGATGGCATCGTGTTTACCGGCTTCCTGTATGCCGGCCTGATGATCGACGACAAGGGAAATCCGCGCACGCTGGAATTCAACTGCCGCATGGGCGACCCGGAAACGCAGCCCATCATGGCGCGCCTGAAGAGCGACCTGCTGACGGTGATGGAACACGCCGTCAACGGCACGCTGGACGCGGTCGAACTGGAATGGGACCGCCGCACGGCGGTGGGCGTGGTGATGGCGGCAGCCGGCTATCCTGACAGCCCGCGCAAGGGCGACGTCATCGACGGCATCCCGGCCGAGACGCCTGAGTGCGTGACCTTCCATGCCGGTACCCAGATCGCCGCCGGCAAGCTCGTGACCAGCGGCGGACGCGTGCTGTGCGTGGTCGGCTTGGGCGACTCGGTCAAGATGGCCCAGAAGCAGGCCTATGAGACGGTCGACAAAATCCACTTCAATGGTGCGCAATTCCGCCGCGATATCGGCTGGCGCGGATTGAAGCACTAAAAACAAATCCGTCGTCCTCGCGCGCGCGAGGACGACGGTAACGATCAGCGAAGCAGCTGCGCGCTCGCTTTGCCTGAGTTGCGTCCCACCCGCACCAGCACACTGGCGATACCCGCCTCCGTCGTAGCCGTATCGGCACCGACGATCTCGTAGCCGTCCTTCACCGAAAACTTCACCTTGCGGCCGTTCTCCGGCACGACATTGCCCTCGGCATCGGTAAGCCTTGCGCGCAGGAAGACCAGGTCGCCGTTCACCGGCGCCACGCCGGCATCGTCGCGCGTAACCGCCAGCTTTACCGGCGCGCCGGGCGTGCGAACGATATGGGTGGCGATGACCTTGCCGCCGGCATAAGCAAGCGCCTTGAGCTCACCGGCCTCGAAGCGGCCGGCGTCAAATTCGACCGGTGGATGCGCCAGATGCGGATACACCTTCGACGGCCCGCTCTTTTGACGCCCGATGCTCTTGCCGTTCAAGAACAGCTCGACCTCGTCGCCGTTCGAAAACACCCGCACATGCGGCGACGATCCAGCCGTCCAGTAATTGGCAATGAAAACCATCGGCCCGCCGCCCCACTTGCTCGACGCTTCGGCGGCGCTGCGCTGCGAGCGGAAGAACTCGGCGGAGAACTTGGGCACGCGGTCGATGCTCATGATGCCGCTCGCTTCCAGATCGGCCGCATACCCGCGCGCGTAGTCGAACATGACCCAGTAGCCGTCGGCAAACGCTGGAGTATTGAAGTTGTCGTCGTGCGCGTCGGCGATGTTTTTCGCTTGCTGCAGCAGGCGCTTTTCTCCATCGCCGAGCAGCTGGCGGCTGGAGCGGTCGGCCGCCTTCAGGTCGGCCCAGGCGGTCTGGTTGAAGCCGGCGTTCATCGCGTAGTACTCCCAGTCGCCATATTCGGAAACGATCAAGGGCTTGGCGGGAAGCTTGTCTTTCGATTCGATCCGGTGCTGGCGCGCCTGCAGATAAATGTCGTAAGTCTGCGGCACCCAGCCGGCCGAGAAGGCCTGGTCGCCCGGGTACTCCTGATGCACCGTGCGGTGCAGCGCGTCGATCAATTCATCGGGCATCCGGGTTTCGTTGAGCGAGCATTCCCACGCCAGCACGCTGGCATGGTTGCGGTCGCGCCGGATCATGTCTGCGCAGGTCTGCACGACTTGGCGGCTGAAGGCCGGGTCGGGGTTGTAGAACTGCCAGCCGGGCAGCGCGTCGAGCAGGATCAGGCCCAGCTCGTCGGCGGCGGCCATGAAGGCCGGCGAAGGCGGATAGTGCGACAGGCGCACGTAGTCGAAGCCGGCCTTCTTGATCAGCACCGCATCGCGATAGTTGGCCTGGTCCGGCAAGGCATAGCCGACATACGGATATTCCTGATGGCGGTTCACGCCGCGCAGGAAGGCGCGTTCGCCGTTGATCAGCAACTGGTGCTTGCCGTCGAAGGCGAAACGGCGAATCCCGATGCGGGTGGCGACCTTGTCCTGCTTGCCGCCGCTGTCGGCACTGGTCTGCAGGTCGTACAGGTGGGGCGCCTTGGGCGACCACAGATCCGGACGCGCCACGGCCAGGTCGCTCTCGACATGGCGGCGTTCGCCGGCCGCAAGGCGCACCCGCTCGACCGCTTCGGCCACGCGCTTGCCCTGCCTGAACACGGCGTTGCGGACCGTGACCGTGCGCTCCTGCTGGTCGGTGTTGTGCACTTCGGTCTTCACGCGCACCACGGCCGCGGCCTTGTCCGCCTTTGGAAAGGTGACGAACACGCCGCCGCCGGCCGGGGTCGCGGACAGCATCTCGTCGGTAATGTGCACGGCCGGCTTGATCGCCAGCGTCACGCCGCGATAGATGCCGCCGTACTGGATATAGTCCAGATCCTTGAGCGGCTTGGGACCGGTGACGCGGTTGTCTTCGTTATTGATCCGCACCGTCACTTCGTTGGCGCCGGACGGCTTGAGCACATCGGTGATATCGAACGCGAACGGCAGATAGCCGCCCAGGTGCTGGCCCAGATGGCGCCCGTTGACCCACACGTCGGCCACATTCATGGCCGCTTCAAAGCGCAGAATGGCGCGCTCGCCGGCCTGCAGCTTGAGGTCGAACGACTTTTTGTAGAACGCGGTGCCCTGCCAGGTGTTGGCTGGCTCGCGCCCTTCGATGCGCGCGCTGTGCGGCAGATCGATGCGGCTCCATGCAGCGGCTGGCACGTCGGCGGCCGACGCCGCCGCTTTCTGGTCGTCGCGATAAAACTGCCACGCGCTGTTCATATTGATGGTCGATGCGGCAAAGGCCGCGCCGGCGATACCGGAAAGCAGAAGGCTGGCAAACAGCGTCTTCAGACGGGGCGCAAAATTCATGGCGGGGTGGATTCCTGGATCGGCGTTTATGTGAGCGCGAGGATACCATCACTGATCCGGGCCGATGTAAGCCCTTTTGTCGTCGAAGCATGCCATAAAGGCATACCAAATCAGGACCTGCGAAAACCTGCCTATATCATGGGAAGTAGGGACGGTGTACAATTCGTCCTCACTTTTTTCATTCCCCGCCTGGTCTTTCATGTCCCTCCCTCCCGCAGCTTCCGTCAAGGCATGGCTACTCGATCTCCAATCGCGCATCATCGCCGCGCTGGAACAGGTCGACGGCAAGCCCTTCCTGCGCGATGAGTGGCAGCGGCCTGAAGGCGGCGGCGGCATCTCGCGCCTGATCGAGGAAGGCAATGTGTTCGAGCGCGGCGGCTGCAATTTCTCGCACGTGACCGGCGCCAGCCTGCCGCCATCGGCCGCCGCGGCGCGCCCTGAACTGGCCGGCCGCGCATGGGAAGCGATGGGCGTGTCGCTGGTGCTCCATCCGCGCAATCCGCATGCGCCGACGGTGCACATGAACGTGCGCTTTTTCACCGCCACCAAGGAGGGCCACGCGCCGGTCTGGTGGTTTGGCGGCGGCATGGACCTGACGCCCTACTACGGCAACCTGGACGACGCGCGCCACTTCCACCAAAGCTGCCGCGACGCGCTCGAGCCGTTCGGCAGCGGGCTGCACCCGCGCTTTAAAAAGTGGTGCGACGATTACTTCTATCTGAAGCACCGCCAGGAACCGCGCGGCGTTGGCGGGATCTTTTTCGACGACTTCAACGAAGTCGAGTTCGAGCAGGCCTTCGCGATGACGCAAAGCGTCGGCAACGCCTTCCTGACGGCCTATGTGCCGATCGTGAACGCGCGCAAGGACATGCCCTACGGCGAACGCGAACGCGACTTTCAGGCTTACCGGCGCGGACGCTACGTTGAGTTCAACCTGGTGTGGGACCGCGGCACCCTGTTCGGCCTGCAATCGGGCGGACGCACCGAGGCGATCCTGATGTCGATGCCGCCGATCGTCAAATGGCGCTACGACTGGAAGCCGCAGGCCGGCAGCGCGGAAGCGCAGCTGTACAGCGATTTCCTGGTCCACCGCGACTGGCTGGCCACGTGACGTTTTGCGTCGCACTGCTGGGAGGCAGTTTCGACCCGGTCCACCGCGGCCACGTTGCGCTTGCCGCACTGTTTGCCCAACTGCTCCAGCCGGACCAGCTGCGCATCCTCCCGGCCGGTAACCCGTGGCAGAAAAAGGGCTTGCGCGCCACGCCCGGGCAGCGCGTGGCAATGCTCGAACTGGCCTTCGCCGACGCCGGCCTGGCCGTGACGATCGATCGCCAGGAACTCGACCGCACCACGCCGACCTATACCATCGACACGCTGCGCCAGCTGCGCGCCGAAGTCGGCCCGGACGCGGCGATCGTCTTCCTGATGGGCGCCGACCAGCTCCAGCAGCTCGACAGCTGGCGCGAATGGCGCGCGCTGTTCGACGTGGCGCACATCGGCGTGGCGGCGCGCCCCGGCTTCGCGCTCGACGATGCCGCCTTGCCGGCGGCCGTGGGCCAGGAACTGGGCCAGCGGCGCGCCGAGCCGGCGCAGCTGCGCAACACGCCGTCGGGACTGGTGTACCTGACGCACGCGCTGGACGAGGATGTTTCCGCGACCGACATACGTGCCTCTTTGCAACGGGGCGACTACGCAAACTCGCGTCTCGCACCGGTAGTGCTAGACTATATTCAACAACATAACTTATATACAACCTAATGGATATCAAAAAACTTCAAACCGTGGTTGTCGACGCACTCGAAGACGTCAAGGGCCAGGAAATCGCCTTGTTCGACACGACCGGTCTGACCAGTCTGTTCGACCGCATCGCGGTCGTGTCTGGCACCTCGAACCGCCAGACCAAGGCATTGGCCGCGTCGGTACGCGACAAGGTCAAGGAAGCCGGCGGCGACGTGATCGGCATCGAGGGCGAAGACACCGGCGAATGGGTGCTGGTGGACCTGGGCGACATGATCGTTCACATCATGCAGCCGGCCATCCGCCAGTACTACCGCCTGGAAGAAATCTGGGGCGAGAAGCCGGTCAAGCTGGGCGCGGCCAAGCGCAAGAACACCGCCGAAGCGGCCGAAGCCGACGCTTCCAAGCCGAAGAGCAAGCACCTGGCAGCCAACCAGGACGCGGCCGAGGTAAAACCAATCAAGGAGCGCAAGCCGGCCGCCAAGAAGGCCGCCGCCAAGCCCGCCGCGGCCAAGAAGCCTGCTGCGAAAAAGGCAGCCGCCGTCCCGGCCGGCAAGACCGTCAAGGTCGCGCCATCGAAGGCCGAAACCGCCGCCGTGAAAGCGCTCAAGGAACAGCCGCCGAAACGCGCGGCGGCCAAGAAGGCTGCGCCCGCGGACGAAGCGCCGGTGAAGAAAGTCATCAAGCGCGTTGCCAAAAAAGCCACCGTCGAAGAGTAAGCGCCGATGCAGCTGATGATCGCTGCGGTCGGCCACAAGATGCCGGCCTGGATCGAGACCGGCTTTTCCGAGTACACCAAGCGCATGCCGCCCGAGCTGCGCATCGTACTGAAGGAAATCAAGCCGGTCGAACGGTCCGGCAGCAAGACGGCGGCCACCGCGATGGCGCTCGAACGCGAGCGCATCGAAGCGGTGCTGCCCAAAGGCGCGCGCATCATCGCGCTCGACGAACGCGGCAAGGACCTGACCAGCGTGGGTCTGTCGCAGCAGTTGATGAACTGGCAGCAGGACGGGCGCGACACCGTGTTCCTGATCGGCGGGGCCGACGGCCTCGATCCCGAACTAAAAGCCCGCGCCGAAGGTCTCATACGCATCTCCAGTATGACGCTCCCGCATGGCATCGTGCGTGTTATGCTTGCCGAGCAATTGTATCGTGCGTGGTCGATCACGCAGAACCATCCCTATCACCGCGTCTGACGCACGCTGGAAGCACCGATGAAACCGATCGACAAGAAAATCTACCTGGCTTCGAAGAGTCCGCGGCGGCGTGAGCTGCTGCGTCAGATCGGCGTCGACTTCGAACTGCTCATGCTGCGCAACGACACCCCGCGCGGGCCGGATGTGAGCGAAGATGTGCGGCCCAACGAAGCGCCGGCCGACTACGTGGCGCGCGTGGCGCGTGACAAGGCCGCGTTCGCATGGAATATGGTGCAGACCCGGCGCCTGCCGCTGCGCCCCGTGCTGGCGGCCGACACCACCGTGACCATCGATGGCGAGATCCTCGGCAAGCCGGCCACCAATGCCGAAGCCGTGCAAATGCTCGAACGCCTGTCCGGCCGCACCCATCAGGTGCTGACGTCGGTGGCGGTGCACTTCACCGACATGGCCGAGCAGGTGACACAGGTGTCGGACGTGCGCTTTGCACGGCTGTCGCCGGCCTCGATCCGCGCCTACTGCGCCACGCCCGAGCCTTACGACAAGGCCGGCGGCTACGGCATCCAGGGTTTGGCGGCGCTGTTTGTCGAGCACATCGACGGCAGCCATTCCGGCATCGTCGGCTTGCCGCTGTTCGAGACCGCGCGCCTGCTGCGGCTGGCAGGCCTGCCGCTGGCCTAGCCGTCCTCGCGCCGGCGGGGACCCGTGACACGCCAGCAGCAAGTACCGCATGCTCAGCATGGGTCCGCGCTTTCGCGAGGATGACCTTAGCGCGAGGGCGCCTTTTTCTGTCCGAGGCCGTGTAAGATAGCAACTCGAACAAACCCACGCGGCATGACATGAACGAAGACATCCTGATCAACATCACCCCGCAGGAGACGCGCGTCGCGCTGATCCTGCAAGGCGCGGTTCAAGAGCTGCATATTGAACGCACCTTGACGCGCGGGCTGGCAGGCAATGTCTACCTCGGCAAAGTGGTGCGTGTGCTGCCGGGGATGCAGTCGGCCTTCATCGACATCGGCCTGGAACGCGCCGCCTTCCTGCACGTGGCCGACATCTGGGAAGCGCGCAGCCACGACGGCCCCACCGTGCCGCCAACCCCGATCGAAAAAATCCTGTTCGACGGCCAGGTGCTCACCGTCCAGGTGATCAAGGACCCGATCGGCACCAAGGGGGCGCGCCTGTCCACCCAGATTTCCATCGCCGGCCGCATGCTGGTCTATCTGCCGCAGGATAACCACATCGGCATCTCGCAGAAGATCGAAAAGGAATCGGACCGCGAACTGCTGCGCACGCGCCTGCACGGCCTGCTGCCGGCCGAGGAGAAAGGCGGCTATATCGTGCGCACCATGGCCGAGGAAGCCTCCGACAACGATCTGGCGGCCGACGTCGACTACCTGCGCAAGACCTGGGGTGCGATCCTGCACGGCGCGCGCACCAAGCCGCCCACCAGCCTGCTGTACCAGGACCTGAACCTGGCCCAGCGCGTGCTGCGCGATTTCGTGCACGACGAAACGGCCAGCATCCAGGTCGACTCGCGCGAGAACCACACCAAGCTGGTCGACTTCGCCAAGACCTACACGCCCAGCGTGCTGCCGCGCCTGCTGCACTACACCGGCGAGCGGCCGCTGTTCGATCTGTACGGCGTGGAAGAGGAAATCCTGCGCGCGCTCGGCCGCCGCGTCGATCTCAAGTCGGGCGGCTACCTGATCGTCGATCAGACCGAGGCCATGACGACCATCGACGTCAACACCGGCGGCTTCGTGGGCGGGCGCAATTTCGCCGACACGATCTTCAAGACCAACCTGGAAGCGGCGCACGCGATCGCGCGCCAGCTGCGCCTGCGTAATCTGGGCGGGATCATCATCCTCGACTTCATCGACATGGACAACAACGAGCATCGCAATGCGGTGCTCGCGGAACTGAAGAAAACCCTGTCGCGCGACCGCACCAAGGTGTCGGTGAGCGGCTTCTCGGCGCTCGGCCTGGTCGAGATGACCAGGAAGCGCACGCGCGAATCGCTGGCCCATATCCTGTGCGAGCCATGCCCGGCGTGCAGCGGCAAGGGCCAGGTCAAGACCAGCCGCACGATCTGCTACGAGATCCTGCGCGAACTGCTGCGCGAAGCCAAGCAGTTCAACCCGCGCGAATTCCGCATCCTGGCCTCGCAGGAAGTGGTCGACCTGTTCCTCGAAGAAGAGTCGCAGCACCTGGCCATGCTGGGCGACTTCATCGGCAAGCAGATCTCGCTGCAGGTCGAGACCTCGTACCATCAGGAGCAGTACGACGTCATATTGATGTAGTAAATTTTTTCTTGACTTTTACCTCCCGCAGCACTTGGCCGCGCTTTACCGTACCGTCCCATCCGCGAGCGCTGGGACGGTGTGTCGGTCAGAGAGGTGGGGATGTAATCACGTCCAATGGCGCAAGTTGTGCAAGCAACACCAAATGTTCGACGGCTTTAACCTTTTGCAAGTGGTCCAGCGTAGCAGGACCACCGAGAGCCAGGGCAGGAACGAAACCGTACATCTCATCCTGTTTGAGTCGGCCCAGTTTTTTTAATGCGGAGCTGAACATACCCTCGAAATCATTTTCCTCCCGAGAAATGCCACCAAAGAACACTCGCACCCCGAAATCCATCCTTTCGCCAACAAATCTTGACGTTCGTGGAATGCAGAAGGAACCGGTTGCAGAAACCTCAAGCGAACTACCGGTTTTTTCGCCCCACATATATAAATCGCCAAATGCACTTCGAGCGACAACGTGATAGGCGTCTTGCTTCATGAATAACGTGTCGCCAATCCACGCCTCCAATGCTGGCTCGTACTCCTGCGGGTTAACCGTCCAGAACAGACCATCCGCATAGCCGCACCAGCCATGTTCTTCCCAATACGCTAACAATTGATCCGGGAGTTTGCCACGGTAGCGCTCTATGCTGGATGGCGGCACATAGCGCTTGTCAATGGCCGGCCCCATCTTTTCCAGGAAATATTCGAAGTCTTCGTCCATCATTTCATCCTCATTTGCATCGTGCAATTTTCGCGTTCATCTTCGTGCTTCCGCGCACGGATTTCGGGATATCTTCTGCCGCCTCATCCAGTGCACCCAAGCGTCCCCCCTTGTTCCATTGGGCACCGATACGTGAATTAATATTGCGATCGCCGAAATCGCTAATTACATCCCTACCCCCTGCTACCATATCGGGGTTATGCAATGCCGCCAATGTCCTCATCTTGTCGACTGCAGTTTCTGCGGCTTTTTTATCAGCTTCTTTTGACGACAATCCCTGGTCTCGATACTCGTCTATTAAATCCTTTATTAGTTTGTTCTGATACTTTGTCCGTTCCCTCCGTGCGAGCTGCGGATCACGTACCGAATCTCTGGCATCAAATGCCTTACGTCCCGTTATATATTCTTCAACCGTCATGCTGTTAATGCCAGACTCTTGCCCTGCAAGCTGACGGTCAAACTCTGGCACGCTGCCTTGAGGCAAACCATTGGTTTTGAAGCACGGCACTTCTTTCCTCGGCATACCACCGGGTCGGTGGCGCTCCTTGTCCTCCGTGGGTTCGCGCCTGCGTTTTGGCGGTGGTGGCGGCTCCTCGGCGGGCAATGCTCCACCGCGACGTGGTTGAAGCCCGGGGTGCCGACGTAGCTGGTCTTCGTTCTGTTCGACCCATTGTGCCACCTTGGGACCCAAGCGCGGGCTTTGCCGGATTTCTGCCAATAGTACCGCCTTGTCGCCCCTGCCTCTGGTGAGGTAAGCGACCAGTCCAGCAAGAATGGCCGAGATCATGATGACGTGGCCGTTGGCCAAATAGAAAGCCGCAGCCCTTGGATCGCCTCTCGTACTCGGGCCAAAGCCATGCTGGTAATCGTGTCGAGCCGGCCCCCACGCTTCAAGGAAACCTTTTTCGTAGTAGCGCAACGCGTCCGGGATGGCTTGAGCCAGGCCCTCGACAAGGGACTTCAGCCCCAGCATCGCCAGCACCCAGCCACCGACATAGCCGCCCGCCGCCGCGCCCGCCGCCGCACCCGGAAGCGCGCCAACGCCACCAAAAAATGCGCCGCCAACACCCCCAGCGAAACCGCCTGCCGCCACCGAGCCACCGTAATAGAGGGCGATGTCTTGGCACGCTGAAACGAGAATATCCCAGATCGTTGACAGGTTGATGCCAGAGAGTGTCTGTGCAATCATGCGCTGGGCCATCGGTCCCGAGTCATCTATCGCCTGGCGCACACGACTCACGCGCCCCATCTGCTCGTGCGCCCAACCGGCGTTGAAATAAGAAGATGTGGTGGCTGGACGTCCCATGCTGTCATGTTGCGGGCCAAAGCCGGGCTGGCCGCCGCCCCATTTCAGCTCATCTTCTTTGCGTTCGAGATCACGCCACACGCGCCACACATCGTCCGTACCACTAGCCATCGAAAGCTCCAGCTAAACCGCAATTCTTAATTATGGCATTTTTTGAAATGTTATTGGGATTGCACGCGTGGTGCGTAGAAATAAGCTAGTTTGGGCGGCAACGGCTCGTCAACGCGCAGCCACGACGGACCCACCGCAGGCGAGTGCGCAGCAGTTCGCGGTCCGATTCCTTTTCGATTTTCTGCGATATGCCGATGTGGCGCGCGTCTGCAGCTCGAGACCTCGTACCATCAGGAGCAGTACGACGTCATCCTGATGTAGTGCGCATTGCCAATCCACTTCGTCCCCGCGTTCGCGAGGACGAAAACGTAGTGCCCGCCTAGTTGGTCCGCTCGAACAGCCAGTGCTGCGGCGTTGCGCCGATATCGCTCCACTGCTGGATCACGCCGCCATCGAGCTGGCTGCCGTCCTTGTTGTCGAGCAGGATGCCGCTGTTGCGGTTGCGGACCTTGAAGTATTGGGTGTCGGTCTGCAGCAGTATCCATTGCTGGTTGGTGGTGCTGGCGTACGGGTAGGACTTCACATACGCGCCCGACGCGGTACTGAAGTTGTACACGTCGGCCACGTTGCCGTTATAGGCGGTGGTCAGCTTGAAGTAGCCGCTGCCGACCGGGTCCAGCGACCAGCGCTGGTCGGTGTTGCCGAAGTCGGCGAACTGCCAGATCTGCGCGCCGTTGGCCGCTGCCGCGCGGTCGATGCTCATCACCTTGCCGCTGGCCTCGTTGCGGATGCGGTACCAGATCGTGCCGGTGCCCTCCCCCGCCGGACGCGTCACCGCGGTACCTGCCGTCACCGGCGCACCAATCACCGGCGTGTCGCCGTTCCAGGTGATCTTTTGAATGCGGGTGGTGCGATAGCCGGTGCAGCCGCGCCCTGGGGCCGGATTGGCGTGGTACACGATCCAGTCTTCGGTGCCGTCGGGCGACTTGGTAAAGCCGTTGTGGCCCGGTCCGTAGACGCCGTTCCCCTGCTGCAGAACCGGACTGGCGGCCTTGGTCCAGCTGGCGGGATTGAGCAGGTCGGCGGTGAGGTTGGCGCTCAGCAGGCCGAGTTTGTAGTCGTCGGTCCAGCAGCCGCTGGCCGAAAATGTCATGTTCACCTTGCTGCCGTGGACGATGAACTGCGGCGCCTCGTTGACATTGCCCCCCACCCGCTCCCACGCGTTGGTCGGCGTGGAGATGATCGCGCCCCTGCCGATGATGGCCGTCGGACTGCTCATCTTGGCCAGCTTGATGCGCTGCGGCTGCCCGCCCGAGATGTCCGACCAGGCCATGTACAGCTGGCCGTTGATGGTCGCCACGGTCTGGTCGATGGCCCAGGCGTCGTCCGTATCGGCCACCTTCACCGGCGTGCTCCAGCTGCCGGTGGTCGGGTCGGCGCTGGTGTTCCTGATTACGAACACGCGGTGCTGATCGTCGCTGCCGGAGGCCGAAAAATAGATGTACCAGGCGCCGTTGATGTAGTTGATTTCCGGCGCCCAGACGTCCTTGCTGTAGCAGTTGTTACCGCTGCAGGCGGCGGCCGACTTGGTGAACACCGTGACCGGAGTGCGCGCGCCGATACCCGACAGCGATGGCGATTTGCGCAGCTCCACCTTGTCCCAGTTGTGCGAGGTCGCCACGAAATAGTAATTGCCGTCGGTGTGGCGCAGCACGTGCGGATCGGCCGACGATGAGGTGGCCGGGCCGACTGGATTGATGAAGGTGGTCGATGCCGCGTGGGCGGCATAGGGCGCGGCGAGCGCGATTGCCAGGGCAAGCGCCCGGGTCCGGTGAAGCTGCATTGTGTCGTCTCCGTGATGTGTGCCGCCTCGTGGCGGTCGATAAATGGCCGTCAATACTGGCCGATGAATCAGTATCACGAAGAGCCGGGCGCGCGTCCAATCCCAAACACGGTATCGGCGGCGCCAGGAAAATGATCGGTACCGCTACAATAGCGCCTGCGATATCCAAGCGCGTGGATAACGTTTCCACGCCTTCCCGTTTTCGGTATCGCAACCACCCCGACTGATACAGAAAGAGGTACGAATGGTCCCGTTTCGCCAGATTTTATTCATCGCGCTGATGGCGCTGGCCGCCGGCGCCGAAGCCCGCAAGGAGCGCACCCAGCCCGGTCAATTCGACTACTACGCCGTGTCCCTGAGCTGGTCGCCCTCGTACTGCGCCACGCACAGCGACCCCAATCAATGCGACCGCGCGCGCCCGCTCGGCTTCGTGCTGCATGGCCTGTGGCCGCAGTTCGCCAACGGCTATCCCGAGGGCTGCTCGAACGAGCGCCTGCCCGGCGCGGTGCGCGCCCGGTACGCGCTGCTGTACCCATCGCCGAACATGATCGAACACGAATGGAAGAAGCACGGCACCTGCTCCGGCCTGGACCCGGCCGCGTACTTCGCGCTGTCGGCCCAGCTGAAGGACAGGCTGAAAGTGCCGGGCGCGTTCGAGCAGCCGCTGGCGCCGGTGCGCACCAGCCGGCAGGACTTCGCCCAGTCCTTCAAGGCAGCCAATCCGGCGCTGGCGCCCGATTCGGTACTGCCGTTCTGCGCCGCCGGCGGGCGCTTCCTGCGCGAAGTGCATGCCTGCTACGACAAGCGCGGCGCCTCCACCAGCTGCAGCGCGGCCGAGGTCAAGCGCTCGGCCAACAGCTGCCGCCAGGAGAGCTTCCTGCTGCAAAGCGTGCGCGGCGCGCGTTAATCTTGTGACAATCGGCTGAATCGGGAATACTAGGCGACCCGCGGCGTTTTACAAAGGCGCCGTTTTCATCGTCCTACACTAACCGTCAAGGCTCCCGATGCTCCGATTCGTCCCGTTACGCGCTGTGCTGGCAAGTGCCCTGTGTGCTGTACTCACCGGCGCCGCCGCCCAGGATGGCGCCCTGCCGCCACCGGCCACCATGGCGCTCGAAAACGTCCCGCCCGTGAGCGCCACCGTCGCCGCTTAGGTGGCCAAGTACACCGAATTCAAGCCGACCGCGCTGGCCGACTGGCATCCAACCAGGATGGAAATGCTGGTGGTACGGCGCTACAAGAACACCGCCCAGGTGTACCGCGTGCCCAAGCCGGGCGCGCCGCCCGAACTGCTGACCGATTACCCGGAGCCGGTCAACGGCGCCAGGTTCCATCCGAAGCACGGCAAGCTTATCGGGTTCGCCAAGGACAGCGGCGGCAATGAGGTATTCCGGGGCTACCGGCGCGACACCGCTGGCGGCGAGGCCGTGCCGGTCACACCGGAGGGCCTGCGCGTGCAGGCCCTGGAACCCTGTCCGAGGACAACAGGCTGATCGCCTTCATCGTCAACCAAGACGGCACCAGCGTGCTGCGCCTGATGCGAACAGCCGACCGCAAGCTGCTGCCGGTGCCCAGGCTGCCGATGGGGACGATCGAGAACATCGCCTTCCACAAGAACAGCCGCGATCTGGCCATGGCGATCACCTCGGCCACCGGCCCGTCGGAAGTGTATGCGGTGAACGTCAAGACCGGTGCCGTCACGCGCTGGACGACCCACGAAAAGATGGAAGTCGACGCCAGCAAGTTCGTCACGCCCGAGATCGTGCGCTGGACTTCCTTCGACGGCAAGCCGATTTCCGGCTTCCTGTACCGCGCGCCCGCCGCCAGGTTCCCCGGCAAGCGTCCGGTGCTGATCAATATCCACGGCGGTCCTGAAAGCCAGTTCACGGCCGGTTTTCTGGGCCGCTCCAACTACTTCATCAACGAGATGGGGATCAGCGTCATCTACCCGAATGTGCGCGGTTCGGCCGGCTACGGCAAGTCCTTCCTCAAGCTCGATAACGGCTCCCTGCGCGAAGATTCGGTCAAGGACATCGGCGCGCTGTTCGACTGGATCGGCAAGCAGCCGGACCTGGACGCCTCGCGCGTGGCGGTCATGGGCGGCAGCTACGGCGGCTACATGGCGCTGGCGGTGTCGACCAACTACGCCGCCAGGATCAGGAAGCCGCTGTTTGTCATCCAGGGCAAGAACGATCCGCGCGTGCCCTACTACGAGGCCGACCAGATCGTCGCGACGGTGAAAAAGAACGGCACACCGGTCTGGTACATGATGGCCAGCGACGAAGGACACGGTTTCCGCAAGAAGTCCAACGCGGACTACCAGTTCTACTCCACCATCAACTTCCTGAACCAGTACCTGCTGGCGAAATAGCGGCAAGGCGCGCGATGTCGGCGCTCTCGAGCACCGCCTTGGGAGCGCCATGCCGCACCGCGTTGAGCATGGCCTGGCCCAGCTGGCGCGTGCTGACAACCTGGCGCGGCAGAGCCGCGTGCAGCAGCGGCAGCAGCGGTTTGATCATCCCGTAGAACAGGCGGTAGGCGGGCGTTTTCGACTTGATGCCGTCGAGCGGCCGGATCATCGCCGGGCGCAGGATCAGGGTGCGGCGAAACGGCAGGCGCAGGAGTGCATTTTCGGTCCGGCCGCGCACCCTTTCCCACATGGTGCGGCTGGTTTCGCTGCTGTCGGCGCCGGCGCCCGACATATACAGGAAGACGCTATCGGGACTGACCCGGACCAGCGTGCCGGCCACCGAAAGCGTCAGCTCGAACGTGCGGCGCGTGTATTCGGCTTCGCTCATCTTGGGAGAAGCCACGCCGACACAGAAGAAGACCGCATCGAAACCGGCCAGCCGGTCTTCGATGTCACTCAGATCGAGCAGCGATGCGTGCACGATTTCGCGCAATTTGGGATCGTGCCGGCCGGTCGGCGTACGGCCGACCGCCTGCACCAGCGTGACGTCGGGCGCCAGCAGGCTTTCGCGCAAGGCAGCCTGGCCAACCATGCCGGTAGCGCCAAAAATTAACACTTTCATCGCTTCCTCCCGTTTTGCAGTAGCATTATGCAGCACTGTGCAAAATAAGAAGGACACACCATGGACGCACTGGCCCGACACTGGATCAACCTCTGGCAGGCGCTGGATCGACCGGCGCCCGCGGGACTATTCGAGGACCTGATGCGGCGCTACAGCGAGCCGCAGCGTCATTACCATAGCTTACAGCACTTGCGCGAATGCCTGACCCACTTCGATGCCGTGCGCGACGTGGCGCACCGCCCTGCCGATGTGGCGCTGGCGCTGTGGTTCCATGACGCGGTGTACGACGTGCAGGCGCACGACAATGAAGCGGCCAGCGCGAAACTGGCGGTGGTGTCGCTGGGCGGCACCGATCAGTCCATGCACGTGGCTGACCTGATCATGGCCACGCGCCACGACGCCGCGCCTGAAGCGGGCGATGCGGCGCTGGTGGTCGATATCGACCTGGCGATCCTGGGCGCCCCGCCAGCCCGCTTCAAGGAGTACGAACAGCAGATCCGCGCGGAGTACGCGCACGTGCCCGACGAGATGTACGCGCCGCGCCGCACGGCGCTCATGCGCGGCTTCGCACTGCGCTCGCCCCTGTTCTCCACGCCGGCGATACGCGCGCGCTTCGAGGGACCCGCGCGGCGCAATCTGGCGCCTTACCTGGCCTGAGGGCCGGCGTCGAAATCGAGCCGGTCCTGTCCTGTCAGGAGCAGGAAGTGCCTGCCGGTGCAGCGCGCCAGCAAGGTCATGCCTACCTTGTCGGCCACCATGTGGCCCATCTGCGTGGTGCCCGAGCGCGACAGCAGAAAGGGGATGCCCATCTGCGCGCCCTTGATCACCATTTCCGACGTCAGGCGCCCGGTCGTGTAGAACACCTTGTCGGCGCCCTCCACGCCGTCCAGCCACATCAGTCCGGCGATGGCGTCGACCGCGTTGTGGCGGCCCACGTCTTCAATGAAATACAGCAGTTCGCCGGCGTTGGAGAACAGCGCGCAGCCATGCACCGAGCCGGCCTGCTTGTAGATCGATTGCTGGGTGCGGATGGTGTCGACGATGCGGTACACCGCGCTCTGGCGCAGGCGGGCGTCAGGCAGCGCGATCCGGTCGACTTCGTCCATCAGGCCGCCGAACACCGAGCCCTGGCCGCAACCGGTCGTGACCACCTTTTTCGCGGTGCGCGCTTCGACGTCCGCGATGCCGGCGCGCGTTCGCACCGCCACCGCGTCGACGCTCCAGTCGACCTGCACCGACAGCACGTCGGCGATGTCGCGCACCAGCCGCTGGTTGCGCAGGTAGCCGAGCGTGAGCGCTTCGGGCGCCCCGCCCAGAGTCATCAGGGTGACCAGTTCGTGCTTGTCGACATACACGGTAAGCGGCCGCTCGGCCGGAATGAAGATGGGCGAGCGGCGCCCCTGCTCGTCGAGCGCTTCGACTTCATGGGTGAGGCTGGCCGCGGCCCGCGACAGGTCGATCATGCCGGCCGGTCCATCGCCGCCAGCACCTGCCCGCCGCCGAAGCTGCCCGCCGCCTGCACCGTCCCGCCCAGGGTCACGCGGATAGCGCAGTACTTGAACTCGGGGATTTTTCCGAACGGGTCGAGCGCGGCGTTGGTGAGCCGGTTGATGGCCGCTTCGTAATAGCAGAACGGCACGAACACGGCGCCGCGCGGCGAACTGTCGTCGGCGCGCGCGTACAGGCTGACCTGCCCGCGCCGCGACGCGATGGTGATCACATCGCCGGGTTTGCCGCCGAGCGCGTCCAGGTCGAGCGGGTGCACCAGCGCCACCGGATCGGGTTCGAGCGCATCGAGCACGGCGGTGCGGCGCGTCATGCTGCCGGTGTGCCAGTGCTCCAGCTGGCGCCCGGTGATGAGCACCAGCGGATAGCTGCTGTCGGGCCGCTCGTCGGCCGGGATGATGTCGGCCGGGACGAAGCGCGCCCGCCCCGATTCGCGCGGGAAGGTCTCGGTGAAGACCACCGGCTGGCCGGGATCGCCTTCGTGCGTGCACGGGTAGGTGACCGCGTGTTCGCGCTCCAGCCGCTCCCAGGTGATGCCGCCGATGCTGTTCATGGTGCGGCGCATTTCGTCGAACACTTCCGACACGTGGCCATAGTGCCAGTTCAGGCCGAGCCGCTGGGCCATCTGCTGGATGATCCACAGGTCCTGGCGGACGTCGCCGGGCGGATCGATGGCCTGCCGGCCCAGCTGCACCAGCCGGTCGGTGTTGGTGAAGGTGCCGGTCTTTTCGGGGAAGGCGCTGGCCGGCAGGATCACGTCGGCCAGGTATGCGGTCTCGGTGAGGAAAATATCCTGCACCACCAGGTGGTCGAGCGCGGCCAGCGCGTCGCGCGCGTGGTTGACGTCGGGGTCGGACATGGCCGGGTTCTCGCCCATGATGTACATGCCGCGGATTTCGCCGCGCTTGATCGCGTGCATGATCTCGACCACCGTCAGGCCCGGCTGGCTGTCGAGGGTGGCGCCCCAGGCCTGTTCGAAACGCGCGCGCGCGGCCGGATTGTCGACGCGCTGGTAGTCGGGGAACATCATCGGGATCAGGCCGGCGTCGGAGGCGCCCTGCACATTGTTCTGGCCGCGCAGCGGATGCAGGCCGGTGCCGGGACGGCCGATCTGGCCGGTCATCAGCGCCAGCGCGATCAGGCAGCGCGCGTTGTCGGTGCCGTGGATGTGCTGCGAGATCCCCATGCCCCACAGGATCATCGACGCCTTCGAGCTGGCGTACAGGCGCGCCACGTAGCGGATGGTGTCGGCATCGATGCCGCAGATCGGCGCCATCGCTTCCGGGCTGTAGCCTTCGACGTTTTTTTCCAGTTCTTCGTAGCCGATGGTGCGGCTGGCGATGAAGTCGCGGTCGACCAGGTTTTCGCTGACGATCACGTGCATCATGGCGTTGAGCAGGGCGACATCGGTGTCCGGCTTGAACTGCAGGTAGCGGTGCGCCATGCGCGCAAGATCCGAGCGGCGCGGATCGCAGACCACCAGCCTGGTGCCCTTGCGGATCGCGTTCTTGATCCAGGTGGCGGCCACCGGATGGTTGACGGTCGGGTTGGCGCCGATGACGATCACCACTTCGGCCTGGGCCACGTCCATCACCGGGTTCGATACCGCCCCGGAGCCGATCCCCTCCAGCAGCGCGGCCACCGACGAGGCATGGCACAGGCGCGTGCAATGGTCGACGTTGTTGCTGCCGAATCCAGTGCGCACCAGCTTCTGGAACAGGTAGGCTTCCTCGTTGCTGCCCTTTGCCGAGCCGAAGCCGGCCAGCGCGCGCTTGCCGTGCGTGTCGCGGAGGTTTGCCAGGGTGGCGCCGGCCAGCGCCAGCGCTTCGTCCCAGCTCGCTTCGCGGAATACCTCGTGCACGCGGGCCGGGTCCATGGTGAAGTCGCCGCGCTTGGGCGCGTCGGCGCGGCGGATCAGCGGCACCGTCAGGCGCTGCGGGTGATGAGCGTAATCGAAGCCGTAGCGCCCTTTCACGCACAGGCGCCCGCGGTTGGCCGGGCCGTCGCGCCCTTCCACCCAGGCGATCTTGCCGTCGCGGATGTTGTAGGTCAGCTGGCAGCCGACGCCGCAGTATGGGCATACCGAATCGACCTGGCGCTCGGGAGCGCGCAAGGCAGCGTCGCGCGCCGGCATCAGCGCGCCGGTCGGGCAGGCCTGCACGCATTCGCCGCAGGCCACGCAGGTCGAAGCGCCCATCGGGTCGTCCATGTCGAACACGATCTTTTCGTGCTCGCCGCGATAGGCCAGGCCGATCACGTCGTTGACCTGCACGTCGCGGCAGGCGCGCACGCAGCGGGTGCACTGGATGCAGGCGTCATGATTGACGCTGATGGCGGCGTGCGACAGGTCGGGCGCGGCCGGGCGGCGCGCGTGAAAGCGCGGCTTGCCCACGCCCAGCTTGCGCGCCCACTGGTCGACCTCGTTGTGGCGCGTGTAGGCCGTTTCCGGCATGTCGGCCTGCAGCAGTTCGAGCACCATCTTTTGCGCGGCCAGCGCGCGCGGGCTGTCGGTGACGACCTTCATGCCGTGGGCCGGATGGCGGCAGCACGACGGCGCCAGCACGCGTTCGCCGCCGATTTCGACCATGCACGAACGGCAGTTGCCGGCCACGTCCATGCCTTCCTTGTAGCACAGATGGGGGATCTCGATGCCTTCGCGGCGCGCCACTTCAATGAGCGTGTCGCGCGCGTCGGCGGCCACCTGGCGGCCATTGAGTTCGAAGGTGATCACAGTCCCAGCTCCTGGGGGAAGTAGTTGACGACGCAGTCGATCGGGTTGGGCGCAGCCTGTCCCAGGCCGCAGATGGAGGCGTCGCGCATGACCTGCGACAGCTCGGCCAGCAGCGCGGTATCCCAGCTTGGTGTGGCGATCAGCGCCTGCGCCTTGGCGGTGCCGACCCGGCACGGGGTGCACTGCCCGCACGATTCGTTCTTGAAAAAGTTGATGGTGTTGCGCGCCGCGCGCACCGCCGAATCGGCCTGGGACAGCACGATCACGGCGGCCGATCCGATGAAGCAGCCGTAGGGCTGCAGGGTGTCGAAGTCGAGCGGCAGATGGTCCATCGACGCCGGCAGGATGCCGCCCGAGGCCCCGCCAGGCAGGTAGGCGTACAGGGTATGGCCCTCGGCCATGCCGCCGCAGTAGCCGTCGATCAGCTGGCGCAGCGTGATGCCGGCCGGCGCCAGCTTGACGCCCGGTTCGCGCACCCGTCCGGAGACCGAAAACGAACGCAGGCCCTGGCGGCCATTGGCGCCGTGGCCGCTGAACCATTCCGGGCCGTTCTCGAGAATCGCGCGCACCCAGTGCAGGGTTTCGAAGTTGTGCTCCAGCGTGGGCCGGCCGAACAGGCCGACCTGGGCCACATACGGCGGCCGCAGGCGCGGCATGCCGCGCCTGCCCTCGATCGACTCGATCATGGCCGATTCCTCGCCGCAGATATAGGCGCCGGCGCCGCGCCGCAGGATCAGCTCGGGCATCCCGGCGACCGGCGGGTCGGCGCGCAGGCGGGCCAGCTCGGCCTGCAGCATGGCGCGGCAGCCGTGGTATTCGTCGCGCAGGTAGATATAGATGGTCTGGATGCCGGCCGCCCACGCGGCGATCAGGGCGCCTTCGAGGAAACGGTGCGGATCGCGTTCGAGGTAGTAGCGGTCCTTGAAGGTGCCCGGTTCGCCCTCGTCGATATTAATGGCCATCAGGCGCGGGCCGGCTTCGGCGCGCACCAGGCGCCACTTGCGCCCGGCGGGAAAGCCCGCCCCGCCCAGCCCGCGCAGGCCGGAGTGCTCCAGCGCGGCGATGACGGCGTCGGCGTCGCGGGCGCCGGCTACACAGTCGCGCAGCAGCGCGTAACCGCCGCCGGCGAGGTAGGCGGCGTAGCCGGTAAAGCCTTGCGGCTGGTCGGTGCACTGTCCGGCCGCAACCGCCGCCGCCACGCTCTCGCAGCCGGCGTGGCCGACCGGATGCTGGCCTACCACGGCAACCGGCGCCTGTTCGCAGCGTCCCACGCAGGGCGCGGCCTGCACCCGCACCTGGGCGCCCAGGATGGCCGGCAAGCGTTCGAGCAGGCCGGCGGCGCCGGCCATCTCGCACGACAGGCTGTCGCACACGCGCACGGTGAGCGCGGGCGGCCTGTCCTGGCCTTCCCTGACGACGTCGAAGTGGTGGTAAAAGCTGGCCACCTCATAGACCTCGGCCTGGGCCAGGCGCATTTCCTGGGCCAGCGCCGCCAGGTGGGCGGTGGACAGGCAGCCGTAGCGGTCCTGGATGGCATGCAGATGCTCGATAAGCAGGTCGGCCTGGCGCGAAGCCGGTCCCAGCAGCGCCTGCACGTCGGCCAGCGCTTGCGGATCGACGCGCCTGCCTTTGGGCGCCTGCCGCTTGCGTTCGCGCGTGGCCCCCTGGGGGGCGATCGGAATGACGGGGTGATTCATCGCTGCGGTTCCGGTGAGGTGGTTGGCCAGGTTGACATCATAACTGGCGTCCCGCAGCACAAGGAAATTCTGTCGAAATATCTTACAGTTGCGATAAGAAATATTCCCATAGGAATCTTAAGTTGTTGATTATTATCAAATCATGAGTCCTGGCATGCGTATTGCTTATTGGTTGATATTCTTATTTTCTAGACCAAACCAAAAATGAAAAAATCGCTCATCGCCGCCGCCATTGCCACCGCTGCCGCCGTCCTCGCCGCCGCACCGGCCAGCGCCACCGTGCTGACCGGCACGCTGACTGCGGATAACAGTTTTCAAGCCTATTTCAGCACCAGCAACGCTAACCCTGGCGTGCTGGTGGCCTCGGGCAACGATTGGGGCAGCACCGTTTCGTACACCCAAGCATTGACCGCCGGCCAGTCCGGCTTCATCCACGTCGTGGCGAGCAATGCCGGCGGCCCTGGCGGCTTCCTGGGCGCGTTCTCGCTCAGCGACAGCAACTTCAAGTTTGCCAACGGCACCCAGTCCCTGCTGACCGGGGACTCCGGCTGGACTTATAACGCGACCGGCTGGACCAACGCCAGCAACCAGTGGTTCACGCCTGCCAACGAAGGCGCGGAAGGTGTAGGTCCATGGGGCACCGTCCCTGCCCTGGCCGCCGCCAACCCAAGCTGGATCTGGAACTACGTCAGCAATAACGGCAACGACTTCAATACCCTGTACTTCAGTGCCCAAGTCATTGCCAATAATACGAATGTGCCTGAGCCAGCCTCGGTGGCCCTGTTTGGCCTGGGCATCGCAGGCCTGGCAGCCATGCGCAAGCGCCGCGCACTCTGATCGCCGCGCGCCTGAATGCGCGCGCCAGTCGAAAAAAAAGCCATCCCCGCCTGCGCCGGGATGGCTTTTTTCATTGGTGCGCGCCGGCCTGGGCCATCAGGCGCAGCTCCTGCCACACCATCGCCGCCTCCAGCTTTTCCATGCAGTCATGGTGGCCGAGCGGGCATTCGCGCTGACGGCAGGGCGAGCAGTCAAGGCGCAGCGAGAGCGCGCGCGCCAAGTCGGAAAACGGCGGCGCGTGATCGGGGTCGGTCGGGCCATACAGGGCAATCACCGGGCGGTTCAGCGCCGAGGCGATGTGCAGCAGGCCCGAATCGTTGGCCACCACCACGGCGGCGCGGGCGATCAGGGCGATGGCTTCATCGAGCCTGGTGGCGCCGGCCAGATTCAGGATGCGCTGGTCCGGCGCCAGCGCCAGGATATCGTCGCCCGCCTGGCGGTCCTTGGGTGAGCCCAGCAGGGCGATCCGGGCCGTGGGGTCGGCGGCGAGAATCTCGCCCGCCAGCGCGGCGAAGTGGCGCGCCGGCCAGCGCTTGGCGGCGCCGAACTCGGCGCCGGGGGCGAACACCACCAGCGCGCGGCCGGACGGGATCTGGTGGCGCGCGCATACCCCGGCCACGCTATCCTCGCTCACCCGCATGACCGGGCGCGGCACCCCCGCGCGCAGCGGCGCACCGGGGTCGTCGGCCAGCGCGGCGTAGAACGGCACCATCGGCCGCGGCGGCTTGTCGTCGCGGTGCATCACGTTGATCAGGCCATAGCGCGACTCGCCCTTGTAGCCGACCCGTTTGCCGATCCCGGCCAGCCAGGGAATCAGCGCGTACTTGAGCGTGTTGGGCAGCACGTAGGCTTCGGCATAGCCGCGCGCGCGCAGCACCTGCGCGTAGCGCCAGCGTTCGCGCAGCTGCAGGGCGCCGTGGCGGAACGGCGTCTCCAGCACGCTGTCGACTTCGGCCATCGCCTTCCACACCGGGGCCACCGGCGGCGGCGCCAGCACGTCGATCGGCCGCTCGGGATGCTGGCGCACCAGCAGCTGCAGCAGCGGCTGCGCCATGACGGCATCGCCGATCCAGTTGGGCGAGATGATCAGGGTGCGCAGGGCCGGCTTCATGCGGCGGCCTTGGCGAACTGCAGGCGGTACAGGTTGGCGTACATGCCGTTCATGGCGAGCAGCTCGGCGTGGCGCCCGCTTTCGACGATGCGGCCCTGGTCGATCACGACGATGCGGTCGGCCCGCTCGATGGTCGAGAGGCGGTGCGCGATCACCAGCGTGGTCCGGCCGGCCATGAGCGTATCGAGCGCGGCCTGCACCGCGCGTTCGGATTCGTTGTCGAGCGCCGAGGTGGCTTCGTCCAGGATCAGGATCGGCGCATCCTTGTAGATGGCGCGCGCGATCGCCACGCGCTGGCGCTGCCCGCCCGACAGGCGCATGCCGTTCTCGCCGATCTGGGTGTCCACTCCGTCCGCCAGCGCGGCCACCACGTCGGCCAGGTGCGCCGCGCGGATGGCGGCATCCAGGCGCGCGCGGTCGACCGTCTCGGCGCCGTAGGCGATGTTGGCGCCCAGGGTGTCGTCGAACAGCACCACGTTCTGGCTCACCATGGCCAGCTGGGCGCGCAGGCTGGCCAGCCGGATGTCGTCGTAAGCGACGCCGTCGAGCGTGATGCGGCCCGACTGCGGCTGGTAAAAGCGCGTCACCAGGTTGACGAAGGTCGACTTGCCGCCGCCCGACATGCCCACCAGTGCCACCGTCTGGCCGGGCTCGATCTCCAGCGTGACGTCGTCAAGCGCCAGCGGCGCCTTGTCGCCATAGCGGAACGAGACGTGCTCGAAGCGCAGGTGGCCGCGCGCGCGCGCGATCGTCACGCTGCCGCTGTCCGGCTCGATCGGCGCGTCGGCCATGCCGAACACGGTTTCGGCCGCCGCCATGCCGCGCTGCAGCGGGCCGTTGACTTCGACCAGCGATTTGAGTGGCGCCAGCAGCATCAGCATCTGGGTAATAAAATTGGAAAACTCGCCGGCGGTCATCTGCGCTTGCAACGCCATGACGATGACGACTGCGACCGCGCCCGCCGTGGCGATCTGGGTGACCGGGACGGTGGCCGCGGCGGCCACGGTGATCCGCTGCGAAAAGCCGCGCAGGGCTTCGCTGCGCTGCTCGAAGCGGCGCCGCTCGTAGCGCTCGCCGGCGAATACGCGGATCACCTGGTGGCCGCGCGCGGCTTCCTCGACCACCTGGGTCATTTCGCCGGTCACGCGCTGATTGTCGCGGTTCAGGCGGCGCACCCGCCCGGTGGTGGTGCGCACGACGATGGCCGTCACCGGCACCACCACCAGCGCGACCAGGGTCAGCTTCCAGTTCAGCCACATCAGGCCGGCCAGCAGACCGGCCACCACGAGCGCGTCGCGCACGAAGGCCAGGAACACCGAGTTGATCATGTCGACCACCTGGCGCACGTCGCCCACCACGGTATTGATCACGCGTCCGGTGGACTCTTCGTGAAAGCGCGCCACCGGCAGGCGCAGCAGGCGTTCGAATACCATGCCGCGCAGGTCGTTGAGCACCCGGCTCATGACCCAGTTGTTCAGATAGGCGGTGCTGAAGGTGCAGATGCCGCGAAACACAAAGATAAACAGCAGCACGCCCGGTACCAGCCACAGGCTGAACTGGGCTTTCTGGGTAAAGCCCTTGTCGATCAGCAGCTGGAGCGCATAGCCCAGCATTGGCTGGGTCGAGGCGGTACCGGCCATGGCCAGCAGGGCCAGGAGCGCGCGCGACCGGTAGGGCTTGACCACGGCCAGCAGACGCCGGACCATTGCGCTATTTTCCATCGTTTCCATATTCTCGCTACGCGTACAGGTTGCAGTCCGCGAATGAGCGGGCCGCCCGCATTTTCGCACAACCCCGAAGCGCCGGGGCCATCGCCCTAGCGTGCCTGAGGAAAAGGCGTTTTGCTGTAGAATGCGACCGGTTTCAAGACTAACAACAACAGGCGCTTTTCCGCATGAATGGCACAGTCCCCTCTTCCCACTGGCGCCTTGAGCGATCCGTACAGCAAGTCTTTCTGCTTGCCCTGTTTTGCGTGCCCTTCGCCACTGCACTGACCAATCTGTTCGTTGGCCTGTTGTACCTGGGTTTCTTGCTCATGCTAATACTGTGCAAGGACCTGCGCGGGCTTCCCCGTACCCCACCGGCCATCCTCGCGCTCGCTTTGCTGGGCCTGTATTTACTGGGCTGCCTGTGGACGATCGCGCCGCATGCCGACATGGCCAGCGCGCTGCGTAAATACTCGCGCCTGCTGATCCTGCCCATCGGACTGAGCCTGAGCCTGCGCGATCCGACGCTGGCGCGCAAGGCATTGTGGAGCTTCATGGGCGGCGCGGCCGTGCTGGCCGTGTCGTGCTACCTCGTATGGCTGGGCGCGATGCCCACTTCCAGCCTGGGCTGGTGGCGCGTGGGCGAGGCCAAGGACGCGTTCGCCTTCAAGAATCACATCACCGTCGGCATTCTGCTCGGTTTTGCGGTGTCGGTGTGCGCGCTGGCCGCCAGCCATGCCGGCACCGCGGCGCGCCGCGCACTGCTGGGCGGGGCCGCCCTGCTCCTGATGGTGCCGATCGTGTTTCTTAACCAGGGGCGCACCGGTTACGTGGCCCTGTTCATCGGCCTGGCCGCCGCCTTCCTCCTGCGTGCCCCCGCGTCGCGGGGCCGCGCCGCCGCGGGCCTGGCCGCGTTGGCGCTGTTGTTCGGCGGCTTTTACGCCACCTCGGCGAACTTCAAGTCGCGCACCGACGACATGATCACCGAACTGCGCACAGGGCAGGAGCACTCTCCCAACGGCGTGCGCCTGAGCTTTTTGCAATCCGGCCTGCAGATGGTGGCCGACCATCCGCTGATCGGCCAGGGCACCGGGTCCTTTGCCGAAGCGTATTCACCCATCGCGCGCCGTATCTGGGCGGGCGTGCCGTCGATGAGCGAAGCGCGCCATCAGCCGCACAGCGAAATGTTGCTGGTAACGGTGCAGTTGGGGGTGCTTGGCCTGGCCGTGTATGTGGCCATGCTGGGTTCCCTGATGCGCCCCGGCCTGGCGCGCCGCAGCTTCGACACCGACGTGCTGCTGCTGCTGGTGACGATCTTCGGTGTCACTTCGATCTTCAACAGCCTGCTGTGGGATACCACCGAAGCGCACTGGTTCCTGCTGCTGGCCGGCGCGCTCTATGCCGGCGCACTGCGCCCGTCCCGGACAGGGTGAGACCGATGCCGGCCGACGCATTGATTTCAGTTGTCATCAGCACCTTCAACCGGCCGGACGCGCTGGCTGCCGTGGTGCGGGCCTGCTTCGTGCAGAGCGACAGGGACTTTGAAATCATTGTGGCGGACGACGGCTCGGGCGACGAAACCCGCGCCTGCGTCGATGAACTGCGGCGCCTGTCGCCGGTATCGCTGCAACATGTGTGGCAGCCCGACCTGGGCTACCGGCTGGCCATGTCGCGCAACCGCGGCATCCTCGCCGCGCGCGGCCAATACATCCTGTTCCTCGATGGCGACTGCGTTCCGCAGCGCGACTACATTGCCCAGCACCGTCGCCTGGCCCAGCCGGGGTGCATGGTCACCGGCAGCCGCGTGCTGCTCGAGCGCGACTTCAGCGCGCGCGTACTTGCCGAAGGAATGGATCTGCACCAGCTGAGCGCGCTCGACAAGGTGCGCCTGCGCGCGCGCGGGGCCATCAACAAGTGCGCGCCCCTGATCATCGCGCTGCCCGACGTGGGACGCGTACGCGAAGGCTTCAGCTACCGCCGCATCAAGGGTTGCAACCTGGCGGCCTGGCACAGCGATCTGCTGCGCGTGAACGGCTTTGACGAGAGCTTTCGTGGATGGGGGCATGAAGACGCCGACCTGGTGCTGCGCCTGCATCACGCCGGCGTGCGGCGCAAGGATGGCGCTTACGCCACCGAAGTACTGCATCTATGGCACGACGAGGCCGCGCGCGGCCAGGCCGACCGCAATCTGGCCATGGTACGCCAGCGCGAACGCGATGGCACCATCGAAGCACTGGAAGGCCTGCGCGGCCACGCCGCACCTACGCGCGCCGCGCTCTGACTAGGTCTTCAGGCAAGCGCGGTAGAGTGCGAGGTATTCGGCACCGGCTTTTTCCCAGGTGAACTGAGCAGCACGGTTGCGGGCGCGCTCGGCGCCGCGTGCGCTGGCGAAGTGCGCCAGCCCGCGTTCCAGCACCTGCGCCATATGGTCCGGCTCGAAACTGTCGAAGTAATAGGCGGCGTCGCCGCCGACTTCCGGCAATGCCGTCATGCGCGACAGGAAAACCGGGCGGCCATGGTGCATGGCCTCGATCACCGGCAAGCCAAAACCCTCCGCCAGCGAGGGAAACACGAAGGCGTCGCAGTTGGCGTAGTACCAGTCCTTGTCGAACTGGCTCACCGGGCCGGTCACGACCACCCGCTCGCTGACGCGATACTCGGCGGCGGCCGCCAGGATCTTTTGCTTGTACTCTTCCTTGACGACGCCCGAAATGACCAGCGTGCGCTCGTTGTCGCGCAATAACGGCACCAGCACGTGGAAGTTCTTCTTCGCGCACACCATCCCGACGGCAAACAGGAACGCGCCCGGCGGCTGATAGCGCGGACGGTGGCCCTCCGGCGCGCAGCTGAACGAGGTGCCATTGTAGATCACCGAGATCTTGTCGGCCGCCTCGGGAAAATGGCGCACCACGTCGGCAGCAACGAAGTTGGAAATCGCGACGATCCGGTCGGCGCCGCGAATCTTGATGCGCATGCGCTGCATGTGGCGTTCAAGCTTGCGGCTGCCGGCCGGCTGTTCGTAGATCTGGTTCAGATCGTGGACCGTCATGATGGTTTTTCCGCGTACCCGCGCCGGACCGAAACGGCAATACTGGTCGGCGAAATGGACCACCTCGAAGCGGCGGTGCATGGGGAAGAACCAGCGGTGGAATTTGCGGTGCCGGACATAGCCGGCGCCCTGCCCCAGGAAGCCATCCTGCACCGGATAGGTATAGGCGTTGATGTCGAACCGGCCGGCGCCCTGGCGCAGGATTTCGCGTCCGAGACTGTGTCCGAAGGTATGCAGACCGGTATTTTCATACCGCATGGAGTCGAGCGTGATGAGGATCGAGGGTTTCATAGGTCAGTGTCGTTGTGCCGCCACCGCATGGCCGCGCCATGCGCGCACCACCTGCTCGACCTGGTCGGCGCCGATGGCGTGCATGCACTGGCAGGCGGCGGCGGCGGTGCAGCTGGCGCAGCGCTGCTGCGCGCACAGCGATTGCGCCTGGCTGCCAAGCGCGCCCCAGCGCACCGGATCGATCGGTTTAACCGGCGGGAACAGCCCAAGCGTGGGGCGCCCCAGCGCTGCGGCGATGTGCAGCGGGCCGGTGCCGCTGGCAATGAGCGCGTCGGCCACGCCGATCACGGCGGTCAGGCCGGACAGGTCGAATTTTCCGCACAGGTTGCGCACGTTCGGCATCGCCAGCAACGCCGGCGCTTCGCGCGCGAGCAATTCGCCTTCGGCCGGGCTGCCGGTGATCCATATGCGTATGCCTGGGTCCGATTGCAGGCGCTGCGCCAGTTCAGTGTAACGATCCAGCGGCCACTCGCGCCCGTTGCCGTTGGACTTCGGATGCAAAATCAGATTGAACTGCGCCTGCGCGCGCAGGGCGTCGGCTTGTGCCAGCCGGGGCGCCTGCAGGCCGTACATGGGTGCAATCTCGGGCAGCGCGGGGATGTGATCGATCCCGAGCGGACGCAGCAGTTCGAAATTGAGCTGGGCCTCGTGCACAGTGGCACGGACCCGGCTGAAGTGCGCCAGCCGATTGCAGTAGAGCCAATGGTACAGCCGATGGCTGGTGCCGACCCGGTTGGGCACGCCCGCCCGCTTCGCCGCTTTGGCCAGCCGGCGGTCGGGAAAGGCGAAGATCACGGTGTCATAGTTGCCTTTGGCGAAGAGCGTGCCGGCGTCGCGCTCTTCGGCCACCACGGCCTGGTCGACAAAGCGGCATTGGCGCACGACCGGCGCGGCGTAGCCACGGCACAGGAAATCGATGCGCACACCGGGAATGAGCCGCTTGAGGTAGCCGGCCAGCGGCAGAGTCAGCACCACATCGCCGATGTTGTCGGTGCGGCAAATCAGGATGCGGGACAGCGAAGGCGGCATGGGTTCAGTCGATACGTTAGACGGGCGCCGCGCGGCGAGCGTGGCGAGGCCAGCGCTATTATATAGAGTCGCACCGTCTGGGTGAGCGCCGGACGGGGGATTCAGGGCGTGTTCAGCCTGTCGGAACAGGTTCCGGTAAAAACAGGGGGATCGCGGCTGAAGATGCGCCATTCGGCTGCTGCCGGTAAATGGTCGCATACCAAGTCCCGAAAGCGCCACCGTCACTGGCGTTTATCGCTGCATGCGTGGAATCAGGAGCCCGTATAACCAGGTACAACAGGGCGACATCTTTCCCGCCATGTTTCAACGCCAGCACGAGTTTGGCAAAATCCCCGCTGGCACTCCGCCGTCACATATCCCCCCTCGTCCACCAGATGCTTGTAGGCCTTCTGCGCCAAGAACATCTGCGAGTTTCCACCGACATATGTATGGGATTGATGACCAGCTAGCTCATCGGATCGCTTTCATCAAGGGACGGCCATCTTGATTACGTGATTTTAAGCTTCATCCATTCACCATAATCCTCTTTTTAAATAAGTATCATAAGAGGCGAGTAAATTCTCCAAAATATCGACCGTCGGACAAAATAAATAGCCGGCCACAACAAGCGCACACTTAGCGATCACGTGCAATTCGTTCCACAAGTACACCCCAGCAAATGCGACCACTATCCACATCATGACAAAATAAAAAAGTCTCCACCGGTATCGTCGGTATTCCTCGTTTGACATCCGTTTCGGCACGGGCCAGTATCGAGCAAATATTTTCATATTGATCCTCAGATTCACATTGAGATCTCGTGTTCCTGACGGTGACGAGCAGTAGTCGGTCACCGACCGATATGACCCCGCATCATCGCAGGTTCCTCTGCTTGAAAAGAAATGGCGAGACGATGATAGGGCAGCGGCATGCCCGGCTAACATGATATCGCCACCATCGGGCAGGTCAAGACGACGCATGAGGAAGACGCGCAGGTGATGTCGCACCCGCGAATGCGGGAGCCCACGCCCACGCTTGCTCAGCATGGGGTCCCGCTTTCGCGAGGACGGGTTGCGAGATCAGTATTCGACCGCGACCTCTTTCGCACCGAGCTGCTCCAGCGCCAGCTTGAGCGCATCCGAGGGTGCTACCCGCCAGTCGTCCCCCAGCTGCACCGTGCACTCGACACCCTGGGGCTTGAGGCGCATGGCCAGCGGCAGGCCTTCCTGGTGGCGGTGCGGCTTGAGCGCTTCGGCCAGCTTCGGCGTGGGCACCGGCGCCGGCAGGAACAGCCCGACCTGGCGCGCGTAGTGAATCCGCGCCGAGGTCATGTCGTACACCTTCTCGGCAGTTATGCGCAGCCCGCCGTTGAAGCGGTCTTCCGACACCTTGCCCACCACCGCCAAAAACTCATCCTCGCGGAAGATGTTCTTGTTGGCCTCGAACACCTCGCTGTACACGGTCACTTCGACCACGCCGCTCTTGTCGTCCAGCGCCACGATCAGGATCTTGCCGCGCTGGGTCATCTGCGCACGCACGCCGGTGATCACGCCGCACATCATGCGCGGCTCGCGCGACGGCTCCAGCTCGGACAGCTTGGTGCGCGCAAAGCGCCGTGCCTCGGGCGCGAACGAATCGAACATGTGGCCCGACAGGTAAAAGCCCAGCGCGATCTTTTCCTCGGCCAGCTTCTGGCGGTCGGTCCACGGCGTGGCCTTCACGTACTCGGGCGGCGCCACCAGGTCGCTGTCGTCGCCGCCGAACAGCGACACCTGGTTGGCCGAAGCCTGGGCCTGATCGGCCACTTCGACCGCGAAGCCGACCGAGGCGATCAGCACCGCGCGGTCGACCTTGAAGCAGTCGAAGGCGCCGCTGCGGATCAGCGATTCGATGGTGCGGCGGTTGATCTGGCGGCGGTCGACGCGCTTGCAGAAGTCGAACATGTCGGTAAACGGGCCGCCGGCCTTGCGCGCGGCGATGATCGCTTCGATTGCCGACTGGCCCGAACCCTTGACCGCGCCCAGCCCGTAGCGGATGTTGGTGACGCGCTTGCCCGTCGCCGATGGCGCTTCGCCTTCCGGCACGAAGCGGTAGTCGGAGTGGTTGATATCGGGCGGCAGCAGGGTCAGGTTGCACACGTCGATGCAATCCTCGACCAGGATCTTGATCTTGTCGGTGTCGTCCATCGCCAGCGACAAGTTGGCTGCCATGAACGCGGCCGTGTGGTGCGCCTTGAGATACGCCGTGTGGTAGGACAGCAGCGCGTAGGCGGCGGCGTGCGACTTGTTGAAGCCGTAGCCCGCGAACTTTTCCATCAGGTCGAAGATCTCGTCGGCCTTTTCCTGCGACAGGCCATCCTTGGCGGCGCCGGCGCGGAAGATCTCGCGGTGCTCGGCCATCTCTTCGGCTTTTTTCTTACCCATCGCGCGGCGCAGCATGTCCGCGCCGCCGAGCGAGTAGCCGCCGACGATCTGCGCCATCTGCATCACCTGCTCCTGGTAGACCATGATGCCGTAGGTCTCGGACAAGATCGACTCGGTGCGCGGATCGGGATAGTCGAACTTTTCGCCGTGCTTGCGCTTGCAGAAGTCGGGAATCAGGTCCATCGGGCCCGGGCGGTACAGCGCCACCAGCGCGATGATGTCCTCGAAGCGGTCGGGCCGCGCGTCTTTCAGCATGCCCTGCATGCCGCGCGACTCCAGCTGGAAGATGGCGACCGTCTTGGCCTTGGTCAGCAGGTCGTAGGAGGCCTTGTCGTTGAGCGGCAGCTTTTCCAGCGCGAAGTCGGCGTGGGCTGCGGGATCGAGCTGCTTGATGTAGCGTACCGCGCGGTCCAGGATGGTCAGGGTGGTCAGGCCCAGAAAGTCGAACTTGACCAGGCCGACGGCTTCCACGTCGTCCTTGTCGTACTGCGATACCACGCCCGAATCACCGCCCTGGGTGTAGAGCGGACAGAAGTCGGTCAGCTTGCCGGGGGCGATCAGCACCCCGCCCGCGTGCATGCCGATGTTACGGGCGATGCCCTCGACCTGCTGCGCCAGTGCCAGCAGCTGCTTGACCTCGTCCTCGTTTTCCAGGCGCTCCTTGAGCATCGGTT
>CAMLIL010000062.1 GCA_946480015.1 uncultured Oxalobacteraceae bacterium | reverse complement strand
GAGGTGGGGGATTTTGACCCGGCCAGGGGTGGGGGATTTTGCCCGGCCAACGGGGACCTTAGCGTCGTTTTTAATTCCGCGACTTCCCAGGATGCTATCGATGGAATAAGCGTCGAAAGACGTCGGAGTGTAATTGATCCCGATTGCAGCCTCCCGCCAAGTTGACAGAAGTACTGCCTGCTCGACCAAGTCTGGACTGTTGTACCAATCGGTCTTCGACTGGAAGAGCAACGACTTGGTTTCTCGCTGATAGCCTCTATCAAGCGTCAGCTCAAAAATTCCGTCAGCACCTAGGTATGCCTCGGTTGCGCCTTTACCTCGGCCGCGAAACTTAGTGTAGTCAATTGACCACTTCCATGCTCCCTTTATCTCGTCCTGCGTAACCTCGACTGTGTGTACGCCAGTCTTGAGGCAAGCGCCGAGTTGGCCTGTAAGTGCGTCCTCGTCCTCATTCGCTGACCAGAAACCTTGCACTGCACGATCCATCGCAACTGAAATGTGCTCCGAAATCGCTTCGAGGACCTGGTCGGGAATATACAGACGACGCGCCATAACGATGATTTACCTTGAGTCCCTAACGAAGAATGGAGCAAATGCTAACGTATTGAGCGGGGCTGGGGCCGAACCCGACATTCGCCTACTGGCTGGATCGCTTAGGTTCCAAGCAGATAGGTCTTCAGAATCTGGTCGTGTTCGGCTTTGAGCCGCATTCCTCACAATGGGTCAAGCTTTGCCATCAGCTCCTCTTGGTGGGGGAACCATAGGGTCCTACCATCTTCAGTTGGTCTGCGATTGCGAAGCTCGTACAACGTGGCCATATGTTGAGTAATTCCTTGAAATAGGAGATATAGGATTTCGTTGCCGGAAACCCCGGACAGCCTTTGAAGCTCCATACCACGCTCGGTTATCACAAACTCAAACTCCCCTGCTTTCACCTCCACATGCGGTGATCCATCCTGTTGAGGTGTAGTGTGAAACTTCTTGCAATAGGGCTCGACGTCAAGGGCATCAGCCATTAGAAGAAACTTATCCCCGAGAGTCTGTAAGTTCGTTATTTCCACCAGGGCGCATCGTTTCGTTAATGATCCAATCGCTTACGACTGCAACTTTGGCGTGCAAATGTTCGTGCTAGGTGAATTGCCAGCGCGCCGACTGCAGCAGGTTGACTATGCGCAAGACTTCTCGGACGCCCGCCCTTGGCAATTACAGACGTTCGTCAACGCTCAGCATATCGGGGACAGTTGCTCACACGACAAGCAGGAGTTTTATCAGGCCCTAAGCCTTGGACTTCTCCTGCTTGGGCTTGACCGGACGGCGCCCGCGCGGCTGCGCCTTCTTGCGAGCCGGCGCGGCCGGCTCCTCAACGACTTCCTCGATCACGGGTGCGGCATCGAGTTCCGGCTCCACCAGCGCCGGCGCTGGCTCGGGCGCTTCTTCGACGCTGGCCACTGCGATCTTCTTGGCGGTGCCCTTGCGGCTACCTCGCGGTGAACGACGCTTTTCCGATGGTGGAGCTTCCGCCTCGACTTCGGGCTGCGGCTCGACCAGCATTTCCTCTACCACCGGCTCTGGCTCAGGTTCAGCCAGTACTACCGCTTCCGCTTCCACCGGCGCGGCTTCCACCACCTCCTGGCGATTGCGTCCACCCCGTCCGCGCCGGCGCGGTTCCGGCTTGGACGGTTGCGCTTCCTCGGCGGCGGCAACTTCAGCGACGACTTCCGGCAGCTCCACCTGCTCGCTCACCGGCGCAGGCATAGCGGCCGGCTGCGCGGCACTGCGGTAAACATAGGCGCCGGATTTTTCATCCCGCCCGAATTCGAGCATACCGCGACTCTGCGCTTCCTCCAGCAAATTGCCGAAGGTGCGGAAGCCGTAGTAGGTCTCGTTGAAATCCGGACGGCGGCGCTTGAGCGTGTCCTTGAGCAGCGATGCCCAAATCTTGCCGCTGTCGCCGCGTTCGGACACCAGCGCGTCGAACATCTCGACCACCAGTTCGATCGCCTGCGCCTTGCGCGCTTCGGTCTCTTCCTTGCGGCGGCTGCCGTCGTCTGGCGAACGCTTGGCCGGCGGCTGGGTCTTGCGTTCGTCGCGCTTGGCGGCGGCGCGCTTGACCTCGCGTACCAGGTCGTCATAGAAGATGAATTCGTCGCAGTTGGCCACCAGCAGATCCGAGGTCGACTGCTTGACGCCCACGCCGATCACCTGCTTGGCGTTCTCGCGCAGCTTCGACACCAGCGGCGAAAAGTCTGAATCGCCACTGATGATCACGAAGGTGTTCACGTGCGACTTGGTGTAGCACAGGTCGAGCGCGTCGACCACCAGGCGGATGTCGGCCGAGTTCTTGCCGGACTGGCGCACGTGCGGGATTTCGATCAGTTCGAAGTTTGCTTCGTGCATGGTGGCCTTGAAGCCCTTGTAGCGGTCCCAGTCGCAGTAGGCTTTCTTGACCACGATGCTGCCCTTGAGCAGAAGGCGTTCGAGCACCGGCTTGATGTCGAATTTTTCGTAATTCGCATCGCGCACGCCCAGTGCGACGTTCTCGAAGTCGCAGAACACCGCCATGCTGATATTGTCTGAGGATGAAGCCATATATATGTTGTTCTCTAATGGATAAAGGCACAAAGCCAGCGGGGATTATACGCAAAGCATGGTATCAGGGCGCCACGCGCGGTTCCACCTTGGCGTGTTCGATAAACCGGTTGGCGTCCTCGTCGAGCAGCAAGCCCTGGTCGCGCAGCTCGCGCGCCACCAGCGCCACCGACTTGGCATACTCCAGCCGCGAGCTGTAGCGCTGGGAAATGGCGCGGCGCGGGTCGCCCGCGCGGGGGTTCGCCGGCAGCGGCACCGACATGCCGTTCAGGCCGCACAGCTGGTTTTCGGCAAAGCCACGGCGGCGCAGATTCCAGCCCGCGTGGGTGACCAGCGGCACGGCCACGTCGGGCAGACGGATGCCGGCGATGTCGTGCCCGTCGGCGTCGGCCATCGGCACCAGCACCTGGTAGCGGCGCGCGCCGTTCACCGCACCGGGAAGGCTGCTGTAATCGACCACGGCCAGCTCATTGATCACTTCCGGATAATCGATGCCGATGGCGTGCAGATCGGGAAAGCCGACCGCGTCGCGCTGCGGCGCCACCAGCATGGTGTCGGCCAGGCGCGGATAGCGGCTCGGCGGCGGCGCGATGCCTTCGCGCGACCATTCCACCAGCCGTTCAAGCAGCGCGCGCACGGCCGGACCCTGCTGGGCCGGATTGTTCTGCACCTTGCACACGCCGACGGTGGGCCTGCGCGCGCTCATGTGCTGGGTCGAGGACAGCAGATAGGCGCGCACGTTGTCCGGCAAGGCGATGTCGTGCCCGGCGCCGTCGGTGACCACCAGCGAGGCGCGTCCCTGCCAGAATTCCAGGCTGCTGTCGACGTGCATCAGCTGCGGGCAGGTTCGGGTGGCGGCGCAGCGCGCGAAGATGCCGTCGGTGCGTCCGCTGATCGGATCGGTGGTCACCGCGTAGCTGAACGGGAACTGGTCGCCGTAGGTGATGTGGTCGATGTGCTGGGTCGAGTAGCGCCCCGGCTGGGAAAAGCGCACGTTCACAAAGCTCTTGCGGCTGCCGGCGATGAGCGGCATGGCGCCGTCGAACACCTTGCCGCCGTGCGGGTCGGCGTTAAAGCCTTGCCAGATCAGGTCGCGCAGGAAGCGGCCCGACTGCGACACCCCTACCGCCAGAGTCACCTCGGGGGCGATGTCGGCCAGCGGGTTGGGCTGGCCGGCGGCATCAAGCGTGCCGCGCTTCAGATAGCTGGTCACGTCGCGCAGGGCCGCCATGCCCAGTCCCATCAGGCGCGGGTCGCGCGCCACGTATTCGAAGCGGTAGATGGCGCCGGCATCGTAGCCGGTCGGACGGGTGATCTCGACCTCGCTGGCACTGACATAGCGCCAGCTGGTCGGCGGCACCACCTCCTGGGCCGAGGCGTTATTGGCACGCACGGTCAGCACGGCCCCGGCCTGCGCCATCGAGGCGGCGGGATAGGCCAGGGTTATCAGGCCGGTCGGCTTGACGTCGTCGAACACGGTTTCTTCGGCGCTGGGGCCGGTGATCGGCTTGCCCTTGTCCTGCAGCAGCGGGAAGCTGGTGCCGACCCGCTTGCCGTCGCGCTGCAGGGCGATGTCGCCCTGCCAGCCCACCCACACCAGGGTATGCCCGCGCCGCATCAGGTAAGCGTTGCCGGCATCGGCGCGCGTCTCCAGGCTGTCGCCGCCTTCATTGGCCATGACCGGGAACAGCTTGCCGCCGCGATTGGGCACATCGAGCAGCAGCACGCGCGAGGCCTTGGCGGCATTGGTCGGGCGGGCGATCACCACATCGGTCTGATAATCGATCCAGCCATCGCTGGCCGGCGCCAGGCCGATGTCGGCGATCTGGCGGTTGGCCGGATCGCGCGCGTCGATGCGCATGTGCGCAACCGCGACGATGGTCTCGTAGGTCCCGGTGTCGCCGAAGGTGGCGCCGCCGAAGGCCGGCGTGCGGCTGATGATGTCGAGCCGCTGCAGCTGCGCGGCGGCAGGCGCGCCCGCGTGCGGCCCGGCGCAGCCGGCCAGCGCCAGCGCGGCACCGGCACAGGCCAGTGTTTGCAGTATTTTCAAGTCTCGTCTCCCGTCATGCACGAGACGATAGCACGACTGGCCCGATCTACTTTCCCATGACGACGCCGGCGGCGCCGACCGTCATCTTGCGCCCGCCCGCCACGATGCTGGCACGGTCGCCGTCGATCTCGATGCGCGGCGCCGCGCCCGCACAGTCAACCCGCAGTACCGACACGAACAAGGCTTCGCCGGCCGGCTGCTGGAAGGCGATCCGGCTCCAGTGGTGCGGACCTGCACTCTTGGCCGGCGGCGGCGTGTAGCCGTCGCTACCCTTCATTCCCAGCTCGCCGGAGGCCTGCACGGTGCCGCACATGCCCACGCTGCCGGCCGCCACTTTGAACGCATCGGCTGTGCCGGATGGCGCGGCGGCCGTGTGCAGGTTCCATTCCCAGCTGCGCGGCTGCGCGCTGCGCAGCTGGTCGACCACCACCAGCGTGGACGGGCGGATGAACACCAGCGTGCGGCGCGCCTGCGACAGGTCGCCGCCATAGGCCGCGCGCGCGTCGCCCACCACCATGTCGTAGGCGGGCGAGGTGGAGAATTTGACGATCCGGCCGTCGTGTTCGCGGTCGCCAAGCCCCGTCGGGCCCAGGCTTTGCCCGACACCGCCGTCGTAGGTGATGGCGTTGTGGGCGCGGGTCTGCTTGTACCAGTTGCGCCAGTGGGGCGAGCCATAGCTGTCGTAGACACCGCTGTCCATGGCCAGCACCTTGCCTTCGGCGTACAGGACGAAGCTGTTCTGGTCCGCGTGCGAATGGTTGAGCGAGCCGTATGGACTGCTCTTGAACAGCACCGACACGCGATCGCGATCGGCCAGCGAGCTATGCATGGCGGCCACGCCGACCGAAGGAAAGCTGGCGCCATTGGGAATGCCTTTCAGGCTCACGCTGCCGCGGTACTCGCGCGGGCTGAGCAGAATCTGCAGTCGCGCGAAGTCTTCGCCCTTGAGCTGGCGCGCGTACCAGCGCGACAGCGGCGTGGCCGAGCGGAAGGCGATGGCCTTGCCCAGACGCGCCCATTCCTCGCCGCGATCGACCTCGGCACCGTCGCCGAAGGCGCCGGCCGGGGTCCCCGGCGGCAGCGTGTAGGCGACGTAGCGCGCCAGCGCGGCCAGCCACGGCTTTTTGTAGATCGGCACCCCGAGCACGCGTTCGATCAGGTCCCAGGCCAGCAGCGATTCGCCGGCGTCCCACAGCGCGTAGCTCGAGCCGTTGGCGAAGCCGCCGTCCTTGCCGCCCCACGGACTGAGCGCGCCCACATAGGCCGGCAGCGCCTTGACCAGCAGGCCGCGCGTATCGGGCATGTCGCCGCGCACGATCAGCAAGGCCCCTACCAGCTTGCCCATGGCGTTAAAGGCGATGCCGTTGTCGGGATGCTGGCGCAGCGTGGCCGGGGTCTGCGCCAGGCCGGCATTGGCGCATGCGACGATAACGTCGCCCACCATGTCGCGCTCTTCCCGGCTCATGGCGGGATAGGCGAAATCGTAGGCCAGCGCGAAGTACCAGACGTAGTCGCGCGTTTCGGCCACGTCGCCGGCGCAGTGGCGGCGTAAAACCTTGGGTCCGAACAGCTGCATGCCGGCCCGCATCTCGCCCAGGAACCAGTCGTCGCGCGTGACGTACCAGGCGAAAGCGGCTTCGGCGATCCCTTCGAGCAGGCGGTCCTGCTGCCACCAGCCGGCCATGCGCGTGCTCTGGTCGTCGGAGGCGATCTGCGCGCGCACCCCGGCCGGCACGGCACCTACCGGATGGCGCCTGAGCTTATCGGACAGGGTGGCGATGGCACGCGCGCGCTCGGCGCTGGTGGCGGCCACGATGCCGGCGTAATCGGCCTGGCCTTTGAACAGGCGCGGGTGGCCCATGCGCGCGTCCTTGCTGTCGAAGGCCTCGATGGAACCGGTCAGCGCGGGCGCGGCCAATGCCGCCGCCACGCTCGGGGCGGCCGGCTTTTTCCTGGGCGGCTTGGCGTCGGCAAGCCCGCACGTCAGGCACAGCAAGGCGATGAGGAAGCGGATCGTTACGGTCATAGGCGGCTGAGGGTGTCAGCATCGGCGGTGCCGCCGAAGTATTTGTCGAGGCAGGCCTGGAACATCGAGGTCGAAGTCGGGGGGCATGCGGCACTCCAATATTGCGATTCCTGCAATGCTAGCGCGGCCCGCTCAAGCCTGACGCCAGCTTGCCATTTGACATCAGTTGCCGTGCTACAGAAAATAGCAATTTGTATTACGATCAACAAAAAACTCAATGACACGGACCTGTTTATGATCAGTGACGACCGCTCCCCGGCGCGCAGTGCAGCCGAGCACCTGATCGCTTCCATTCGCGATTACGCCATCTACATGTTGAGTCCGAGCGGCCATGTGGTGTCGTGGAATGCGGGGGCCGAGCGCTTCAAGGGTTATACCGCTGAGGAAATCCTCGGTCATCATTTTTCGACCTTCCATACGCCGGAGGACCGGCAGGCCGGCCTGCCCGAAAGGGCCTTGCGCGCCGCCCTGGCCGACGGGAAATTCGAATGCGAAGGCTGGCGCGTACGCAAGGACGGCAGCCGCTTCTGGGCCAGCGTGGTGATCGATCCGGTGTACGGCGACGCCGGCGAACTGACCGGCTTTGCCAAGATCACGCGCGACATCACCGACAAAAAGCGCGCGGACGAACAGCTGCTGGCCAGCGAACAGCAGTTCCGGCTGCTGGTGCAGGGCGTGGTCGACTATGCCATCTACATGCTCTCGCCGCAGGGCGTGGTCACCAACTGGAACGCCGGCGCGCGCCGCATCAAGGGTTACGATGATGCCGAGATCCTGGGGCGCCACTTCTCGACCTTCTACACGCTTGAAGACCGCGAACGCGGCCTGCCCGCGCACGCCTTGAACGAGGCGGCGCAGGTCGGGCGCTACGAAGCCGAGGGCTGGCGCCTGCGCAAGGACGGCTCGCGCTTTCTGGCGCACGTGATCATCGACGCCATCCGCGGCGATGAAGGCACGCTGCTCGGTTTCGCCAAGATCACCCGCGACATCACCGAACGCGAGGAGACGGCGCGCTCGCTCGAACGCGCGCGCGAGGAACTGTTCCAGTCGCAGAAAATGGAAGCGATCGGCCAGCTGACCGGCGGCGTGGCGCACGACTTCAACAACCTGCTGTCGATCGTGTCGACCGCGGTGCAGGTGCTCGATGCGCAGGGCGTGGGGCCGTCGCAAAAGCCGGTCCTGCAAAGCATCCACCGCACCGTCGAGCGCGGCGCCCGCCTGACCCAGCAGCTGCTGGCCTTCGCGCGCCAGCAGCCGCTGTCGCCGTCGCCGCAGGACCCCAATAAAATCATCGGCAGTTTCGAGACGGTGCTGCGGCGCGGGATCGCCAGCAATGTCGACCTGCGCGTGCGCCTGCACTCCAAGGTGGACTGGGTCAACATCGACGAAGCCCGGCTGGAGGCGGCCATCCTCAACCTGGTGGTCAACGCGCGCGACGCCATGCCCGACGGCGGCACGCTGGAGATCGCCACCGCCAACGTGCGCCTGGCCGAGGGCGAGCACGCATCGCTGCGGGCCGGGCCGTACGTCAAGATCAGCGTGCACGACAGCGGCACCGGCATGTCGCCGGAAGTCATGGCGCGCGCCTGCGAGCCTTTCTTCACCACCAAGCCGGTCGGCAAAGGCACGGGATTGGGCCTGAGCCAGGTGCAGGGCTTTATCATGCAGTCGGGCGGCGCGCTGGTGGTCGACAGTGTCAAAGGATCGGGCACCACCATTTCGATCTATCTGCCGGCGCTCGATCAGGAAGACCAGCAGCAGCGCTCCGCGCCCCAGCGCGAAGTGGCGCTGATCGTCGAGGACGAGCAGGAACTGGGCGAACTGGCCGGCTCGCTGTTCGAAGCGCTCGGCTTCGAGGTGTTCCTGACCCGCGACGGCGGCGAGGCCTTGCGCCTGCTGGCCGACAAGCGCCCGATCGACGTGCTGTTCACGGACGTGATGATGCCCGGGATTTCCGGCATCGAACTGGCGCGCAAGGCGCGCGCGCTGATGCCCGACCTGAAAGTGATCCTGGCGTCGGGCTACCCGGTCCCTGCCCTGCGCGCCCATGGCGGGCTGGATGAATTCGCGTTCGTCTCCAAGCCCTACCGGATGTCGGAAATCGTCAAGAAGCTGCGCTGAAATGATGGTGGCTCAGGCCACCTTCAGGCGTTTTTCCTCGCGCTGCATGGCGGCGAAATCGGCGGCGCTGACGGCCGCGCTGAACAGCCAGCCCTGCAGCTGGTCGCAGCCCAGGTCGCGCAGGAAGGCCATCTGCTCGGGCGTCTCGACACCTTCGGCCACGATTTCCTGGCGCAGCTGCTGGGCCATGGTGACGATGGCGCGCGCGATGGCGCAGTCGTTCTCTTCGTGCGGCAGGCCGATCACGAAGGAGCGGTCGATCTTGAGGGTACTGATGGGGAATTTCTTCAGGTAGGCCAGGCTGGAATAGCCGGTGCCGAAATCGTCCAGCGCCAGCCGCATGCCCATCGCCACCAGCTCGTTCATGATGCCGATCACGTCATCGGTGCCGCGCACCAGCAAGCCTTCGGTAATCTCCAGCATCAGGCAGGCCGGATCGACCCGGTGCCGCGCCAGCACGTCCTGTATGCGCGCCGGCAGCAGGCGGTCGAACTGGCGCGCCGACAGGTTGACGGCAATCGGCGGCATGGCGATGCCGGCGTCCTGCCAGGCGCGGATCTGGCGGCAGGCTTCGTCGAGCACCCAGCTGCCGATGTCGGCGATCAGGCCGGTCTCCTCGGCCAGCGGGATGAACACTCCGGGCGAGATCATGCCGCGCCCCGGATGGCGCCAGCGCAGCAGCGCCTCGGCGCCGACGATACGGCCGCTGCGCAGGCTGACCTTGGGCTGGTAGTGCAGTTCGAGGTGGCCCTCGGCCAGCGCGGCGCGCAGCTCGCTTTCCAGGCGCAGGTGTTCGCGCGCGCGCTGGTCCATTTCGTCGCGGTAGAACAGGAAATTGCCGCCGCCGGCCTCCTGCGCGCGCGTCATCGCCACATCGGCGAAGCGCACCAGCGAGGCGGTATCCATGCAGTCTTCCGGATACACGGCGATGCCGACGTCGGCACTGACCTGCAGGCCGTGGCCGGCCGCCACGATGGGCGAGGCCAGCGTGGCCAGCAGCTTTTGCGCCACGATGCCGGCGTGTTCGCGCTTTTCGATCACGGTCAGGGCGATGGCGAATTTGCTGCCGTCGATGCGCGCCAGGATGTCCGGCTCGCGCAGCACGGCGCGGAACTGGCGGCCGATCTCGGCCAGCAGCTCGCTGGCGATCTCGTGCCCGAGCGTGTCGCTGATGGCGCCCATGCGGCTCAATTCGATCACCATCACGGCGCCGTACTGGTTGATGCGGCGCGCTTCGCACAGGACCTGGTCGACCAGGTGGTTGAACAGGGTGCGGTTGGGCAGGCCGGTCTCGCTGTCGTAATTGGCCATGTGGCGCATGCGCGCTTCGACATCCTTGTGCGCGCTGATGTCGGAAAACAGCGAGAAGGTGTGGGTGATCTCGCCGGCGCCGTTGCGCACCGCGCTGATCGTCACCGACTGCGGAAACAGCTCGCCGTTCTTGCGCCGCCCGATGATCTCGCCGCGCCAGGGCGCATTGCCTTTCATGGCGGCGCGCACCTTGGCGCGGAACTCGGCATCGTGCACGCCCGAGCGCAGCAGGTCGGGGGTGTGGCCGATCGCTTCGGCCGGCGCGTAGCCGGTGATGCGGGTGAAGGCGCCGTTGATCGAGACGATGCGTTCGGCGGCGTCGGTAATCAAGACGCCCTGCTCGCTGTCTTCGATGATGCGCGCATGCAGGCGGCGCCTGTCCTCGTCGCTCAGACGGTCCGCCAGGGGCGCAAGGCGCACGCGCATGCCGGCCGGTTCGCCCGCCTCGTCGGCGATCAGGGACAGTTCCTGGCGCAGCCAGACCGTGTCGCCATTGCGGCGCCGCCGCGCCACCTCGGCCGGCTGGGCGGGGTCGCCCTGCCCCGGTTCGTCGTCGTCCGGGTACATGAACAGCACGTGCTGTCCGAGCGCTTCCTGCGCGCTGTAGCCGAGCAGCAGTTCGGCGCCGCTGCTCCAGCGGCTGACGTAGCCCGCGGCATCGAGTTCGATGACCGCGTCTTCCACGGCCGCCGAGCGCTCGGCCTTGACCTGTTCGAGCGACGCTTCGAGGCGCGCCAGCGCTTCTTTGAGCGCTTCGCCTTCGAGCTGGCGCGCGGCGCGCGCCAGCAGCAGGCTGCGTTCGAGCGCCGAGTCAGCCACGGGTGTCGCGCAGCGCGCCCAGCATCCAGCCGTGGGCGTCGGCCGCGGCCAGGTTGAAACCATCGACCGGCAGGCTGAGGGCGTGCACGCGCGCGGCCATGCCGGCCAGGTCGCCCTGCTCGGCGCAGTCGGCCAGCGCCAGCAGCGCGCCGAGTTCACCCTGCCCGTCCAGCAAGGCCGCGTGCACCGCTTCGCCCAGCGACAGGGGGGCGAGCAGCTGCGGCAACGGCATGCCGAACAACACCCCCAGCAGCGAGAACATGCCGGTCATGAAAGCCTGTTCCTGCATCAGTTTGTCGGCCCCGTGCAGCCTGGCCAGCAGTTCGAGCAGGCGCGAACGCACCGCCACGCGCGCCAGCAGCATGGCCGAACGCACGTCGCCGTCGCGCGCGGCGAACAGCATCAGGTTGAGCCAGCGGCGCAGCTGCTGGCGGCCGAGGATCAGGATGGCCTGGCCGAAGCTGGTGATGCGCCGGCCGGTGCCGGCGCCGAGCGAATTGACCAGGCGCAGCAGCTGATACGACAGCGCCGGGTCCTGGCGCAGCAGCGCTTCGATCGCGTGGGTATCGGCATCGGCGGCAACGCGCTCGACCAGTTGCAGCGCGAGCGCGCGCGACGCGGCCTGCGCGCCCACCGGCTTGGGCGGCGCCGCGCGCCACCACAGGCCGTCGACCAGGGTCGCTCCCGGGACGATGGCATCCTGCGTCAGGCGCACGTCGACACGGCACAGCGCGCCGTCCGGCAAGGCTTGCCAGCCCGACTGCTGGAACAGCTCGGCGCCGGCATGCCCGGGCCGATACAGGCACGCAATCTGCCCGGCCAGAGCGGACAGGCGCTCAGGCTCAAGCGTGCCGCCCTCGGCCAGCAGGGCGGCGGGGGCGCCGCTCCGGTCCGCCAGAATGCGAAACAACAGCGGCGCGGCGGATGGCAACAATGTCATGGATGGATGAGTCGGTAGGGGTGGTTATATGTTACTCTCAAGCATCACCTTTACCAAGGATTCTGACACCAAGCGTTGGAAACTTGCGTTAGCCATTCGACATGGCCGCCGACGGCAAATGGCGGCACAGGCGTGCGAACAGCTGCGGGTCCAGCATGCGCTCGCGCCACCAGCGCAGCGCCGCGCCCTCCTCGCCGACGCGCCAGGCCACATAAAACAGTTCCGGCTCGCGCACTTCCTCGACCTGTTTTTCGACCAGCAGGCCGGCCTCGATGGCGGGCCTGGCGCAGGGCTCGGGCAAGAAGCCGAAGCCCATGCCGCGCACTTGCAGGTCGAATTTGACGTGCATGGCCGGCACCGTCAACGTGTCCTGGCCGAACAGCAGGCCGACCGTGCGGGCCGGCATGTTGCGGGCCGAATCGGCCACCACCACGGCGCGGTGTTCCTGCAGGCGGGTGCGGCCGAGCGGTTCGGGCAGGCGCGCCAGCGGATGGTGCGGCGCCACGGCGAAGGTGAAGGGCATGCTGCCGATCTGGCGCGCCACGTAGCCGCCGCCGGCCGGGCCTTCTCCGGCCACGCCGATCAGCAGGTCGGCGCGGCGGTCGAGCAAGGCTTCCCATGGGCCGGACAGGGTCTCCTGCACAATGCGCAGGCGGGTCTGTTCGGCAATGGCGTAAAAGGCCTGCATGTCCTCGGCCAGCGCCATGGGAGAAAACATCGAATCCATGCCGATGGCCAGTTCGGTCTCCCAGCCCGAGGCGACGCGGCGCACGCGATGCTCCAGGTCCTGGGCGGCCTTGAGCAGGAAGCGGCCTTCCTTGAGCAGCTCGCGCCCGGCCGGCGTCAGGCTGACGCGCGGCCCGTTGCGCTCGAATACCTGCACGCCCAGATCGTCTTCCAGCTTGCCGACCGTGTAGGAGATGGTCGAGGGCACCCGGTGCAGCTCCGTGGCGGCCTTGGCGAACGAGCCGCGCCGGTCGATCGCGTCGAGAATTTGCAGGGCGTCCAGGCTTAGTCTGAGCATTCGAATTTTTCGATCATAGAAGTCAATATTTTCCGTTTTTTCAATCGAATGGCAAGGCCTATACTTCGTTCATCGGATGGCGAAACAGAAACAAGCGCCAATCAGAACGTCGAAATTATTGCACATCACCTTCACACGATCGGAGAATATCATGCTGGAAGTACGTAAAAGCGAAGCACGCGGTAACGCCAACCACGGCTGGCTGCAGTCGAAACATACCTTTTCGTTCGGCCACTACCACGATCCGCTGCATACGGGCTTCGGCCCGCTGCTGGTGATCAACGAAGACCGGGTGGCGCCGTCGCAGGGTTTCGGCACCCACGGCCACCGCGACATGGAAATCGTGTCGTACGTACTGAGCGGCGCGCTGGAGCACAAGGACAGCATGGGGACCGGTTCGGTGCTGCATTACGGCGATGTGCAGCGCATGAGCGCCGGGACCGGGGTGCGCCACAGCGAATTCAATGGCTCGGCCAGCGAGCCGGTACACTTCCTGCAGATCTGGATTCAACCGAAGGTGACCGGCATCCCGCCCAGCTATGAAGAAAAGCACTTCGCTCCAGAAACCAAGCGCGGCACCTTGCGCGTGGTGGCGTCCGCGGACGGGCGCGATGGTTCGGTGCTGATTCATCAGGATGCCGCCATCTACGCGGGCATTCTGGACGAAGGCGATCAGGTCGAGCATCGGCTGGGGGCCGGCCGCAAGGGCTACGTGCACGTGATCCGGGGCCAGCTGCGGGTCAACGGCACCACGCTGTCCGGCGGCGATGCGGCCAAACTGAGCGACGAGACGCTCATTACGATCGACCAGGCCAGGGATGCCGAAGTGCTGGTGTTCGATCTGCCCGAGTAAGATTGTCGTCCTCGCGAGCGGAGACCCATGCTGAGCGCCCTGTGTATGGGTCCCCGCGTGCGCGAGGACGCCCCCTGATCCCGGCGGCTAACGTCGATTTCCGCTACACTTGCGGGTACAGCAATAGATTCGAGAACACCGTGATGCCTGTCGAAGTCCCTGAAACCCTGTTGGATTACACCACGTCGTGCGCGCTGCCGACCCCTTGGGCGCAGTTCACGCTGCACGCCTTCGTCGAGCATACGACCGGCAAGGAGCATCTGGCAATGACCCTGGGCGATATCGCCGACGGCGAACCGGTCCTGGCGCGCGTGCACTCGGAATGCCTGACCGGGGACGTGCTGTTCTCGCAACGTTGCGATTGCGGCGCCCAGCTCGAAGGCGCGCTCAAACGCATCGCCGAGGAAGGCCGCGGCATCCTGCTCTACCTGCGTCAGGAAGGACGCGGCATCGGCCTGGTCAACAAAATCCGCGCCTACCGCCTGCAGGAAGCCGGCGCCGATACCGTGGAAGCCAATCTGGCGCTGGGTTTCCATGCCGACGCGCGCAATTACGAACTGTGCAAACCGATGCTGGCGCATTTCGGCATCGGCTCGCTGCGCCTGATGACCAACAACCCGCGCAAGATCGATGCGATGGAAAAGCTGGGCGTGCGCGTGAGCGAGCGCGTGCCGCTGCTGGTCAACCGCAATGCCTTCAATAATAACTATTTGAACACCAAAGCTGCCAAGCTGGGCCACATGATGTCGCCACAGCCGGCCACAATTGCCGAGGACGGCGAACTTTAACTTCGCAATCCGGCCCGGGTGATGCGAAGATAGAGGCAACATATCTTGCTCGCCCATAAGGATTGCATGAAATTCCTTCACCTCGCGCTGCTGCTCTGCTGCCTTGCCGGCGTAGTCAGCGCGGCTCCGTCCGCCCCGGCCAAGGCCCCTCCCGTACCGCCCGCCGCCGTCAAGCCGGGTCCGCTGCCGCCCCCAGCCGAGCCCGTGCTCGACGATACCGCCGCGCTGCCGCCGCCATCATCGAGCGCGCAGAAGCTGTATTCATCGGCCAAGGGCGACCTGCTGCAGATCCGCATGTTGCTGCGCAATGGACGCAGCCAGTCCTCGGTCGGCTCGGGCTTTTTGGTCGGCAGCGGCAACCTGGTGTTGACCAACTATCATGTGGTGTCGCAGATGGCGCTGGAACCGGACGTCTATGCCGGCGAGTTTGTCGATACCGACGGCAAGAGCGGCCCGGTGGAGCTGCTGGCGGTGGATGTGCTGCACGATCTGGCGGTGGCGCGCATCAACCGTAACGGCAGCGGCTTTTTCCGCCTGCCCGAACAGGCCGCCAAGCTGACCCAGGGCCAGTATCTGTACTCGCTGGGCAATCCGCTCGATCTGGGCTTCGCGATCTCGGAAGGCTCGTACAACGGCGTCATCACGCGCAGCTTCTACGACCAGCTGATGTTCACCGGGCCGATCAACTCGGGCATGAGCGGCGGCCCCAGCGTGACTGCGGACGGCATCGTGGCCGGCGTGAACGTGTCCAAGCGGCGCGACGGCGAGTCGGTCAGCTTCCTGGTGCCGGTGCGCTACGCCCAGGAGCTACTCAAGAAGGTCGCCGCGCAAGGCGCCCCTCCCAAGGATTTCAATGCGCTGATCGCCCAGCAGCTGCTGGCGCACCAGCGCGCCATGATCGAGCGCCTGCTCGATGCGCCGCTGTCGCTCAAGACCATGGGACCGTACCAGGTGCCGGTGCGCGAGTCGGGCCAGGTGCGCTGCTGGGGCAGATCGAACGTCAAGGCCGAAGCCACCTTCACCGCCGACACCATCGCCTGCTCGATGGAGTCGGCCATCTTCGTGTCGGAATCGCAGCAGACCGGACATGTGGCGATGACCCACCAGTATGTGCGCACCGCCAGCCTGGATCAGGTGCGCTTCGCCGCGCTGGCCAGCACCCTGTTCAAGACCGATAACCTGGGCAGCAGCCGCGACACGCGCCTGACCGGCCCCTCGTGCACCGAGCAGTTCGTCAAACCGCGTTCGCTGCCGCTGCGGGCGGTGACCTGCGTGCGGGCTTACCGCAAACTCGCCGGCCTGTATAACTTCACGCTGCTGACGGCGACCACCGACGATCCGAAGGCCAGCCTGCAAAGCCGCCTGGACCTGGCCGGGGTCTCGTTCGAAAACGGCATGCGCACCACGCGCGCCTTCCTCTCCGCCATCGACCGGACGGGCAAGCGATGAGCGCGCCCTACTTTGTCGAAACCCTGGCGCGCAATGGCGACGTGCTGCACCGCCATCAGGTGAACCATCTGCCGATCCGCCTGGGCCGCAGCTACGATAATGAGTTCATTCTCGACGACGCCTTCGCCGCGCCCAGCCATGCGGTGATCGAGGCCGGCGAGGACGGCGAACTGGTGATGCGCGACCTGGGCAGCAAGAACGGCGTGATCCACCGCGGCAAACGCTGCCCGACCCTGACGGTGACGGGCGACACCGTGTTCCGCCTCGGGCACACCACCTTGCGCGTGCGCGCGGCCGACTGTCCGGTGCCGCCGGAGGAACTGGACCGCACCCGGCATGGCTGGGAAGGCGCGCTGCCTGGCCTGGTCGGGCTGATCATGATCGGCCTGTTCGCGCTGTTCACCTTGTGGATCAGCGATACCCAGTCGTTCCAGCTGAACCGCTACTTGCAGGTCCTGGCTTACGGCATCGGCGCGGGGCTGGTGTGGTCGGGCGCATGGGCGTTTGCCAACCGCCTGTTCGGGCGCCATGCGCGCCTGGGCCGGCATCTGTTTACGGTCGGCTGCGGCCTGATGGCGGTGACGCTGTATAAGATTGTCTCAAGCGTGGTGGCGTTCGCGTTTTCGCTGGAAGCGCTGACGCGTTACAGTTCGCACGTGGCCATCGCCATCGCCGCCGGCGTGGTGTACTTTCATCTGCGTACGGTCAAGCCGTACAACACGCGCCGCCTGCGCACCCTGTGCGTGGCGCTGGCCCTGCTGGGGTCGGGTCTGTCGCTGATCAGTAACGACCAGCGCCATGGCCGCCTGTCGGACGACCTGTACATGTCGGTGATCCTGCCGCCGTCGCTGCGCGTCAGTCCCGACCATAGCGTGGACGATTACATGGCGCGGGTGGCGGCGCTCAAGCCGCGGCTGGATATCGAGCGGACCAGGAAGGTGAAAGATGACGGCAGCGACGATGATGACTAAGAGCGCCTAACCTAACCCTCTACTTGCAGTCAGAGCAACCTGAGCTGTACGCTGAGCCTTGACGATGGACCGCTATCGGCCAATGGCGGCCCCTTCAGAAGTTACTCTGCGAAAAGCAAAATTTGCATCGATAAGTTAAATTCGGCATTGAATTCGACTTATTTAATTTATCGGAAAATGCAATACTAATTAAATAAATGAAATATTTACTAGAGTCGCTTAGATGCTACTTAACATTACTTTTAATTGCTCATGTGGAAGTTTTATCGATAAAAATATCCAAATCGATGACGCGATTCTTGACCCTAAAAACATTTACTATGAACAGCTGATATGCGATGGTTGTGGCAAAGATTACGAAGTTCGCATTGAAGATCGCAGTGGAAAACTGCGCGTTGATGTTGATGGATCAACCAACTTAGATTATGAAACGGTAGCCGAGGATGATTATTGGAAAATGGCTCGCTATGGCCACGTCCTAGATGATAGGGATGAAGAATTAAGCTGGGTAATCCAGTCGACTGCCCAGCTTGGTACGTTTGAAAGAATTATGAAAGACGTTGTCGCAATTCTCAGGGCTGAAATAAAAATCCCGAACATGTCAACTCTATACAACATGACATATGCCCAAGTTGTTACCGCAGTTGAAGCTTACCTGTCGGGGGTATTCATACATAAAGTTGTTAATTCCGGTAAACTAATGCGAAAGCTCGTTGAAAGTGATCCAGAATTCTCGAAGCGACAGTTACCACTTGCGCAAATATTTTTGAGATGGGAAGGACTGAAGCTGGAAGTGGCGCGATATCTTCAGGACCTGATTTTTCATGACCTTAGAAAAATCAATAAAATGTACCAGTCCGTTTTAGGAATTGATCTTGGCAAAATACCTTGGTTATACAAGGCGATACTATTACGACATGATTGCGTGCATCGAAATGGTGTTGATAAGGAAGGCAAGCCAACGGGTATAGATCAAGAAGCGGTCGAAGCATTAATCGTCGAATGCGCTCGTCTTATAGCTCGCATTGACAAAGAAGTTGCGATGTCACAAACGTTTTTTTCTGCGCCAGAATAGATACTTAGCATTAATTTGCGTTCAAATTTTGTTAGGTGTCACCTGAGCCCATACTGAGTTCTGCCGCAAGCAGACAGGAAAAATGGGGTAATCTAAAATTATCAAGGAAGAGATCTTCTCACTAAGCCAGCAACAATTATGGCTACATGCTAGTGGTTGAGGCACCAATTTTTGTCAAAGGAGAAGCACCTATCTATGGCTACTAAAAAAACCGTTGCTCCATCGGCCCGACTGGCGAATCTTACTTCTGCGCAAATGAGAGAAGCGTTGCCGCGACTGAGTCGACGTTTAAAGGAAGTTGAGGAATTTACTTTTAATGTTACCGAGGAAGAAGTACGCGCAGCCGCTGGAGATATTCAAAGAAAGTTAGACGACACCTTGGTAGGCGTCTTTGGCATTGATACGGTTGAGTATGAGCGATATAAGATTTCAAGTCTTTATGAAGGAAGCCATACCATACTTATGGTCAGCATGCAGAGGGAACGCACCCGCCAGGAAAAAATACAGCCGTACCAGGCCGGCTTCGCTACGGCAGCTCGGCGACTCCGTACAATAATTGACATATTTACTGAAAAACTGGAATATTCTAACGAAACATTGGCATATCCTACTCGCGCGCTAGAGAGCCTCTTACTTCATCCGCAAATAGCGGATGCGAGCGTAGACCTATTTAAAGGAGGACACTATGCAAATGCGATTGAGGATGCGTGCAAAGTGTTGGATATGCTAGTGAAAATGAAAAGTAAGCGAGAAGATCGCTCCGGTACTGAGCTTATGCAGTTAGCCTTCAGTCCAAAATCACCGCTTTTGAAGTTCAACGAACAGCAGAATGACAGCGAGAAAAGCGAACAACTCGGCATGATGAATCTCTACTCAGGAGTAATGCTCGCCTTCCGAAACCCGCGTGCTCACGGGTTGCTCAACGATGATCCGATAGTAGCACTCGAGATTATCGGATTTGTGAATTTTTTAGCGAAAACTTTAGACCGCGCAAAGCGCACGTGACAGTGAAGAAACCTTATGCGATAGTCGGCAACTAGACGACAGCATTTGGTCTGATCGAGTAAGAGCATTTGGCCAGGAAAGGTGTCACGCCATGAAGTGCTGCTGCGCGCAATCAACAACGGACACTTCTAAGTGGAACCTATAGAGTTACAGTTAGGCATCGTCAGACACTAAACGGTAATTTCGTTTTTCATATCGAAAACCTACTAGGCACGTGAATTGAAGATTTTTAAAATTGAACTAGCCAAAGAAGATTTGCTTTCCCTCCCTGCCGAGGAACGGGTTTTTCTAGTCTATGCGGGTCATGCACTGAACGAACTAAATTTCTTATGTCGTATGATCGTATTTGCTATGCCTATCAGAAGAAGCGAAGGAGAGCGGCAAATCATGGTGGGACAAAGTCAAATGTTTATACGATTATTGGCTGGAAAGCTTCATGAAATGAGTGCCTTATTCGATAAGACATTCTATAAGTCAAAGCTAGCAGTCACGATAGAATGCGACCTTGGAGAGGAAGTAAGAGCTTCGCTTAAAAAGCTGAAACGGTATTTTTCAAAGGGAAAGAAAGCCTCGGTCACAGCAGTCAGGAATTTACACGCCTTCCATTACGACATAAGCCAGGTAGATACAGGACTTGAACAACTCGGCCCAAAGATGACTTTGGATATTTATTTTGATGATAAATCTGCCAACACTTTTTACGGCTTTGCAGACAGCATAATCAACAGTGCAGTCATGGCAGCGATAGATGAAGAAAGCCATGCGAAAGCTTTCGAAACTCTACTCCACGACATTGAGGACATCACCAAGTCATTTCAGTCAATTTTAGAAGAAATAATGGCAAAAATAATCAGGCGATATCTATCGAACAGATTTGTAAAGGCCGAAGTAGTTCATGAGGAGGTGCGTTCCACAGACTGGAATCAGATTACTTTGCCGACGTTTGTAGAAAATCCTCGCCCTTGGTCGATGACTTTACAGAATGGGAAAGTGTTAAGTTGGGGAGGTCAACGTGTCGAGGGCCCAATGTTTCTTCGGGCACTCTTAGATTCCTAGAAAATTTGGTCGCATCTGTTTGGGATGGGACAAGCATTAATAAAGCGAAGGTCTGAGATGGGGCGGCTGCCGCCTACCATGCGGTAGAAAGACAATCGGCCAGAAGCAAACCTTCATCATGAACGAGCGACTTGCTGCATATGTCAAAGCTAGCCAGCAAAGTGTTCAGGTCGACTCTCGAAAATCATAGAATCATCGCAAAAATGGAAAAAGCAGGAGATATAGAGAAGTTCGAAAGTCACGTTGTGACGCAGAGTTTGGCGACATTGGCTGGAGCACTTTGCCCTGCCGCCGCAATTTTGCCTGTTCTCCTCAGTTCCGCAGCAAATGCTCGCATGCAAGCTCGGATAGATGAAGCGCTAGAGGCGCTTCAAGATGAACTTACCGAGATGCGAGTGAGTGTTGATCGCATGAGTGATGCACAATATAAAGTTGTCTGCGAAGCGCTGTCGCACCTGCAACGTACCAGCGATGAAAAGAAAATTGATTACCTGAAGCGCGCCGTATTAAACGGAGTCCTCGACACCGAACTAAGCAGTGAAAAAGCCTATATTGTCAGCCGTGTTCTCCGCGACATTTCGGCTCTTGAAATAGATTTCCTGCTAGCGGGGATTAGGTGCACCCAGATTTACCTCATGGTTCCGAACCCTGATGGATCAGTTCCAATTTTAGACGAGGCGGCGTACACGGTTGCGAGCAACGTAGGAACTCAAATGATTGTCGCAGGCCTTTTGTCGCTTGGATTAATAGCGGAGAATGGTGCCTATAAGACAGGCTATGTATGTACACCAGTTGCTTATACTCTGGTAGCAATGCTGCAGTAGTACGAGACCTAACGCCTAAGTGCGATAGCCGCCCTTCGTGACGATCTGCGGCTTTCTCTTCGGCAGTCGTTGGTGGCCCGAATCCGGGTGCCCAAGTGCACGATTTACGGCTGCTCATACCGCTAATTGAAGCAATCCCGGCCGTCAAAGGACTGTCGGGCCGCCCTCGAAAACGCCCAGGGAAATTGCATGCCGACCGCGCTTATGCCTCGCGAGCGCACCGCGCCTGGCTGCGCCGACGAGGTATCGCCGCGCATATCGCACGTTGCGGCGTCGAGTCACGTGAAAGGCGTAGTCGCTGGCGTTGGCTTGTTGAACAAACTCTTGGTTGGCTTCATCGCTTTCGCAGACTACGTATCCGTCACGAACAGCCTGCAGACATTCACCAAGCGTTTCTTTCAATCACCTGTTCACTCATCTGTTAGCAATACGTGGAGAGGTTTAGTTAGACGCTCTGAGCCATGACTAAGCCGGTGGATGCATGGCGCTGCGCCGCAGCCACTGCATGGCTGGAACGCCGCTCCCTCCGGCCTTACAGGCACGCTCAAAAACGCGCCTGCAAGCCCCGTTAAACGCATGGCCGATAAGCTGGTGGGCACACCTGCGTGCCCACGCTGCTACCTGACACTAGTACCGTGTAGGACTCCTGGACAGCAGCGAACGCCCCCCACAGCGCGCTACTGCCACACCTTATCAGGTGGTTTTTCCGCCCGGTTTGGCGCCAGCGGCCTGGCCGGCAGCACCGCCCTGCATGCTGGCGCCGCCTTCACCCTGAATGCCGCCCTGGGCACCGCTTTGCATGCTGCCGTGCTGTGCGCTGCCATTGCCGCGGCGCGAGGCGTCTTGCATGAACGGATCACGGAAATTGCGCATGGTGTCCTGGGTGTTGCGGATGCTGCGCTCGGTCTCCTCGTTGGCCACGCGCGAGACTTCGTCGGCCAGCGCACGGGCCGTGCGCGAGGTTTCCTGCACGTGCTGCTCGGTCACGCGCGCCAGGTCGACCTGGGTGTCGGCCGCCACGCGCGAGATGTGCTGCTGGTAGGCACGCAGCTTTTCCGCCGTCGGCTGGGCACGCGCCGCGGTGGCGTTGACGATGTCGCTCTGGCGGGTAGCGGTCAGCAGCTCCTGGCCGGCGATGGTGGATTCTTCCAGCATGGTTTGGGTCAGCTGGATGTTCAGGTCGCACAGGTCCTGGATGGACTTGAAGACGGACTTGGACATATCGTTGAGGAAATTGGCTTGCGCGTTCAGGTGAGTGCGCACGGCAGGAGTGACAGATTGTGAGAATGGAAACATGAGTACCTCGTCAGATGTTAGAAAGATTGTTTGCACATGGATTCGGCCAACGGCGGCAACCACCCGCCACGCCGGACTACAGAATGTGTTACGGACGCTGCAGTACGGATAGCTCAACGAACTAGGCGGTGCGCCGTCAACACGAGGTATATAGACTAGGCTCGCAGACGGTCCCGCGCTTGATGTGCCTCAAACGTGTTCGCGTCGCGCCAATCGTGCGCGCGTCGTGGTGCATGCGCCGGCGCGGCGCACCAAAAGCAGTCATTTGCGCTGGCGGAACGGCGATTTTTGGTGGCAAGAAACTTGCATGAGTGGATAGCGTGTTCAATCACACCACGGCCAACATCATGCTCATCAAGAACGACCTTCTCCGTTATGCCGCGCCGTCGCCGCGCACCCTGCGCGTGCTGTGGATCGATCGCTTGCGCAACCTCGCCTACGTGTTCGAACTGGAATCGCGCGCCGCCCATCCGCACCTGGTAGCGCTGCCGGCGCTGGTGGCCGACGTGCAGGCGCGCCGCGCCCAGCTGCTGTTGCGCGACCCGTACGCGGTGCGCGCCGATACCGCCCAGCTGCCGCCGCGCTATCTGCAGGTGCGCGACCGCGCTTGGGCGATCGTGCGCGAACTGGTGGCCCACGAGCCGGACATCTACCAGGCGCGCCTGCGCGGCCCGCTGGTGCTGCAGCAAAGCGCCCTGCACGGGGTGACCCATCCGTCGGTGTACCGCTATCTGCGGCGTTATTGGGAGCGCGGCCAGACCCCGGACGCGCTGCTGCCCGACTATGCCAACTCGGGCGCGCGCGGCAAGACCCGCGGCAGCACCGCCAACGTCAAGCGCGGGCGTCCGCGCAAGGCCGGCAGCCCGCCGGGGCTGAATGCCGATTCTCAGGTGCGCGCCACCTTCCGCAGCGCGGTGGCGCGTTACACCGCCACCCACGACCGGTTCTCGCGGCGCGGCGCCTACCGGCAGATGATCGAAGAGTTTTACCAGGCGCGCGAGGCGGACGCCGTGCCCACCTTCGGCCAGTTCAGCTACTGGATCGACAAGGATATTCCGCAGCACCCGCGCTGAGCGCGCATCAGGCCAGCGCCTCGCCGCAATCCTTGCAGTAGCGCGCGTCCGGCTCGTGCCCTTCGCTCAGGCAGCTCGGGCAGGTGCGCGTGGACGGCGCGCGCGCCATCCTCTGCGAGGTCATTTCGGCGGTGACGATCCCGGTCGGCACGGCCAGCACGCCCCAGCCCAGCAGCATCATGAACGAGGCGATCAGGCGTCCCAGCGGCGTGTGCGGGGCCAGGTCGCCGTAACCGACCGTGGTCATGGTCACGGTGGCCCAGTACATCGCCATGGGGATGCTGGTAAAGCCGTGTTCGGGGCCTTCGACCACATACATGATGGTACCGAGGATCAGCACGGCCATCAGCACCACCGAGAGGAAGATCAGGATCTTGCGCGCGCTGGCTGCCAGCGCCTGGCCCAGCCGCACGTATTCGGCCACGTACAGCGTCAGTTTGAAGATGCGGAAAATGCGCAGCAGGCGCAGGATGCGGATGTCCAGCAGGGCCGAGGCTTCGGGCATGAACAGCGCGAAGTAGGCCGGCAGGATCGAGAGGAAATCGATCGCGCCGAAGAAGCTGGTGGCATAGCGCAGCGGCCGCCGCACGCAGGCCAGGCGCGCCGCATACTCGGCGGTGAACAGCAGCGTGAAGGTCCACTCCAGCACATCGAGCGGCTGCTTGAAGCGCTGCGTCGCCAGCGGCACGCTGTCGACGACGACGACGGCCACGCTGAGCACGATGAGCGCGACCAGCACCACGTCGAAGTGGCGCCCGGCCGAAGTGTCGGCCTCGAAGATGATGGTGTAGAGCCGCTGGCGCAGGCCGCCTTCGGGCTTGCCGAACGACGGCGGCGGCTGCGGCCCGGCCGCGCCGCCCGGCGATGGCGTGTGCTTGATCATGCGTTCAGCATAGCATGGCCCGGCTGGCGCGATCGGCTAGCGGCCCGCCCAGGCAGGCCCTTTGAGCTCGATGACGTTGTGCTCCGGGTCGTCCAGGTAGATCGACGCTCCCTCGCCCTCGGCGCCGTAGCGCGATTCGACAGGACCGAAGCGCACGCCGTGCGCGCTCAGGTGCGCGCCGATCGCGTCGGCGTCGAACGGCTCGACGCGCAGGCACAGGTGGTCCAGGTTGCGCCCTTCCCTGCCCGGGGCGGCGCCGCCCATGCGGCCAAGCTTGCCGTCCACCGGCACCAGGTCGATCAGTGCGCTGCCCGCGCGCAGCTGCACCAGGCCGATCTCGTCCTGGCGCCGCTCGACCGTGCACCCCAGCACCCCGCAGTAAAAGCCGATCATCGTGTCCAGCTGCGTCACGCGCAGCACGATATGGTCGATATGGCGTATATGAATCATGGTCTAGTCGGCGTGCCGTTCGACCCAGGTGGCGAACGCGTCGATATAGCTTTGCAGGAAGGCCTTGGTGGCGTCGTTGGTGAGCGTGTCGCCGTCGAACTGCCCGCCCACATTGGACAAATAGGCTTCCGGCTGCTGCATGGCCGGCATGTTGAGAAACACCAGCGACTGGCGCAAATGATGGTTGGCGCCGAACGCGCCCAGCCCGCCCGGGCTCACGCTGACGATGCCGCACGGCTTGCCGTTCCAGGCGCTGTGGCCATACGGGCGCGAGCCGACGTCGATGGCGTTCTTGAGCGCGCCCGGCACCGAGCGGTTGTATTCGGGGGTGCAGAACAGCACCCCGTCGACGCTCTTGATCTTCTCGCGGAACTCGGTGTAGGTCGGCGGCGGATTGACGTCGTCATCCTGGTTGTACAGGGCCAGCTGGCCGATCTCGATGATCTCCATGTCCAGCGTGGGCGGTGCCAGCAGCATCAGTGCCTTGGCTACCTTGCGGGTGAACGATTCCTTGCGCAGGCTGCCAACGATTACAGCGATTTTTCTCGAAGCCATGACGGACCTTTCTTCATTGTTCAGAGGGAGAAACTTCAATCGGAGAAATCTTAACAACTTTTCCACGATCGCGCTGCCGCGGACGAATCGGCTGGCAGACGGGCCGCTAGGGCTGGTGCCTGGCCAGCCAGTCGCGGTAATAGTCGATGAAGGCGCGTGCCTTGGGCGCCACGTGGCGGCCCGGCGGCAGCACCGCGTACATGCCGCCGCGCGCCAGGCTCCAGGCCGGCAGCAGCCTGACCAGCCGCCCTTCCCTGAGCGCCGCCTTCACGGTCAGCGCTTCCATCGCCGTGATGCCGGCGCCGCATTCGGCCAGTGCCAGCAGCGCGTTGGGCGAATTGACCTGCATGCGCGACTGCATCTGCACGGTGACGTGGCGCCCGTCGGCATGGCTGAACGTCCAGGTGCGCGGCGACTGCAGCAGCGACAGCGTCAGCCAGGCGTGGCCGGCCAGCTGGCCGGGCCGGGTTGGACGGCCGTGGCGTTTCAGATAGGCCGGCGCGGCCACGACGTGCTGGTCGAATTCACCCAGCTTGACGGCGCGCTGCGAGGAGTCGCGCAGCCAGCCCATGCGAAATGATATGTCGATCCCTTCGGCCAGCATGTCGGCCACATGGTCGCCGGTGCGCAGGTCGATCTGCAGGCGCGGGTGCAGTTCGGCGAACGCCGCCAGCGCTGGCGCGAGCGACTGCGTGGCCTGCAGCACCGTGCTCGAGATGCGCAGCTGGCCGGACAGCTCGCCGCCATGGCTGCCCGCCTCGCTCAGGATCTCGGCCAGGCCGTGCAGCAGCGGGCGGCATTGTTCGTGCAGGATGCGGCCGGCGTCGGTCAAGGTCACGCGGCGCGTGGTGCGGGCAAACAGCTGCACGCCCAGCTCGCGTTCGAGGCGCGCGATCCGCAGGCTCACCTTGGCTTTGGCCACGCCGAGGCGGTCGGCGGCGGAAGTGAAGCTGCCCGCTTCGGCCAGGGCGTCGAAGATGGTCAGGCTGTTCAGGTCGATCTGGCTGGCGGGGGTCATGCGATTGATAAGGATGTCGAAAAAATGAATTGTCGTATTTCGCGTTTATCTTATCAATCTTTCTGATCATACTGCGTGCATTCATCATCACACAGGAGAACAGCATGCATATCGTCTTGATCGGCGCTACCGGCTTCACCGGCGCACCCATTCTGCAGGAACTGCTGGCGCGCGGCCACCACGTCACGGCGCTGGCCAGCCGGCCCGAGCGGATCGCGGCCCATCCCAATGTCACCGCCCTCGGCGTCGATGTGATGGACGTGGCGGCACTCACGGCCGCACTGCGCGGCGCCGACGCGGTGGTGTCGAGCTTCAGCGGTCACGCCAGCGACGACATGGTCGGCTACTACCTGCGCGGGGTCCGCAACATCATCAGCGCGGTCAAGGAAGCCGGCGGCCCGCGCCTGCTGGTGGTCGGCGGCGCCGGTTCGCTGTTCGTGGCCGACGGCGTGCAGCTGATCGACACGCCGGAATTCCCGGCCGAGTACAAGGGTCCGGCCGAAGGCGGCCGCCAGGCGCTGGCCATCCTGCGCGACGAAGCGCGCCTGGACTGGACCTTCCTGAGCCCATCGGCCATGCTGCAGCCCGGCCCGCGCACCGGCGCATTCCGCGTCGGCGGCGACCACCTGCTGGTCGACGAACATGGCAACAGCGCCATTTCCGTGGCCGACCTGGCCGTGGCGATGGCCGACGAAATCGAACAGCCGCGCTTTCGCTGCCAGCGCTTCACCGCCGGCTACTAAGCGAAGAAGCCGCTGCGCCAGCGCGTCGGCGCTCGGCGCAGAAGGTGCGACAATTCCCGATGTAAGTAGCTTATCGAATAAATCATTCGATTGAGTCAGATACGGCCCCTGCGAAACTCGGCAAGGAACCTTTTGGCCTGCGCGGCACTGAGGACGACCACGGGGTCGCCGTGATAGGCGTACAGGAAAGGCGTGCCACCCTGGCGGTCGGTCAGCTTGGCCATCAGCAGAAAGCGCGTGCCAGGCGGGTAGACGGCGGGATCGCGCAGGCTGCGCGCGCACTGCACCGACAGGCTGGGCGCGAAGGCCTGCCCTGCCATCGGATGGATCGTCAGGCGGCCGCTGCGCGCATCCAGACGCGATTCGACCGCCACTTCGCGGTAAGCCCAGGTATCGCGCGTCATGCCGCCGCCCTCGCCGCCACGCGGGCTTCGCGGATCGGCAGATTGACCAGCGCCGCGCCCAGCGCCAGCGCGATATCGGCGTACCACATCCAGCTGTAGTCGCCATAGGTGACCAAGGCCAGCCCGCCCAGCCAGGCGCCGAAGAAGCCGCCGATCTGGTGCGATAGAAGCGTCAGGCCGAACAGCGTGGCCAGGTAGCGTGTGCCGAACAGCTTACCCACCAGGCCGGCCGTCGGCGGCACCGTGGCCAGCCAGGTGAAGCCCAGTGCGGCAGCCATGATGTAGAAGGTCAGCGGGGTTTTGGGCGCGAGCAGATACAGGCCGATGATGGCGGCGCGGCTGGCATACATCAGCGCCAGCAGGGATTTCATGCGGTAGCGCGTCGACAGCGCGCCGGCCGTCAGGCTGCCGGCGATGTTGAACAGGCCGATCAGGGCCAGCGCGGTGGCCGACACCGACGGCGCCAAATTGCATAGCGCGACTTCGGTAGGCAAGTGCGTGACCAGGAAGGCGATATGAAAGCCGCAGGTGAAGAAACCGGCGTGCAGGCACAGGTAGCTGCGGTCGCGCATGGCCAGCCGGATCTGCGGGCCGAGGCCCATGCCGGGCAGCGGCGCGGCCCTGGTCTTGCCGGCGCCGTCGCGCAGCGGCCAGGCCAGCGGGATGGTCAGCAAGGTGGCCGCGGCCATGGTGAACATGGCGACGATCCAGCCGGCGCCGGCGATGATGGCCTGCATCAGCGGGGCGAACACGAACTGGCCGAAGGAGCCGCCGGCGTTGATGAAGCCGGCCGCGAACGCGCGCCGTTCGGCCGGCAGGCGCTGGGCGGTGGCGCCGATCAGGATCGAAAAGCTGCCCGCCCCCGCGCCGGCGGCGCTGAGCAGGCCAAGCGTGCATGTCAAGGCCCAGTTCGAGCTGGCAAAGGGCGTGAGCGCGAACCCGGCCGCCAGCAGCACGGCGCCCAGCACGATCACCTTGGCCGAACCCCATTTGTCGGCCACGGCGCCGAACACCGGTTGGGCTGCGCCCCAGACGAACTGGCCGATCGCCATCGCCAGGCTGATCGAGGCGATGCCCAGACCGGTCGAGGTATTAATCGGCGAGAGGAACAGGCCGGTGGTCAGGCGCGCGCCCATGGTGATCATCAGGATCGCCGCAGCCGCGAGGATCAGCAGCCAGGCGGCGCGCGGGGTCATTTCGGTCTGGTTCGGCATGGTGCGATTTCAGGATGTACGTGGAGCGGTGGATTGCATCAATTCTAACAATTCCCCTTGTCCCGCGCTTTCCGCCGTTCGTCGCAAAATTCACCACGCGGCAATGTGCTCATGTATTCTTCGTCCACGTTAACAAACCGCCATACATCATGCGACTTCACCTGACCGCCGGCATCATTGCCGCCTCCCTGGCCCATGGCGCCATGGCTATCGACGTTTCCCATACGGTGACGGGCGAGAAGGCCGGCGAGGCCAAGCCGATGGCCTGGCGCTACCGCGTGCTGGCCGCCGGCCTGGACCAGTTCGACAAGAGCGCGCCGGCCATGGCGCCGGGCGCCATGCTGGCCTTCAGCCTGCCCAAGGTCGAGGGCGGCGACAACCGCGTGCAGATCGTCAAGGCCGAGGGCGCGGTCAGCCTGCCGATGGCCTCGCCGACCAGTTTCCGGCTGGTGCGCGACGATGACGCCGCGCGCGAAAACGCCGAGGTGGTGGCCAACCGCAGCTTCGCCCCAGGCGTGATGAATCATCCGAATGTACTGGTGCGCTCGCCCGGACTGGGACCGGATGAGCGCCGCCTGGGCGACCTGCGGCTGGCCTGCCAGGTTCAGCTGGAAATGGTGAAGACCGAGGAATTAAGGCTACGCGCGCTGGTTGCTGTGGGCAGCATGTTCGGGCTGGATATCTGCAAGAAGATGAAGGTCGATGAGATCGACGCGCCGCGCAGCTATGCGCGTGTGATGCTCGAACATGCGGGGCGCCGGGTCATCTACAGCCGCAAGGGTCCGGCCGAGCAGGCCACGCCGGCGCTGAGCGACCGCGCGTGGCCGGACGACACGCGCGTTTCGTATCTCGGCGACGGCGCCGGGACCTGAGTTATACCGCCGATCGGATCAGCAGAGCGATCGCATCGGCCGCCATGCCTTCCTCGCGCCCCAGGTAGCCCAGCTTTTCGTTGGTCTTGGCCTTGATGTTGACCTGCTGCGGCGACACGCCGATGTCCTCGGCGATGCGCGAAACCATCTGCGCAATATGCGGCGCCATCTTGGGTGCCTGGGCGATGATGGTCGCATCGATATTGCCGATGGTGTAGCCGGTGGCGACCACGCGGTGCGCCACTTCACGCAGCAGGGTGCGCGAATCGGCGCCGGCGAACATCGGATCGGTGTCCGGGAAGTGCTTGCCGATGTCGCCCAGGCCGGCCGCGCCCAGCATGGCGTCGATGATCGCGTGCAGCAGCACGTCGGCATCGGAGTGGCCATACAGGCCGAGCTTGTGCGGGATGGTCACGCCACCGACGATCAGCTTGCGGCCTTCGACCAGCGCGTGGCAGTCGTAGCCCTGTCCGATGCGGAACGGGGGCGTTGGGTTGTAGGATTGAAGAGCCATGATAGTAAGTTCCAGGTGAATTTACGTTAGCGCGCGCCCAGGTACATCTCGGCGATGCGGACGTCCGCGGGCAGCGTCACTTTTAAATTACAGGGGTGTCCTTCGACCAGCCTTGGCGAATAGCCCAGGGCTTCGACCGCACTGGCATCGTCCGTGATGACGGCCGGGTCGGTGGCCGCTGCGAGGGCATCGCGCAGCAGCCGGTATCTGAACATTTGCGGGGTCTGCGCGAGCCACAGGCCATCGCGCGCGACCGTGGCGACGCCGGCGCCGGCGGCGCTGCGCTTGACGGTGTCGACCACCGGCAGGGCCAGCAGGCCGCCCACCGGATCGGCTCCCACCGTGTTGACCAGGCGGGCAATCAGTTCGGCATTCAGGCCGGGCCGGGCCGCGTCGTGCACCAGCACCCAGTCGTCGTCGCGCAGTTCGCCTTCGAGAACGGCCAGGGCGTTGCGCACCGATTCCATGCGCGTGGCGCCGCCACAGCGCAGCACGCCGACACCGCGCGGCGCCACCGCATCGATGTGGCCGTCGCCGCTACTGACGACGACAAAGGTATGCGTGATCAGGTCGCTGGACAGGAAAGCGTCCAGGGTGTGACGCAACATTGGCTTGCCCGCAACCTGCATATACTGCTTGGGTCCGTTGGCCGCCATGCGCGCGCCGATCCCGGCTGCCGGGATCAGGGCGATGTAGCGTGGGGCTGGCTGAGTCATCAGAATTTCCTGTGTTGCGTGTGCTGTCATGAGCGCCTGCGGCGCGCCTGACCGATAAGCGACTGTACCTCACCTTTGCAAACTTTGCTCAGGCGCGCATACTCCTGCGGCGAGTCGATGGCGGCCTGTTGCGCTTCAACCGCACCCATCTGGCTCTTCATGTACGGCATCCAGCTCGCATCGATTTCATGTTCCAACTGGACCTGGGCCATGCCGATCGGCGCATACAGCGGCTTGCCTTCGAAACGCCTGGCCAGCGCGGCGCGCACCACAGTTTCCACTTTCGGCAAATGATCCAGATAGGCCTTGAGGTGGCGCATCTCATGCGCAAGAATTTGTTTATAGGCACAGCTGCCGGGAATGAATTCCTTGCCGATATAGACCACGATGGGCGCGTAGAACAGGCGCACGCGGATCTGCGGCGCCACGCATTCGAAGCCGGTGACGCGGTCTTGCAGGATACGTCCGTCCAGGCTGACCGACACGCGCGATTCGGTGCGGGTCAGGCCCAGCACGAAGCTGTTGGGCGTGCCCGGCGCCTTCATGGCGGTGAGCGCGCGCAGCGAACGGGTGTTGTCGATGCTGTAACCGTTCTGGCTGGCCGCGAGCATCGTGACCGTCCTGTCGATGCTGTCTTCGCAACGCGCCTGGAACGGCGTGCGCGCGGCGGCGGCTGCCGTGCCGCAGCACAGCAGCCCCAGCATGGGCAGCCACGGTGTCATGGAGCTCAGGTCGGCCAGCTGCCGTTGAGCACTTTTTCCAGCCAGAATGTGCCGATGATGGTCTTGACGTCGGTGATCTCGCGGCGCCGGATCATCTCCATGATCTCGGGCACGGTGGCAGTGAACATTTCGAGGAATTCGCCCTCGTCGAGCTGCTGCTCGCCTTCGGTCAGATCGCGCGCCAGGAAGATTTCCAGATGCTCGTCCGAATACGCGATGGCGTTGTGGATGGTGGTGATGAAATCCCAGCGCGCCGCCGTGTAGCCGGTTTCCTCGCGCAGTTCGCGCTGGGCGCACAACAGATGGTCCTCGCCGTCGTCGAGCTTGCCGGCCGGATATTCGATGAACACCTGGCCGTTTGGATAACGGAACTGCCGTTCCAGCAGCACGCGGCCGTCGGCCAACAAGGGGATGATGACCACCGCGCCCGGATGGCGGATGAATTCGCGGTGGCTGGTGCTGCCGTCCGGAAGACGGATGCGGTCGCGCTCGACCCTGAGGAAAGGACCATCGTAGACGACAGCGCCGTCGATCCGGGTCTCGTTGAGTTTCGACTCCATGTCCGCCTTATCCAATGACGTTATTCGGTGGGGTCGTGGCGATGGCGTTTGCGCAGATAGCGCAGGATGAATCCGGGGAAGCCCAGCACCACGAACAGCGGCACGGTCACCATGTAGAACTCCTTCACCTGGCCGAACACATTGCCGATGCGGGATTCGAGCAGGTAGGCGAACGCGCCGACAGCGAAGTATAAAACAAGCAGCTCGAGCACGCGCAGCCAGGCCGGCTTATGCCCGCCCTTGAGGGCATAGAGACCGAACAGACGCTCATTGACGAAGGGCAGATTGGCCGCCGCCAGGGCGACGGCAATCAGCAGCCAGGCCGCGCTCGATACCTCCATCAGGAGGTCAGGGTTTTCGACACGGCGTGGAAGCAGGCGCTCAGCAGCCCGCCCGGGACCACGCCAAGCACCAGCACCATGATGCCGTTCAGGGACAGCACCAGGCGCATGTCCATCGGCGCGGCGATGACGGCGCTGTCGGCCGGCTCGTCGAACCACATGACTTTCACCACGCGCAGGTAGTAGTAAGCGCCGATCAGCGAGAACATCACCGCCAGCACGGTCAGCCAGACGGCGCCGGTGGCCAGCACCGACTGCAGCACCGCGAACTTGGCGGTAAAGCCCATCATCGGCGGCACGCCGGCCAGCGAGAACAGCATGGCCGTCATCACCAGCGCGAACCACGGACTGCGCTTGGCCAGGCCTTTGAAGTCGTTCAGTTCCTCGGCTTCGAAGCCGGCGCGCGAGAGCATCATGATCAGGCCGAAGGTGCCGACGGTGGTCAGCACGTAGGTGATCGAGTAGTACATCGCCGCGCTGTAGGCTTCCGGAGCGTGCGCGAAGTTGAGCGTGACGGCCGTGCCGCTGCCCGGCACCGCCACCGCGCCGGCCATCAGGCCGAGCAGCACGAAGCCCATCTGCGCGATGGTGGAGTAAGCCAGCATGCGTTTCAGGTTGGTCTGGGCGATCGCGGTCAGGTTACCGATCGCCAGCGACAGCACGGCCAGCACCAGCAGCATCTGCTGCCACTCGATGGCCATCGGGCTGAGCGCTTCATACAGAAGACGCAGGCAGATCGCAAACGCGGCCAGCTTGGGCGCGCCGCCCAGCAGCAGCGTCACGGCGGTCGGCGCACCCTGGTACACGTCCGGCACCCACATATGGAATGGCACCACGCCCAGTTTGAAGGCCAGGCCGGCGACCACGAACACCAGGCCGAACACCAGGATGGTGCGGTTCGAGCTGGCCAGGGTGGCGTGCTTGACGATCTCGCCCAGGTCGAGCGAACCGGTGGCGCCGTAGATCATCGAAATCCCGTACAGCAGGAAGCCCGAGGCCAGCGCGCCCAGCACGAAGTACTTCATGGCCGCTTCGGTCGATACCGCGTGGTCGCGGCGCAGCGCCACCAGGGCGTACAGCGAGAGCGACATCAGTTCCAGGCCGAGGTAAATGACCAGCATGTTGTTGCCGGAGATCATGATCATCTGGCCCAGCAGCGAGAACAGCGCGAGCACGTAGAACTCGCCGCCCAGGTTGCCCGACAACATGCCGCGTTCGCCGGCATACTGGCGCGAGTAGACCAGCGTGATCCCCATGGTCAGATAGGTGAACAGCTTGAGCAGGTTGCCCATGGGGTCCGACACGAACATGTTATGGAACGTGTAGGTGGAGGCGCCGCCGCTGTATTGGGCGTACGTCAGCACGCCGCAGCCGACCAGCGCGAGCAGCGACAGCACATACGTCACGTTGCGCTTGGCGCCGCTGAGGAACATGTCGATCAGCAGGATCGCCGAAGCGGCGATCGTCAGGAACACCTCGGCGTAGGCCGGGACCAGGTTGAGATTCGTCGTCATCATATTCATATTTCCAGGTCGTCCTTAGTGCGGCAGCTTCGACACATTGACATGCGCGATCAGGTCGGCGACCGAGGTTTGCATGGTGTCGGTGAACGGCGCCGGGTACAGGCCCATGACGATGACCGCGATGGCCAGTACGCCGAGCATGAAGAATTCGCGCTTGTTCAGGTCGACCAATTCGTGCACGTGGTGGTTGGTGATGGCGCCGAAGATCACGCGCTTGACCATCCACAGCG
>CAMLIL010000061.1 GCA_946480015.1 uncultured Oxalobacteraceae bacterium | reverse complement strand
GAATGGCGCCGCACATGATGATCGAGTGCAGGATCGACTTGTGGCAGTTGCGGTCCACCACCACGATGTCGCCCGGCGCCACGGTCGAATGCCAGACCATCTTGTTTGAGGTCGAGGTGCCGTTGGTGACGAAATAGCAGTGGTCGGCATTGAAGATGCGCGCGGCGTTGCGCTCGGACTTGGCGACCGGGCCGGTATGGTCGAGCAGCTGGCCGAGTTCCTCCACCGCGTTGCAGACGTCGGCGCGCAGCATGTTTTCGCCGAAGAACTGGTGGAACATCTGGCCGATCGGCGACTTCAGGAAGGCCACGCCGCCCGAGTGGCCGGGGCAGTGCCAGGAATACGAGCCGTCGTTGGCGTAGTGGACCAGCGCGCGGAAGAACGGCGGCGCCAGCGAGTCGAGGTAGGATTTGGCTTCGCGGATGATGTGGCGCGCCACGAATTCGGGCGTGTCCTCGAACATGTGGATGAAGCCGTGCAGCTCGCGCAGGATATCGTTGGGGATGTGGCGCGAAGTGCGGGTTTCGCCGTAAATGTAGATCGGGATGTCCGAGTTCTTGTGGCGGATCTCCTGCACGAAGGCGCGCAGGGCCGTCAGGGCCGATTCGGTTTCCTCGGCCGAGCCTTCGCCGAATTCCTCATCGTCGATGGACAGCACGAAGGCCGACGCGCGCGACTGCTGCTGGGCGAACTGGGACAGGTCGCCGTAGCTGGTCAGGCCGAGCACTTCCATGCCTTCTTTTTCCATCGCCGCGGCCAGTGCGCGGATGCCCAGGCCGGACGTGTTCTCGGAACGGAAATCCTCGTCGATGATGACGATCGGGAAGCGAAATTTCATGGACATCTCCAAAGCGAAGCGCCGTGAGGGCAGCCCGCGCCCTTTACAGGCGGGACGCCGTTCACGGCACCGAAAAAATCAAGAAGCGGATTTTCGCAGAAATGCCGGCCATCCGGTGAAAAACTTTTGTTAGCTTAGTCTCAAGCGGGCGCGGCTGTCGCACATCTGGCGGGCAGCGATGTGCTCCATGCTCTATCGCTGCCGCTTCATGCGCGCGCGCGCACAGGCAGCATGAGTTCGAACGCGGCGGGCGCCATCGGTTTGCCGAACAGGTAGCCTTGCGCCAGCCGGCAGCCTTGCGCCTTCAGGTAATTCGCCTGCTCGAGGGTTTCCACCCCTTCCGCCACGACCTCCAGCTGCAAGGCCGCTGCGATCGACAGCATCGCCTTCACCAGTTCGCACTGGCGGCGCTCATGCGGGATATCGCGCACGAACGAGCGGTCGATCTTCAGCCGCGCGACCGGAAAACGGCTCAGGTAACTCAGCGCCGAATAACCGGTGCCGAAATCGTCGATCGAGATCGACACGCCCATCCGGTCCAATTCGGCCAGCATCTGCGCCACTTCCAGGCTATCTTCGAGCAGGACGCTTTCGGTGATTTCCAGCTCCAGCCATTCGGGCTTGCATCCGCTCTCGGCCAGGATGCGGCGCACCGATCCCACCAGGTCGTTGCGCAAGAACTGGCGCGTCGAGACGTTGACCGCCATCTTCACAGCGTCGTCACGCTCCCGGTTCCAGTCTGCCACGACGGCGCACGCGTTCGACAACACCCATTCGCCGATGGCGACGATCAAGCCGGATTCCTCGGCAATCGGGATAAACCTGTCCGGCTGGACCATCCCATACCCTGGACGGTCCCAGCGCAGCAAGGCTTCCGCCCCGACCACGCTTGCGCTCGACAAATCGTACTGCGGCTGGTAATGCAAGGTCAGTTCGCCCTGGCGGCAGGCCTTGCGCAGCGCCGCCTCCAGCTCCACTTTTTCGCGGGAATGAGCGCTCAGCTCGCTGGCATAGAACTGGAAATTGTTGCGTCCCTGTTTCTTGGCGAAATACATCGCCGCATCGGCATACTTGAGCAGCGCATCCATCGCGACGCTGTCGCCGGGACATAGCGCGATGCCGATGCTGCACGATACGAACAGTTCGCCTCCATCGATCATGAACGGTTCGGCCAACGCCTTCAATATCTTGGCGGCGATCGTGCCCAGGTCGGCCCGGTCGTGCACCTGCGGCAGCAGTATCCCGAATTCGTCGCCGCCCAGCCGCGCGACCGTGTCGGACCCGCGCACGGCATATTTCAGGCGTTGCGCCACGATGCACAGCAAGCGGTCGCCCGCCCCATGTCCCAGGGTATCGTTGACTCCCTTGAAATTGTCGAGGTCGAGAATGATCAGCCCGAACCCATCGCCATCCCGCTCGGCATGAGCGATTTCCTGGCCGATGAGGTTAAACAGCAGTGCGCGATTGGGCAGGTCGGTCAGGTCATCGTAGAAAGCCTGGCGCTGCACCTTCTTGCGGTAGCGGTCGATTTCCGTGATATCGCGCCCGACCGCCAGCACCCGCCTGACCCGCCCGCGGCCATCGAATTCCGGACTCATCCGGATATGGGAGCAAAATTGCTTATCCGCGTCCCCCCAGTACAGTTCAAGATCGCAGGGTGCGCCCAGCTCGATGACTTCGCGCAGCTTGGCCTCGTAGGCGTGGGCGTTGCCGCCGCCTGGAAACTGGGACGGGGTGGAACCCAGTATCCGCGCCAGGTCGCCCCCCATGTCCTTGATTAATTTCGGATTGGCGTACACCCGGCGGCAGTCACGGTCGTAGCGGGCGATGGTGTCGAGCGAGTTTTCCGCCAGTTCGCGGAAATCCCGTTCGCTCTGGTACAGCGCTTCCTGCGATTGCTTGATGGTGCGGATGTCGCGTCCGATGGTGAGCACGGTGACGATCTGCTGGCTCGAATCGCGTTCCGGAACGATGGTAAGGTGAAAACAACTGCGCGCGCCCTCCGGCCTGACCCAATCGAATTCGAGTTCCGCCGTTTCGCCGGTCGCGAGCACGTTTTCCAGTATTTTCTGGAAGGTGGCGGCAGGCACCGTCGGAATGTCCCACCATTCGAGCGGCGTCTTGCCCAGACATGAAGCTGCCGAGAGACTTGCGGATTTCTGATACATCGAATTGACATACACGCGGCGGCAGTTGCGGTCGTAGCGGACAATGATGTCAGGAATATTTTCGGTCAAGGCGCGATATTCTTCCGAGCGCTTGTGCAGCGCTTCTTCGATATCCTTGCGCGCGGTGACGTCGAACATGAAGCCGTGCCAGACGATGGCGCCGTCGGCGTCGCGCTGCTGGGGCGTGGAACGCGCCTCCAGCCAGCGCACCGGCAGTTCCGGCCGGCAGATGCGGAAAACCAGGTCGAGCGGCGCCAGCGTTGCCGCGGCGGCGACGATGGCGGCCTCGATCCGGGGCCTGTCGTCGGGGTGGGCCAGCGCATGCAGCGGCGCCATGTCGTCCTTCACCTCGGCGGGCTGCAAACCGTATAGGGCGGCGATGCCCGGGCTGGCGAACGGCAGGCTGAGATGCCCTTCGGACGAGCGGCGCAATGAAAAGACGAAGCCGGGTACGTTGGCGGAAAAATGGGCCACGCGGCGTTCGGCGTCGCGCACGGCGCTGAGGTCGCGCGCGATGCCAAGCACGGTCGCCACCCGACCGTCCGCGCTCCGCTCCGGCACCATCAGGATATGGTAATCGCGGCGCCGGCCGTCCCGATCGACGCATTCGACGTCGACGTGGCGGGTGGCGCCGCTGGAGAGCACGTCGCAAATTGCCGCCGTGACCTTGCTGTTGTGCTCGGGCGCGAGGATCTTGCCGTCGGACGGCGAGCCGCCGATCAACTCCGCCACCGGCTTGCCGAGTATCGTGCCGACGACCTGGTTGACATACAGCCGGCGGCAAGCGCGGTCGTAGCGGAAGATCGGGTCGGGGCTGTTCTCGGCCAGGGAACGGAACTGTTCCTCGCTGGCGACCAGGCTGGCCTCCATCGCTTTGCGCTCGGTGATGTCGGTCATCAGCCCGTGCCACTCGGTGGAGCCGTCCGGCTGCCGCTGCGGCGTGCAGTGGATGTCGATCCAGCGTTGTCCCGTGCCGGGCCGGGCGGTGCGTATTTCGACGCTGAACGGCGCCAGTGTGCGCGCCGTTTCCGTCATAAGTTCCAGAAAGCGCGCCAGGTCGTCCGGATGGTAGCGGGCATGCAGCGCGGCGGCATCGGCGCCAATCTCGCCTGGCTGCAGATCGAACAGGTCTTCGATGCCAGAACTGGCGAACGGGAAACTGGTGTGGCCGTCGGTATCGACGCGGATGGTGAACAGGAAGCCTGGCACGGCGGCGGCGACGGCAACAAGCCGTTCATTCGAACCTGCTGGTCGGGTACTGGTAGAGTTGGCAGGATTCACCCGCCTGAGATCAACCCGCTTTTGCATATCGTGTCTGCAGTGTTGCAGTAATTAAATTTCATCATAGCAACTTAGCAGCGGCCTGTCCATCAGGACAGTCCGAGGCGACGGTAGGGCGCGAGCGTAGTCACATCCCTACGACAATACGGTTTTTCTGCAGGCAAGCGGACGCAGCGTGGGAGCGACGGCTGCAATGCCGGACCCGGCGCGCGTTGCGCATGATCGCAGGGCCGGCGTTGAGAGTGCCGCACTAGTGCGCCGCGCTTCCCATCAGCGCGCCCAGCGGATCGACCTGCAGCCAGGCAAGAATCCCCAACAGGATGCCGACCGCAGCCACGCCGTAGGCCACCGCCATCAGCCATTTTTTACGCGTCAGCAGCGTGATGGCCGCCAGCGAAATGGCGATCTGTTCGGCCGTGGTGGCGAGCGCCCACTGGTGGTGCTGGTGCAGCTTGGCGTCGGACTTGTGGTTCCACTCGTCCGACTTGGCGTCCAGGGCCTCGGCCTGTTTCTTGATCTCTTCTTTCTCGCCCTTGTAGCGCGCCACGTCGGCCTTGTGTTTTTCCGGATCCACGCCCGGCAGCGACATCGCCATCTCGGCCATGTTCTGCTTGTTCGACTTGGCCTGGTAGTAGTTCCAGCTGTTGGTGGCGTTGGTCTTCTCGATGGCCGCGTTATTCTTGTACATGGCCGCGTCGTTCTGGGTGGCGCCGCCCTGGTAGCCGAACATGGCGCCGACGGTGGCCAGGATGGCCGTCATGACCGCGATATTGTTGGAAAAGCTGTCGCTGTTGTGCGCCGCGTGTTCGACCGCATGGTCGTGCGGGCCGTGTACGTGAAAGCCGTGTCCTGACATGAAAGTCTCTTTCAATAGTAATGTCATCCCCGCATTCGCGAGCGACGACGGGTTAGCTTGCCGCGCGCTGGTAAGTGACGAAGGCGTAGTCGGCGCCGATCCCGTCCGAATGGTGGGTGAGGCGGGCCTGTTCGCGCCATGCGCCCGCTTCCAATGCAGGGAAAAACGTGTCGCAATTGAAGCGGCGGGCAATCTCGGTCAGTTCGATCCGGTCGGCGCGGCGCAGCGCTTCGGTGAAGACCTGGCCGCCGCCGATCACGAACACCTCGGCGTCGCCGCACATGGCAATGGCGTCCTCGAGCGAAGCGGCAGTGTCGACGCCATCATGGCGCCAGCCGCGGTTGCGGGTGATGACGATGTTGCGCCGGTTGGGCAGGGCGCGGCCGATCGACTCGAAGGTCTTGCGGCCCATGATGATCGGGTGGCCGCTGGTCAGGCGCTTGAAATGCGCCAGGTCTTCCGGCAGATGCCAGGGCAGCTGGTTGTCGATGCCGATGCCGCGCTCGGCGTCCATGGCCACTACGAGGGTGATCCTAGCCACTGCAGCTCCTTATATGTGGGAGCCGACATTATCGTGCAAATCGGCGCGGCCCGCCAAGACCCGGCACGGGCAGGCCCGGCGCGGCATTTACCAAAAGTAACAAATGCCCAAATTGTTAATTTCCTTATTGACTACGCGCCGCAGGGTACGAGCGCATTGTTTCTTATTCGGGCATCAACAAAAACAGCCCTTCCTGTCAGTCATACAATTCTCACACTTCTTCAATCCACTATGAAAATTGCGGCTTTTCGATGTGAAAAAGGGTGAGAATTTGCGTTATAGCAGCAGTTTGTGTCGCATTTTTGCGTAACAAATATATTTCTCTGCGGCACTTAAAACTTTTCCTGTATTGTGTCTCGACACGTTGCCGTGCGGCATTTATTTGACGCCGAGGCCGGCCCAGTTCATAGCGTGCAATGAAGCTAACGGCACTGCCAATAAGTTACTGCGAGGACACCTACATGAAGCACCCACTCGACCGCGCCGCTGGCGCAGGAACGAATGCGATCCTGGCTCTTGCGGATGGCACCACGTTCCCGGGATATGCCATCGGCGCCCACGGAAACACGATCGGCGAAATTGTTTTCAACACAGCCATGACCGGCTACCAGGAAATTCTCACCGATCCGAGCTACATGCGCCAGATCGTCACCCTGACTTATCCCCACATCGGCAATACCGGCATCAACCTGGAAGACGGCGAATCCTCGAACGGCCCGGCGGTGCGCGTGCACGCGGCCGGCCTGGTCATCAAGGACCTGCCGCTGCTGGCGTCGAACTTCCGCTCGACCCAATCGCTGTCGGACTATCTGAAGACGCAGAACGTGGTCGCCATCGCCGGCATCGACACCCGCAAGCTGACCCGCATCCTGCGCACCAAAGGCGCACAGAACGGCGCGATCGCGGTCGGCGTCGGCGCCGAGGAAGCCGTGGCGCTGGCGCGCAGCTTCGCAGGACTCAACGGCATGGACCTGGCCAAGATGGTCTCGGTCAAGGAAGCCTACCAGTGGCACGAAACGGAATGGCGGCTGGGCAGCGGCTACGGCAGCCAGGACGATGCGCGCTTCCACGTCGTCGCCTACGACTTCGGCATCAAGGCCAACATCCTGCGCATGCTGGCCCAGCGCGGCTGCCGCGTGACGGTGGTGCCGGCCCAGACCAGCGCCGCCGACACGCTGGCGCTCAATCCTGACGGCGTATTCCTGTCCAACGGCCCTGGTGATCCGGGCCCCTGCGATTACGCCATCGCCGCTGCGCGCACCATCATCGAGCGCGGCGTGCCGACCTTCGGCATCTGCCTCGGCCACCAGATCATGGCGCTGGCCTCCGGCGCCAACACCCTGAAGATGAAGTTCGGCCACCACGGCGCCAACCACCCGGTCCAGGACCTCGACAGCGGGCAGGTGATGATCACCTCGCAAAATCACGGCTTTGCGGTCGATGCGGCCACCTTGCCGGTCAACTGCCGGGTGACCCATGTGTCGCTGTTCGACGGTTCGCTGCAGGGCTTCGCCCGCACCGACAAGCCATCCTTCTGCTTCCAGGGCCACCCCGAAGCGTCGCCCGGTCCGCACGACCTGGCCGCGCTGTTCGACCGATTCATTTCGCTGATGGAGGCACGCAATGCCTAAGCGCACAGATATTAAAAGCATCCTGATTATCGGCGCTGGCCCGATCGTGATCGGCCAGGCCTGCGAGTTCGACTACTCCGGCGCACAAGCCTGCAAGGCCCTGCGCGAGGAAGGCTACAAAGTCATCCTGGTCAACAGCAATCCGGCCACCATCATGACCGACCCGGACATGGCCGACGTCACCTATATCGAGCCAATCCAGTGGGAAGTGGTGGCGCGCATCATCGCCAGCGAACAGCCCGACGCGGTGCTGCCGACCATGGGCGGCCAGACGGCGCTCAACTGCGCGCTCGACCTGCATCGCCACGGCGTGCTGGACAAGCATGGCGTGGAGCTGATCGGCGCAACCCCTGAAGCGATCGACAAGGCCGAAGACCGCTCCAAGTTCAAGGATGCGATGACCAGGATCGGCCTGGGTTCGGCCCGTTCGGGCGTGGCCCACAGCATGGCCGAAGCGTGGGAAGCGCAGGGCGAGCTGGGCTTCCCGGTCATCATTCGTCCCTCGTTCACCATGGGCGGCAGCGGCGGCGGCATCGCCCATGACGCCACCGAATTCACCGCCATCTGCACGCGCGGGCTGGAACTGTCGCCGACCTCGGAACTGCTGATCGAAGAATCGCTGATCGGCTGGAAAGAGTTCGAAATGGAGGTGGTGCGCGACAAGAAGGACAACTGCATCATCGTCTGCTCGATCGAAAATCTCGATCCGATGGGCGTGCATACCGGCGACTCGATCACCGTGGCGCCGGCGCAGACGCTGACGGACAAGGAATACCAGATCATGCGCAACGCCTCGCTGGCGGTGCTGCGCGAAATCGGCGTGGACACCGGCGGCTCGAACGTGCAGTTCGCGGTCAACCCGGCCGACGGCCGCATGATCGTCATCGAAATGAACCCGCGCGTGTCGCGCTCGTCGGCACTGGCGTCGAAGGCGACCGGCTTCCCGATCGCCCGCGTGGCCGCCAAGCTGGCGGTCGGCTTCACTCTCGACGAACTGCGCAACGAGATCACCGGCGGCGCCATGCCGGCCTCGTTCGAGCCGTCGATCGACTACGTCGTCACCAAGATCCCGCGCTTCGCGTTCGAGAAATTCCCCGGCGCCGACGCCCACCTGACCACCCAGATGAAATCGGTGGGCGAGGTGATGGCGATGGGCCGCACCTTCCAGGAGTCGTTCCAGAAGGCCTTGCGCGGCCTGGACATCGGCGTGGACGGCCTGCGCCGCAAGAACTCCGGACGCGATGTGATCGTCGAAGAACTGGGCGCACCCGGTCCCGAGCGGATCTGGTACGTGGGCGACGCCTTCGCCCAGGGCTTCTCGCTGGAAGAAGTGCACGCCATTTCGCATATCGACCCGTGGTTCCTGGCGCAGATCCAGGACCTGGTCGAAGTCGAGCTGTGGCTCGAGACCCAGCGCGTTGGCGCGCTGACTGAACCGGTCATGCGCAAGCTCAAGCAGCAGGGCTTCGGCGACCGCCGCATTGCCGCGCTGACCGGGACGCAGGAAGATGAAGTGCGCGCGCGCCGCCATGCGCTGGGCGTGCGCCCGGTCTACAAGCGGGTCGACACCTGCGCCGCCGAATTCGCCACCCGCACGGCCTATCTGTACTCGTGCTACGACAGCGAGTGCGAGGCCGAGCCGAGCGACAAGAAGAAGATCATGGTGCTGGGCGGCGGTCCGAACCGCATCGGCCAGGGCATCGAATTCGACTACTGCTGCGTGCACGCCGCCATGGCGATGCGTGAAGACGGCTACGAGACCATCATGGTCAACTGCAATCCGGAGACCGTCTCGACCGACTACGACACTTCCGACCGCCTGTATTTCGAGTCCCTGACCCTGGAAGACGTGCTGGAAATCGTCGCGCTGGAAAAGCCGGTCGGCGTGATCGTCCAGTATGGCGGCCAGACTCCGCTGAAGCTGGCGCTGTCGCTGGAGGCGAACGGCGTGCCGATCATCGGCACCTCGCCGGACATGATCGACGCCGCCGAGGACCGCGAGCGCTTCCAGAAGCTGCTGCACTCGCTGGAACTGCGCCAGCCGCTCAACCGTACCGCGCGCACCGAATCCGACGCCGTGCGCCTGGCCGACGAAATCGGCTACCCGCTGGTGGTGCGCCCCTCGTATGTGCTGGGCGGGCGCGCGATGGAAATCGTGCACGAGCAGGCCGACCTGGAACGCTACATGCGCGAAGCGGTCAAGGTGTCGCACGATTCGCCGGTGCTGCTGGACCGCTTCCTCAACGACGCCATCGAAGTCGACGTGGACTGCGTGTCGGACGGCACCAGGGTGGTCATGGGCGGCGTGATGGAGCACATCGAACAGGCCGGCATCCACTCGGGCGACTCGGCCTGCTCGCTGCCGCCGTATTCGCTGTCGCAGGACACCATCAATGAACTCAAGCGCCAGACCGAATGCATGGCGCGCGGCCTGAACGTGGTCGGCCTGATGAACGTGCAGTTCGCGATCCAGCAAATCAAGGTCGACGGCAAGGTGCGCGACAATGTCTACGTCCTGGAAGTGAATCCGCGCGCCTCGCGCACCGTGCCGTTCGTGTCGAAAGCCACCGGTCTGCAGCTGGCCAAGATCGCCGCGCGCTGCATGGCGGGCCAGTCGCTGGAAAGCCAGGGCGTCACCCACGAAGTGATTCCACCGTATTTCAGCGTCAAGGAGGCCGTGTTCCCGTTTGCCAAATTCCCCGGCGTGGACACCATCCTCAGCCCGGAGATGAAGTCGACCGGCGAAGTGATGGGTGTGGGCGCCACCTTCGGCGAGGCTTTCTACAAAGCCCAGCTGGCCGCCAACGTGCGCCTGCCGCGCTCCGGCCGGGTGTTCATGCGCGTCAAACGCAGCGACCAGGCCCGTGCCGTAGCGCTGGCGCGGGCGCTGGTGGCGGAAGGCTTCACGCTGTGCGCCAGCCACGTCACCGCGATCGTGATCGGCGCCGGCGACATTCCGGTGACCACGGTGGACGACGCCGAGGTGCTCGGCCAGCTCAAGCGGCGCGAGATTTCGCTGGTGGTGCTGACCGTGGACGAGAAACGCACCACCATTACGGCATCGCGCTCGCTGCGCGTGGCCGCGCTGGCCTCCGGCGCGCCGTTCTACACCACCATCGCCGGCGCCGAAGCGGCGCTGGAAGGCATCCGCCACATCGACAGCTACGGCCTGTATTCGCTGCGCGCACTGCACAGCCCCGCGCCGGAGGCGCCGGCACCGGCAGGGCGGCTGGCCCTGACCGAAGCCGACCTGGCCGCCGCTGCCACCGAGCTGCCCGAGCGCCGCGCCCGCGCACGCGTGCGCACGGTCGGCGCCGACCCGGTCAAGCTGTTCATCCGCCAGCCGTTCACCGAGTCCGACGCCGAACAGCAGCGCATGATCAACGAGATCATGCACCTGATCGACAGCGCCAACGGGGCACCGTATCCGTTCGACTACCTGACCGGCATCCAGGCCGAGAGCGCCCACACGTTCAAGCAGTCGTTCGAGCGCAATCAGAACAGGCCGTTCACGCCCAAGAACTTCCGCGACCACCGCCTGGCCCTGCTGGACCAGGCCGACGCGATGATCAACATCCGGGTTGGCATGAGCGAGAGCAGTGCGTTCGAACTGAGTTATCACATTTTCAAGGGACGCCGCACGCCAGTGTTGTTTTTAGTGTGGAAACAGGCGCCAATTAAGACCACGCTGATCCGAGAGCTGGAAGATCTGGTCGATGTGACGTACATTGAATTCGATCGTGTCGATGAGCTGCGCGAAGGGATTCACCGCTTTTTCAACAGCCACCGGCTGGGCAACACCTAGTACATCAAGCAGTACCGGCTAACACATCAAGCAGTACCGGCTAACGCTAACACCACAGGAGTAGTTCATGTTTGAAAATCTTAAAATAAAAACACTCGTTATCGGCGCTCTGGGCGTGCTGATCACCCTCATGCTGGCCATTGGAGCAATGGGGAAGTACGGCGCGGACCGGTCGGTCGGTCTGGTCAAGACCGTGATTCTGTCTGACCAGAAGAGCGCCTTCGACCAGGCCTCCATCCGCCTCGACATGGAACTGGCGCGCAGCCAGATCCTGCAGGCCCTGCAGCACAACCCGACCCTGTCGTGGGCGCAGCTGCACGACCATCCGCTGACCGTGCACTTCAACCAGATCGAGGAGCTGGCGGCGAACACCGAGTCCAAGTGGGCGAAGTACATCGCCTCGGTGACGAACGCGGATGAGAAGCGCCTGGCTGAAGACTGGTATGCCAAGAGCGACCAGCTGGGCGTTGCCCACATCAAGGCGGCCAGCGCGGCGATCAAGGCGAACGACTGGGACGGCGCCGAGACGGTGCTGATCACGAAGATCAATCCATCGTACCGCGTCGGCGACATGGCCATGAAGGCGCTGAGCGATGCGTCGGCCGAGCGCGCGCAGTCGAATGAAGCCAACGTGGCGGCGAGCCTGAAGCACACCGCCTACATCATGGGCGGCGTACTGCTGGTGGCGGTGATTATCGGCGTCGCGGTGGGCATGACCCTGGTACGCTCGATCTCCGAGCCGCTCAGCGAAGCGACCGCGATTGCCTCGCGCGTGGCGGAAGGCGACCTGACCGGCCAGATCATTGCCGAGGGCGACAACGAGATCGGCCGGCTGATGACTGCACTGGGCAAGATGAAGGCCAACCTGGCCGGCATCGTCGCTGAAGTGCGCACCAGTACCGACACCATTTCCAGCGCCTCCGGCCAGATCGCCGCGGGCAATATGGACTTGTCGCAGCGTACCGGCGAACAGGCCGGTTCGCTCGAGAAGACCGCCTCGTCGATGGAAGAACTGACCAGCACCGTGCGTCAGAACGCCGACAATGCGCGCCAGGCCAATATGCTGGCGGTGTCGGCTTCGGAAGTGGCGGTACGCGGTGGCGATGTGGTGGCGCAGGTGGTGGACACCATGGGCTCGATCAACGAGTCCTCGCGCAAGATCGTCGACATCATCGGCGTCATCGACGGCATCGCCTTCCAGACCAATATCCTGGCGCTGAACGCCGCGGTGGAAGCTGCCCGTGCGGGCGAGCAGGGCCGCGGCTTTGCGGTGGTGGCGAGCGAAGTGCGCAATCTGGCGCAGCGTTCGGCCGGCGCGGCCAAGGAGATCAAGGAACTGATCGGCGACTCGGTCGGCAAGGTCGACAGCGGCGCGCGTCTGGTGGACCAGGCCGGTGTCACCATGAAGGAGATCGTCACCAGCATCCAGCGCGTGACCGACATCATGGGCGAAATCACGCAGGCCAGCCAGGAACAGACGGCCGGTCTGGATCAGATCAATCAGGCCATCGGCCAGATGGATGCGATCACCCAGCAGAACGTGGCGCTGGTGGAGGAGGCCGCGGCGGCAGCCGGTTCCCTGCAGGACCAGGCCGGGGTGCTGAGCAAGGTGGTCGGCGTGTTCCATCTGGATTCGGCACCGGCGCAGCGCGCGCCGCGTCCTGCACCGGCACCGGCACGCAAAGCGGTTGTCGCCGCCCGTCCGGCTCCGGCGAAAGCGCCCGCGCCACGCGCTCAGGTGACGGCCGAGGTCAAGCCGGCGGTCACCAAGCCGGCCGTGAGCAAAAAGGCCGCAATGGCGAACGACGACTGGGAAGAGTTCTGATTTGTTAGGATCAAGTCCGGGGCCGCTCCTCCCGGACTCATACTTCAAGCGCGCCGGGCTGTTTGCCTGCGCGCTTTTTTTGCTTGTGCGTGCAAAACCGCTAAAATTGCGGTTTTCTCGATCGCGGGATGACGATGAGTGTTTCGATCGCGCTGGCAAAATCCGTGGACGCGCAGGTGGTCAGCGCTCTGGTGCTGGACCTGACCGATGAAATCGTCGCGCGCTGCGACGGTGTCAGCTTCCGGCGCGACGCCGCACTGACTGCCGGGCTGTGCGCCGACTGGCTGGCCTCGGGTATCTACACGGTGCTGCTGGCCTATGCCGGGGATCGCGCGGTCGGCCTGGCGGCGTTTTCGGAAACCCATGCGCTCTACGCCGGTGGCAAGATCGGCGTGCTGCAGGAGTGCTATGTCGTCCCCGATTGCCGGGGAATGGGGGTGGGCAGGCGGCTGCTCGACCAGGCGATGGTGCTGGCCGATCAGCGCGGCTGGGCGTGCATGGAGCTGTGCACGCCGCCGCTGCCGCAGTTCGCCGGCGCGATCGAGTTCTATCGCGGGGCGGGCTTCGTTCCCGTCGGCGGGCGCAAGATGCGCCGCCAGCAGTGATGCCGTCCCCGCATCCGCGAGGTCGGCCTCAGACGGCTACCTGCGCCTTGATGTGCGGATGCGAGTCGTAGCCGGCGATCTCGAAATCGTCGAACCTGTAGTCGAACAGCGACTCCGGCTTGCGCGCAATGACCAGCCTGGGCAGCGCCATCGGTTCGCGCGAGAGCTGCAGGTCGACCTGTTCCATGTGATTCGAATACAGGTGGCAGTCGCCGCCGGTCCAGACAAAGTCGCCCACTCCCAGCCCGGCCTGCTGCGCCATCATGTGGGTCAGCAGCGCGTACGAGGCGATATTGAACGGCACGCCGAGGAAGATGTCGGCGCTGCGCTGGTACAGCTGGCAGGACAGCTTGCCGTCGGCCACGTAGAACTGGAACAGCGCGTGGCAGGGCGGCAGCTTCATTTGCGGGATATCCGCCACGTTCCAGGCCGAGACGATGATCCGGCGCGAGTCCGGATTGTTCCTGATCTGCTCCATGACTTGCGAAATCTGGTCGATATGTCCGCCGTCCGGCGCCGGCCAGTTGCGCCACTGGTAGCCGTAGATCGGCCCCAGTTCGCCGTTCTCGTCGGCCCATTCATCCCAGATGCGCACCCCGTTTTCCTTCAGGTAGGCGATGTTGGTCGACCCGGCCAGGAACCAGATCAGTTCATGGATGATCGATTTCAGGTGCAGCTTCTTGGTTGTCACCAGCGGGAAGCCTTCCTGCAGGTTGAAGCGCATCTGGTAGCCGAACACCGAGCGCGTGCCGGTGCCGGTGCGGTCGGTTTTTTCGGTGCCGTGATCTCTCACATGGCGCATGAAGTCGAGGTATTGGCGCATGGCTTGTCGAATTAGTGGGTCACATGGACATTGTGGAACTGCAGGGCTGCCAGGTTGGCGTAGATGCCGCCCAGCGCAACCAGGCTGGCGTGGGTGCCGGTTTCGACGATCTTGCCGTCTTCCATGACGATGATGCGGTCGGCCCGCTGCACGGTGGCCAGGCGGTGCGCGATGATGATGGTGGTGCGGCCCACCATGGCCGCCTCCAGTGCGCTTTGCACCAGGCGTTCGGATTCGGCGTCGAGCGCGCTGGTGGCTTCGTCGAGCAGCAGCAGCGGCGGGTTCTTGAGCAGCGCGCGCGCGATGGCGATGCGCTGACGCTGGCCGCCCGACAGGCGCACGCCGCGCTCGCCCAGGAACGAGCGGTAGCCGTTCGGCAGGCGTTCGATGAATTCGTGCGCTGCCGCCAGCCTGGCCGCCTGGATGACTTCTTCGTCGGTGGCGCCGGCGCGGCCGTAGCGGATGTTTTCCATCGCGTCAGCCGAGAAAATGATGGTGTCCTGCGGGACGATGCCGATGGCGCCGCGCAGCGTGTGCAGGTCGAGTTCGCGGATATCGACGCCGTCGAGGGCGATGCTGCCGGCCTGCGGATCGTAAAAGCGCAGGAACAGCTGGAACAGGGTGGTCTTGCCGGCGCCGGAGGGGCCGACCACGGCGACCGTCTCGCCGGGCTGGATCTGCAGCGACAGGTGGCCGAGCGCGGCCGCTTCAGGGCGCGAGGGGTACGAGAACGTGACGTCGGACAGCGCCAGCGAGGCGCCATTGGCCTTGCGCGCGGGCAGCGGCAGCGCGCGCGCCGGGTTCTGGATCGGCGAGCGCACCGACAGCAGTTCGAGCAGGCGTTCGGTGGCGCCGGCGGCGCGCTGGGCTTCGCCCATCACCTCGGACAGTGCGCCGATCGAGCCGGCCACGATGGAGGCGTACAGGATGAATTGTCCAAGGTCGCCGCCGGTCATGGTCCCGGCCAGCACGGCGTGCGCGCCCAGCCACAGCACGAATACGATGGTGCCGAAAACCAGCACGATGGCCAGCATGGTGAGCAGGGCGCGCGCGCGGATGCGCCGCATCGCCGTGCTGAAGGCGCCTTCGACCGAGGCGCCGAAGCGGATCGATTCGATCCTTTCGTGCGTGAAGGCCTGAACGGTCGGCATGGCGTTGAGGATTTCGCCGGCCATGGCGGAAGCGTCGGCAATGCGGTCCTGCGAATCGCGCGACAGCGCGCGCACGCGCCGGCCGAACAGCACGATCGGTACCACCACCAGCACCAGCAGGCCCAGGATGATGGACGACAGTCTCGGGCTGGTCACGAACATCATCGCCAGGCCGCCCAGGAACAGCAGCATGTTGCGCAGTGCCATGGAGAGGCTGGTGCCGACCACGGACTGGATCAGGGTGGTGTCGGTGGTGATGCGCGACAGGACTTCGCCGGTCTGGGTGGTTTCGAAGAATTCCGGGCTTTGCTCGACGACGTGGGCATACACGGCACTGCGGATGTCGGCGGTGACGCGTTCACCCAGCCATGACACGGTGAAAAAGCGTGCGGCGGTGGCCAGCGCCAGCACGGTGGCCACGCCGAACAGCGCCAGGAAGGTGGCGTCGACGTGCTGGATGCTGTGCGCCCCGGCCGCGGCGCCGAAGCCCTGGTCGATCATGCGCTTGAAGGCGTAGGGAATGGCGAGGGTCGAGCCGGCCGCCACGATCAGGGCGATACCGGCGAGGAAAAACTGGCGGCGGTACGGGAGCAGGAATGGCAGTAAGCCGCGAAAAGCGGCGAGACTGCCTTTTTGGCGCTCCTGCTTACCGTTGGTATTGACACTGAGGGAAGGCGCGGCAGTTCCGGTGGAGCTATTGGTCATCGTGTTGGTACTTCACTTCTTTCGTTAAAGTTTCATCGCCTGGGCGTAGCCGGTCATTTCCAGGTACCCGCGCCCGGCCGGCGCGCCATCGCGCGTCAGGGTCACCGCGCCTTCCCAGTACACCGCGCCGGTCGAGCGGCGCGAGTCGAGTTCCTGGTCCGGCTGCAGCGGCGTGACGCCCCAGCGCGTGCTCCCGGTGGCAAGCTCGGTCGCCACCGGATACTCGGCACCGGTGCGCGGCGATTTCCAGCGCGTTCGCGGGGAAAAGCTGACCTCATCCGGCGCGTACTGCGTCACCTTGCCGCTGGCGTCGCGCAGCGTGGCATGGGCCCATAGTTTACCACCTTGCCTGCTTCGGATTTGAAAAGCCATCAGGGCCGCGCCGTCATTCAGGTTGGCGCCGACCCAGTCCCACCCGCTGGCGGCCGGGTCGAGGGCCTGGCTGGACCATTCGTGATCGAGCCAGGCGCTGCCCTCGACCGTTCCGGCAGCCGTGGTTCCGTTCACTTTCAGGTGCGGTTCGCTGTAGTAGTAGCTGGCGTGCGCCGGGTCCGCTCCCTTGCGCGAGTAGCCTGCCTGGCCTTGCGCCAGCACCGGCTGGGTCGGGGTCAGGGTCAGTTCCATGGCCGCCTGCGGCGACCTGATCGAGACGCGGTAGCTGCCGTCGTCCATGCGCCGCATGCGCCAGTCGTCCAGCTTGATGTCGGTGGTGGCGCTGCCTGCGAACGCCAGGCCGAAGCCTTCGCGCGCGCTGCGCTGGTCGTGCGCCAGCTTGCCGCGCGCGGGATCGGACAGCGCCGCGTGGCCGATGATCAGCTGGCGCGGCGCGAAGGCGCTCGGGTTGGCGCGGTCATGCCCGGTGGCGCTGCGGAAGAACGTGACCTGGAAGCCGAGCGGCTTGCCATCGGCCGTTTGCAGCCAGCCCGTGACATACCACCATTCGGTGCGGTATTCGGGGTGGGCGCCGAAGTCGCGCGGGAACGCCAGCCGGCGGGCGCTGTCGACCTGGGCGAACTCCGGCGGCGCCGCGCACGCCAGCCGGGCGAACAGGAGCAGCACGGCGAGCAGGCAGCGCATCACCAGTCCTCCCTGACGGCGCGGATCGGACCGGCGGACAGCGCATAGCGCCCCGACACCAGCGCGGTGAGGATGGACGCGCCCAGCAGCACGCCGGCCACGCCGGCCAGCAGTTGCCACGGCAGGTGCAGCTGCATCGACCAGTGGAACGATTGCGGATTGACGACAAACACCAGGATCAGGCTGATGACCAGGCCAAGGACGAAGCCGCACGCCACGCCAAGGCCGGTGAGGGCGCCGCCTTCGAGCGCGAGAATGCGCAGGATCTGCCCCTTGCTGACCCCGACGTGGCGCAGCATGCCGAATTCGCGCGCACGCGCCAGCGTCTGCGCCGAAAAGGTGGCGGCCACGCCGGACAGGCCGATGGCGATCGCAATGGCTTCCAGCAGATAGGTGACGGCAAAGCTGCGGTCGAAGATGGTCATGCTCATGGCGCGGATGTCGCCCGGACGGGAAAATTCCAGCGCGGCGGCGAAGGGAAGGGCGCGGATGGCCGCTTCGATGCGCTCCACCGGCACGTCCCTGGCGGCCCACAGGGCGGCATCGTTGATCTGCTGGTCGCCCGAGAGCGCGCGGTAATCGGCCAGGCGCACCTGGATCGAGCCGGACTGGTTGGAGTAGTCGCGCCACGCACCGGCCACGAAGAAGCGGTGCACCCGTCCGCCCAGGGGAATGTCGAGCGTGCCGCCCACCCTGGCGCGGTACAGGTCGATCATGGCTTCCGATACCCACACCGGCAGCGCGCCTGGCGGCAGCGGGGCCGGATTGCCGATCAGCGGAATCACCCGGCCAGGGTCGGCCAGGTCGATCGGCCTGGCCAGCAGGGCGACAGGCGGGCGCGCCGGGTCGAGCGCGACCGGGCGCGAACGCAGAAAGTTGACCTGCGCGACACCGGGCAGCGCCATCAGCGCGGTTTGCTCGGCGGGGTTGATGCCGCCGGTACTGCCGGCCACGCGCACGTACAGGTCGGCCGGCAGCAGCCGCACCAGCCAGTCGTCCAGCGACACGCGAAAACTCGACACCATGATCGCCATCGCCACCATCAGGCTGAAGCTCGACAGCACGCCGCCCAGCGCGATGGCGGCCTGGCCGGACGCATTGGCCAGGCGCGCCAGGGTCAGCGCCGGCACCGGACGCAGCGGGGCGAAGCGGTTGAGCAGGCCGAACAGGCCGGCGGCAAGGCGCGGCATCAGGCCGATGCCGCCGACCAGCAGCAGGCCGATGGCGAGGTAGCCGAACATCGGCAGCTCAAAGATGGGCGGCGCCCACGTCAGCGCGGCGGCCAGGGCCATGCACAGCACCGATGGCCACACCCGCGCCAGCCGCGCGAGGGCGACTTCGTCATTGCCCGCCTTGAGCGCGACCGCCGGGGCTGCGCGCGCCGCTTCGAGCGCGGGCGCGAGGCAGCCCAGCAGCGCCACGCCCAGGCCGAGCGCAAAGAACACCAGCGCGGCCACCGGCGCGAACTGCACGCTGGGCTTCACGCCGGAGAAGTAGCCGGCGCCCAGGTCGCCCCCAAACAGGCGCAGCGCGGCGGCGGCCAGGACGTAACCGCCGGCGATGCCGAGCGCCGCGCCGATGGTGCCGAGCAGGCCGCCCTCCAGCAGCACCTGGCGCAGCAGCTGGCGCCGTTCGACGCCGAGCACGCGCATCAGGGCGAACTGGCTGCGCCGCCGCATCACCGACAGCGCCTGGGTGGAAAACACCAGGAAGGCGCCGGTGAACAGCGCGACCAGCGCCAGCACCGTCAGGTTGACCCGGTAGGCGCGGCTCATGTTGTTGTTGCGGCTTTCCTGGTCGTCGTCGTTGGGCTGGCCGACCAGGAAGCGGCCGGGGAAATCGCGCTCGAGTTCGCGCCTCAGTTCGCCCTCGAAACGATTGCGGTCCACGCCGCTGCGCAGCTTGAGGTCGATGCGCGAGAGCTTGCCGGTCAGCCGGAAGCGCCATTGCGCCGCGCCGATGTCCATCACCCCGATCCGCTGGCCGGCACGGGCCTGTGGCATGCCGCCGGCCACGCGCAGGCTGATGTCGGCGGTGCCGGCGCGCAGCGTGGCGCGCGCGCCGGGCTGCAGCTTGAGCCAGGTTTGGGCGGCCGGCGACAGGAACAGCGCGTCATCGGCCAGCAGGTCGGTGGCGTTTGCGCTCGCGCCCAGCAGGCCGGGCGACACGTAGGCCGCCCGCAGCGCGTCGATGCCGATGATCTTGAGCGGGGCGTGCCGCTTCGGTACCCCGGCGTTCAGTTCCAGTATCGGCGAGGCGACCGCCACGCCCTCGCGTTGCGCCAGTCGCGGGTAGATGCTTTCATCGAAATAGGCTTCGCGCCCGGCGACCTGAATGTCGGCCTGGCCGGCGATGCTCTTGACGGCGGCGGTGAATTCGTTGAACGCGGCGGCGTTGATCAGGTGGATGGCAAAGCCCATGGACACGCCGACGGCGATGGCGACGATGGCCAGCAGCGCCCGCACCGGATGGGCGCGCCACTCGCCCAGCAGCAGCCAGCGCGACAGCAGCCTTAGCCCGGACATTCGAGCGCCATTTGCTGCCGGTGCCGATGGGCTTTGGTGCTGAGCGACTCGCGGCGTTTGCCGGCCGCTTTGGAGAGGTCTTCGTCCATCCAGCGCTGGTGCAGCCGCCGGGTGGCGCAGCGCCGGTCGCGGGCGGCGGCCGCGCGATGGGCTCTGGCGTGCGCGCGCGCCTCGACCGCCTCGGCAGCCTCGCGCGTGCTGCGCTGCGCTTGCAGGGTGGTGAGCAGGCGCAGTTCGCGTCCGGAGTTGGGGTCGGGTTCCGGCGCGGCCGGCACCGCCAGTTCGATCGACGCCCCGCCGCTGCAAGGCATGTCGCCGTACGCGACCTTGCCGTCGACCGTGCATTTATACACCGCTTGAGCGAACGCGGGAGAGGACAGCAGCAACAGCACCAGCACAGGGAACATGAACGCCTCCATGGGTCACAGGATTTTGCCAGGGTTCATAATGCCCAGCGGGTCCAGTGCGGCTTTGATGGCACGCATCATGTTCAGTTCGACCGGCGATTTGTATCGGATGAGCTCGTCACGTTTGAGTGCGCCAATGCCGTGTTCGGCCGAAATCGAGCCTTCGTTGGCGGCCACGCAGTCGTGCACGATGCGGTTGATGGCGGGCTGGTTGTGCAGGAACTCGGCGTGCGAATGGCCGTCGGCCGGCGCGACATTGAAGTGCAGGTTGCCGTCGCCGAGGTGGCCGAAGCAGACCAGCTGGCTGTGCGGGAAGGCCGCCATCAGGCGCGCTTCGGTGCGTTCGATGAAGTCGGCGATGCGCGACACCGGCAGCGAGATGTCGTGCTTGATGTTCTTGCCGTCGGCGGCCTGCGCCAGCGGAATGTGCTCGCGTACCTGCCACAGGCCGCGCGATTGCGCGATCGAGGTGGCGACGGCGGCGTCGTCGGCGATGCCGCCCGCGATGGCCGCGCCGATCGCCTGTTCCAGCAGGCCGACCGCGTGCGCTTCCGATTCGCTGCTCGACACTTCCATCAGCACGTATTGGGCATGGCGGGTCATGAACGGCTGCGGCAGCGCCGGGAAGTGCTTGGCAACCAGCCGCAGGCAGACATCGGACATCAGTTCGAAGCCGGTCAGGCTGGGGCCGCACAGGTCTTGCGCCAGGTTGAGCAGCTGCAGCGCGGCGGCGGGCGAGCCGAGCGCCACCAGCGCCGTGATCGAGGCCTTCGGCTGCGGGTACAGCTTGAGCACCGCGCCGGTGATCACGCCGAGCGTGCCTTCGGCGCCGATGAACAGGTCGCGCAGGTCGTAGCCGGTATTGTCCTTGCGAAGCGCGCGCAGGCCGTCCAAGATCTCGCCTTGGGGCGTGACCACTTCCAGGCCCAGGCACAGTTCGCGCGCGTTCCCGTAGCGCAGCACGCTGGTGCCGCCGGCATTGGTGGACAGATTGCCGCCGATGCTGCAGCTGCCCTCGGCGGCGAGGGAAAGCGGGAACAGGCAGTCCTCGGCGGCGGCGGCTTCCTGGATGGTTTGCAGGATGCAGCCGGCATCGGCGGTGATGGTGCGGTTGACCGGATCGAGCGCGCGCACCCGGTCCAGGCGCGCCAGCGACAGCACCACGCTGGTGCCGCTGGCGTCGGGCACGCTGCCCAGTACCAGCCCGGTGCGTCCGCCTTGCGGGACCAGGGGAACGCGGTGTCCGGCGCAGGCTTTGACCAGCTGCGCGACTTCGTCCACGCTGCCGGGCCGCAGCACGGCCAGGGCCTGGCCGGTGAAGCGTCCGCGCCAGTCGGTGAGAAAGGGCGCGGTATCGGCCGCAGCCGTCAGCACGTAGTCCGGTCCGATGATGGCGCGGCAGCGTCCAATGAACTCGGCGCTCATGGCCCTAGCGTTCCTGGCGGGTGGAATTGACCTTGTCGAGCAGTTCCTTGGCGATGCGCTTGGCTTCGCGCTTGTAGGGGCGCAGATACAGCAGGGCGCTGGCGAAGTACACGCACACCAGCACGACTTCGCCGATGGCCATCATGCGCGACGCCTGCACCATGTCGCTCCAGGCGCGCACCACGCCTTCGGTAAAGTACAGCAGGATCACCATCGACGACCATTGCAGGGTGTAGATGTCGCGCTTGATGACGCCGCCCAGGGGGATCAGCAGCGGGACCGCCTTGAGCACCAGCAGCGAGCCGCCCGGCTTGAGCGGCGCGACCAGGGTTTCCCAGGCCACCAGCCAGGCGATCAGGAACACCAGGCTGATGATGGCGGCGATATGGAAGGTGCGTGGCGCCTGCATCAGCGTGCTCCTTGCAGGCGGCGGGCCGTGTCGGCCAGGCGGCGCCCGGTTTCAATGGCGAGGCGCTTTTCGTCCTCGCTGATCGGCTTGTCGCCGTCCACGCCGGACCAGTGGGTCGGGCCGTAGGGACTGCCGCCGGTGGAGGTGGTCATCAGTTCGGGACGGGTGTAGGGCAGGCCCATCACCAGCATGCCATGGTGCAGCAGCGGCACCATCATCGTCAGCAGGGTCGATTCCTGGCCGCCGTGCAGGCTGCCGGTGGAGGTGAACACGGCGGCCGGCTTGCCCGCCAGGGTGCCGGCCAGCCATTCGGTGGCCGTGCCGTCCCAGAAATATTTCATGGCCGCAGCCATGTTGCCGAAGCGCGTGGGCGAACCCAGCGCCAGGCCGGCGCACTCGAGCAGGTCTTCGCGTTCCACGTACGGCGCGCCGTCGCTCGGTATGGCCGGCGCGGTGGCCTCGGCCACGGTCGACACCGCCGGCACCGTGCGCAGGCGCGCATCGACCCCGGGGACGCTTTCCACGCCCTGAGCGATCAGTTCAGCCAGTTTGCGGGTGGCGCCGTGCCGTGAGTAGTACAAAATTAGAATTATCAGAGTGGTTTGGTTCATCGTTGGTATTATAGGGCGCTTTATTGTGCAACACGGGCGTCACAACGCCGTTTTTATCGATTACATGCTCTCCAAAACCGTCCATTCCCTCTCTCGTTCCACCGGTCAAATGATTAACGTCAGCGTCGACATGGTCCGCGGACTGACCTGGAGGGAGGTGCGGGACCTGGTGCGTTTTGCGCGCCGCCGCGTGGTCGAGGAACGCCTGCCGCAGGTGGCCGGCAGCCTGACCTTTACCACCACCCTGGCGCTGGTGCCGCTGCTGACGATCGCGCTGGCCATCTTCACCACGTTTCCCGGATTTAGCAATTTCCGCGCGGCCTTGCAGGCGTACTTCGTGCAATCGCTGATGCCCAAGGCCATCGCCAACACCATCATCAACAATCTGACCATGTTCGCCAGCAAGGCTACCGGCCTGTCGGCGGTGGGCGCGGTGGCGCTGGTGCTGACCTCGGCGGCGATGATGGGCATGATCGAACGCGCGTTCAATCAGATCTGGCAGGTGCGCACGCCGCGTCCGCTCGTCCAGCGCATCACGATTTACTGGGCACTGGTGACGCTCGGGCCGCTCCTGTTCGGGCTGTCGCTGACCGCCACGTCGCAGCTATTTGTGGCCACCAGCGATCTGGCGCGCATGGCGCCGGTGGTCAGCGCGCTGTTCTATACCTGCGTGTCGGTGGCCTTGACGACCGGCGCCTACACCCTCTTGTACATGGGCGTGCCGAACCGCTTCGTCGAATGGCGCGACGCGGCCTGGGGCGCGCTGGTGGCGGCGCTGGCCTTCGAGGTCGCCAAGCGGCTGTTCGCCATGTTCGTGCGCCAGTTTCCGACCTATTCGATCATCTACGGCGCGCTGGCGGCCTTGCCGCTGTTCCTGCTGTGGCTGTACCTGTCGTGGATGATCACCCTGGTCGGCGCCCTGCTGGCCGCCGCGCTGCCGGTGATTAAGTACGAGCGCTGGTGGTATCAGCCGGTGCCGGGCGGGGAATTTGTCGATGCGATGGCGATCCTGAAGGTGCTGCACAGCGCGGCGCACCTGAGCGATTCGGCGCTGGTATCGTCGGCGCTGATCCGTGCCCATACCCGCATCGGCTACGACGAGATGACCACGCTGCTGGAAAAGATGCTGGCCGAAGGCTGGGTCGGACGCGTGCAGGCCGATGTCACCATGCGCTCCAAATGGGGCAAGCGGGCGCGCGAAAGCGCCGACAACTGGGTCCTGCTGACCAACCCTTCCAAGCTGCGCGTGGCCGATGTGTACCGCCTGTTCGTGTTCGGCGGGATCGGCTCGCAGCCGTCCATCGACGTCGACAGCCCTGCCACGCTTGACACCGGCGCGCTCGCGCGCATGGTCGAGAGTTCGGTCGAAGCGGGCCTCGGTCAAACCCTGGCGGAGCAATTCGCCAGCTGAAGCAGGGCGTTCAGTACCGCGCCGGGCTGCTCGGCCATCATCTGGTGGCCGGCATCGACCTGCACCACCGTCGCGTGCGCGATGGCCGCGGTGAGCAGCCTGGCCGATTTGGGCGGCGTCATCCTGTCCTGTGATCCGAGTACGAACAGCGCCGGACAGCTGACCGCGCGCGCTGCGGCCTCGCCATTGGCGTAGGCGTTGCAGGCGTTCAGGTCGGTGTAGAGCAGGTGCTGCGGGTTGAGCGCCGCCATGCGCTGCATCAGGCGTTTGGATGCCTCCGCCAGGCCGGCTGCCTGGGCGGCCGGCGCGTGCGACCACTGGCTGACCATCTCGATGGCGGCCGCCTCGTCGTCGCGCGCGGTGCCGAGCAAGGCTGCCGATACCTTCATCGGATAGCTTGACCCCAGCAGCGCCAGCGCGCTGACCCGCTGTGGAGCCCGCAGACAGGCTTCCAGTGCAATCAGGGACCCCATGCTGTGACCGATCAGCGTGGCCTGGGCGGCCCCGGCCGCGTCGAGCGCGGCCAGCAGCCATTCGGCCAGCGCCTCGACCGTTTCCAGTGCCGGGCCCTGGCTGCGGCCATGTCCCGGCAGGTCCGGCGCCAGCACGTTGAAACCATGCTGCGCGACAGAGCCGATTTGGGGCGCCCATACGGAATGGTCGTTCAGCGCGCCGTGGATGAACACCCAGGTCGGCAGGGCCGGGTCGAAGGCTTTTTCGCCGGTGTCGGCATAGGTGCTGCGGTCCTGTACGTCGAAGATCATCTCGCTCTCCCGTTCGCGGCATCCTAGCATGATGCCTGGTGCGCACCGGAGAGCTGCTTTAATAAATCACAACTCTGGATTTTTTTACACGCTTACGCTACATTCGAAGCAAGGCTTATAAAAAATACCTCTTTATAACCTCACCAGATAAAAGGCGGGCATCATGAAAGTTTCCGAAATCCTTCAAGTCAAAGGCAATATTCTCTACACGGCCACGCCCGACACCCCGCTGGTGGACGCGGTCAATACCATGGCGGAGAAGGATATCGGCTCGCTCGTCGTGATGGAATTCGGCGACCTGGTGGGTATGCTGACTTTCCGCGAAGTGATCAAGGTGCTGCACAAGAACGGCGGCGAAATCGGCGCCGGCACCGTGCGCAAGTACATGGACGACCATCCGATCACGGTCACGCCGGACACCGAAGTCAATGAAGTGCGCCGCATGATGCTCGAAAAGCACGCGCGCTATCTGCCGGTGATGAACGCCAAGACGCTGCTGGGCGTGATCTCGTTCTACGACGTGGCGCGCGCCGTGCTGGAAGCGCAGAGCTTTGAAAACCGCATGCTCAAAGCCTACATTCGCGACTGGCCGGCCGAAACCGAACAGGACTGACCGGTGCCCGGCATGCCGCAACGGCGGCGTTTCAAGCAGATCGATGTGTTCACCAGCGTTGCCTTCAAAGGCAATCCGCTGGCGGTGGTGCTCGACGCCGAGGGCTTGAACGCCGACCAGATGCAGGCCATCGCACGCTGGACCAATCTGTCCGAAACCACCTTCGTGCTGGCGCCGGCGGACCCGCAGGCCGATTACCGCGTGCGGATTTTTTCGCCCGGCGGCGAATTCGCCTTCGCCGGCCATCCCACGCTGGGCACCGCGCACGCCTTGCTGGAACACGGCCTGAACCCGCGCACACCCGGCCGTCTGGTGCAGGAATGCGGCGTCGGGCTGGTGCCGGTCGATATCGGCGCGGCCTCGGCGCTGGCATTTCGCGCGCCGCCGGCCACCCTGCAGATCATGCACGAGGCCTTCCTGCCCACCCTGGCGGCCGCGCTGCAGACCGAGGCTTTCGAGCCCGGCTTCAGGCCGCTGATCGCGCGCATCGGAATCGGCTGGCTGGTGGTGCGCCTCCAGTCGGCCGAAGCCTGCCTGGCGGTGCAGCCGCGCTGCGAGGCGATGCTGCAGCTGCTGGGCCAGGATGTGGCGGGCGTGGCGGTGTTCGGCCCGCACGGGCCCGGCAGCACGGTCGACTTCGAAGTGCGCGCCTTTTTCAACAAGAACGGCGCCATCGCCGAAGACCCGGTCACCGGCAGCGCCAACGCCTGCATCGCCTGGGTGCTGCGCGAAAGCCGCGGCGCGGCCGCTTACTCGGCGCGCCAGGGCACCAGCGTGGGCTGCGACGGGCGCATCGGCGTCACCTACCGCGACGGCGCTCCCTGGATCGGCGGCCATAGCGTCACCGTGGTCGACGGGACGCTGTCGGCCTGAAGACGCCGTAATGCCGTCCGGGCTGGTAGAATTGACCTTTCCGCCACTCCATTCAAGATCATGTCCGGCAATTCCTTTGGCAAGCTGTTTTCCGTTACCACCTTTGGCGAATCGCACGGCCCGGCGATTGGCTGCATCGTCGATGGCTGTCCACCGGGGCTGACGCTGTCCGAAGCCGACATCCAGCCCGATCTGGACCGGCGCAAGCCGGGCACCTCGCGCCACGTCACCCAGCGCCAGGAACCCGACCAGGTCGAGATCCTGTCCGGCGTGTACGAAGGCAAGACCACCGGCACGCCGATCATGCTGATGATCCGCAACCAGGACCAGCGCAGCAAGGATTACGGCAATATCGTCGACAGCTTCCGTCCCGGCCATGCCGACTACACCTACTGGCACAAGTACGGCGTGCGCGATCCGCGCGGCGGCGGCCGTTCGTCGGCGCGCCTGACCGCGCCGGTGGTCGGCGCGGCGGCCATCGCCAAGAAGTGGCTCAAGGAGCAGTACGGCACCGAGTTCATGGGCTGCATGAGCCAGCTGGGCGACATCGTGGTGCCGTTCGAATCGTTCGAGCATGTGCCCAACAATCCCTTCTTCGCCGCCAGCGCCGACGCGGCCCTGATCGCGCAAATGGAAGCGTACATGGACGCGCTGCGCAAGGATGGCGACTCGATCGGCGCGCGCATCGACGTGGTGGCCAAGAACGTTCCGGTGGGCCTGGGCCAGCCGATCTACGACAAGCTCGACGCCGACATCGCCTACGCCATGATGGGGATTAACGCCGTCAAGGGCGTGGAAATCGGCGCCGGCTTCAAGTCGGTGTCGCAGCGCGGCTCCGAGCATGGCGACGAACTGACCCTGGAAGGCTTCGTGGGCAATAACGCCGGCGGCGTGCTGGGCGGGATTTCGACCGGACAGGACATCACCGTGTCGATCGCCATCAAGCCGACCTCGTCGATCCGCACCCCGCGCCGCTCGATCGACAAGGCCGGCAATCCGGTGACGGTGGAGACCTTCGGGCGCCACGATCCCTGCGTCGGCATCCGCGCCACCCCGATCGCCGAAGCCATGCTGGCCCTGGTGCTGATCGATCACGCGCTGATGCACCGCGCGCAGTGCGGCGACGTGCAGGTGGCCACGCCCAAGCTGGGCTGAGCGCCGCTTCAGACTGTCCGCTTCGCGGCGTTCCTGTTTGCGTACTGCGCGCACGCGCCTGGTGCCGGTTCGATCGCGGCACTGCCGCTGGGCCAGTCGATGCATGCGGCCACCTTCGCGGCGCACCATTGCGCCCCGATCGCCGTTAACGCCCTTTGACGGCGGCGGCCGTCTCCACCTGCTGGCGCCGTTCCACGGTTTGCACGACCAGCGCGCGCAGGTCGTTGAGCAGCGAGAATTCGGTCTGGCTCAGCGCGATGGCCGGGAAGCTCGCGTCCCAGTCGCCGTAGATGAAACCGGCCGGCTGGCCGTTGGTGCACAGCGGCAGAATGACGAAGCTGCGCGCGTCGGCCAGTGAATTCTTCCACCAGTCGGGCAGCTTGGCGGCGAATTTCGGGTCGCGCGCGTTCTCGATGAAAATCACGCGGTCGCTGCCGAGCGAGGCGTGGAACACGTTCGGCTGGTAGGCGTCGTCGAACACCATTTTTGGTATCAGGTCTTTGACGCCGTCGCCGAAGCCCATTTTGGCCGAGTACTTGTTCTCGCGGCGGTTGCGCAGGAATGCGGCGGCGCGCGAGAAGGTCAGGCCCTGATACACGGTTTCGAGCGCCATCGACAGCATCTGGCCGGGGCTGGCGGTGCCGAGCACGTCGCGCATGTCGGCCACGCCGCTGAGCAGGATCTTGTTGCCCTCGGCGCGCACGCGCGCGCTGGCCAGGGCCTTGGCGCGCTTCTCGGCCGGCTTGGCCAGCGGGGCGATCGACAGATCGTTGGCGGCCACCACCTTGGCGCGTTCGATCGCCCCCAGGATGCTGTCCGTCCCTACGCCCAGCATGGGCGAGAAGTTCGCCACCAGCAGCTTGACCGCTTCGGCGCCGGCGGCGTCGTCGTGCCACAGCGAGTCGGCGCACTGCGACGACATCGTCGACACCGCGGCCAGCCAGTCTTCATGGCTGAAGTTGGCCGGCGGGGCGCCCGGCTCGATGCGGCGCATGCCGTCGATCAGGTTGCGCGGCAGACCCCAGTGTTCGGCGGCGGCGCGGCCGATTTTTTCCATCGACAGCCCCAGCACGGCGACGGCGGCTTCGTCCTCGCGGCCTTCGCCGGCCTCGTGCTGCAGCGCGTTCCAGCGTTCCGGCATGTAGAAGGTGATCATCATACGGCCCAGCGTGTGCAGCATGGAGCACACCACGGCTTCCTCGGGATCGCGCGACTCGGCGCTGGACGCGACCTGCTGGGCCACCATCCCGGCCAGCACGGCCTTTTCCATTTCGACGTGGGCAAGCGCCGACTTGGGCGAGGCGTTGGTCAGTTCCTCGATCAGTTTCAGGCCCAGCGCCAGGTGGCCGATCGCTTCGGTGCCCAGCACCAGCACGGCTTTGGAGACGGTGTTGATGCGCTGGCCGAACGCCGAATACATCGAGCTGTTGGCCAGGCGCAGCACCTTCTGGGTCAGGACCGGGTCCGACAGCACCGTCTGGGTCATGGAAAATTCGTGCTCGTCCTCGCCGCGCATGGCGCCCAGGATGGCACCGATGGCCTTGGTGAAGCCGGGCATGTCGCCCTGCTTGCGGATACGTTCCCATAGCAGGGCGAGAGTGGCTTCGCCGCTGGTGCGCAGCGGCAGTGTGGCTTGTAGTGTCATAAAATTCCCGCCCGCAGTTCGCTCGGCAGCAGTTCGGCGTACAGGTTCTCCTTTAATGCCGCCATCGCGACGTGGGCCGGCATCGGTTTGCCGGTGAGGTAGCCCTGCACGTATTCGCAGCCGCGCTGATCCAGGTAGCGCATCTGTTCTTCGGTTTCGACGCCTTCGGCCACGACCGAAAGCTTCAGGTGTTTTGCCAGATCGAGCACGGCGTTACAGATCGCGGCATCTTTCTGCGAGTCGGGCAGGTCCTTGATGAAGGCGCGGTCGATTTTCAGCACCGAGATCGGGAAGCGCTTCAGGTAGGCCAGCGACGAGTAGCCGGTGCCGAAATCGTCGATGGCGATGCGCGCCTTGCGCTGCGCCATTTTAGCCAGGATGCTCTCGGCGTGGGCGGGGTCGATCATCAGGGTGCCTTCGGTGATCTCCAGTACCAGCCGGTCGCCGCTCAAGTGGGAGAAGGCCAGCGCATTGTCGAGCACATCGAGGAATTTATCGTTGCGGAACTGGCGCGGGCTGATGTTTACGGAGATGTACAGTTCGCGTTTGGCCACTTCCTCGAACTGCTTGAGCTGCACGCAGGCCGCCTTGAGGGCCCAGGCGCCCAGCAGGTTGATCAGGCCATTGGTTTCGGCGATCGGGATAAAGCGCGCCGGCGGCACCATGCCCAGGGTCGGGTGCTTCCAGCGCATCAGCGTCTCGAAGCCCTGGATCTGGCGCGTGGGGGCGTCGACGATGGGCTGGTAGTAGAGCAGGAATTCGCCTTCGCGCACGGCGTTGAACATGGCCGCTTCGAGCGAGATGTCGTGCTCGGGCGGGCCGCTGGTGCGCGCGCTGTAGACCACGGAACGCGATTTGCCGGTGTCCTTGGCGCGTCCCATGGCCGCGTCAGCTAGCGCTACCAGGCGCACTTCGTCCTCGGCGTGCTGGGGATAGATGGCGATGCCGATGGAAGCGCTGACATATATGGTGTGGCCGTCGATTTCGAACGGCGACTGTAGCGTCGCCAGCAGGCGCCCGGTCACCAGCTTGATCTGCGCGTCGGTGTAAGTGCCCGGCAGGACCGCGACGAATTCGTCGCCGCCCACGCGGGCGATGGTGTCCGAGTCGCGCAAGGTCTTGCGCAGGCGCGCGGCGGCGATGCGCAGCACCGCGTCGCCGACCGGGTGGCCGAGGCCGTCGTTGACCTTCTTGAAGCCGTCCAGGCCGATGGTGGCCACGGAGAAGCCCTGGCCGGAACGGCGCGCGTGGGCAATCACCATGCGGATGCGGTCCGACAGCAGCAGGCGGTTGGGCAGTTCGGTGAGGGCGTCGTGGGTGGCCATGTGGCGCAGGCGCGCTTCGGTGGCATTCTGCGCGGTCATGTCGCGCCCCACCGCGACCAGGCTGGCGGCGTCGACGCGCAACACGCGCAGTTCGAACCAGACCTCGCCTTCGATGGTGCGCACGCGCGCCTCGACCTTAACCGGCTCGCCGCTGGCGGCGGCGTCCGCCAGCGCATTGCGCAGCATGCCCTGGTCGGCGTCGAGCACCAGCGTGGCCAGATTGGCCGTTTGCGGCGGCAGCGGCAGGTGCACCAGCCGCATGGCGCGCTGGCTGGCGAAGCGGATTTCGCCGTCGCTGTCGGTGCGAAATACGATATCGCCCACCCCGTCGAGCAGGTGGTCTAGCTCATTTTGCACGTCGGGAGCGGAGACGTTGAGTGAACTGGAGCGCATCGTACCTATAAACTTTCGTAATTCGTTGGCATGCCAAAAAAGCCATTTCAGCGCCGTGATGGCAACATGCCATGTTACCGCAAGCAAGTTTACCAAAGTAGGAAGAAATGTATCATTGAAAGATGCTCATACTCATCGAAAGCGGTTCCCTAACACCTTGTTTCGTAGAAATTTGATGCAACTCACAAGATTGGCCTCTTCCGCTGTGGAGGAAAGCCCACTCCTTGCGCTGTCAAGTCGATTGCGCTAGCCTGCATCGCCAGGTTCTGCCCCGGCGCTGCGCATTGTCAAGGAGTTATCATGAATCCATTCGATACCCACGCGGTCTTTAACCAGTCGACGCCGTTCGAGAACGTCAATCTGTTCCGCTGCGACACTGCCTTGCAGGAAGCGCTGGCGCGCGAAGGCGCGCTCTGGGCCGGACCCGGGCTCGACGCGCTTGGCGGCCAACTGGGAAGCGCCGAAGTGCTCGACCTGGGGCGCCAGGCCAATCAAGATCCGCCCCGGCTGCACAGCGTGGACCGCGCCGGCCGCCGCCTCGACGAGATCGAATTCCATCCAGCCTGGCACCGGCTGATGGCGCTGATGATCGGCGCCGGCGCGCACGCCGCGCCATGGGAAGCGCCGCGGCCGGGCGCGCAGGTCGCCCGCGCCGCCGCGTATCTGCTGTTCGGACAGGTGGAGAACGGCGCCCAGTGCCCGGTGACGATGACCTTCGCTTCGGTGCCGGCCTTGCGCCAGGCGCCGGCGCTGGCGGCCGAATGGCTGCCGAAGATCCTCTCGCGCCAGTACGATCCGCGCGCGCTGCCGGTCGCGCAGAAGCAGGGCGCCCTGATCGGTATGGGCATGACGGAAAAGCAGGGCGGCACCGACGTGCGCGCGAATACCACGCGCGCCGAAATGCTGGACGATCCCGGCGGCCCCTGGCGCATCGTCGGCCACAAGTGGTTTTTCTCGGCGCCGCAATCGGATGCCCACCTGATCCTGGCGCAGACCGGCGAGGCCGGCCTGTCGTGTTTCCTGCTGCCGCGTTTTCTGCCCGACGGCAGCCGCAATGCGATCGCGGTGCAGCGCCTCAAGGACAAGCTGGGCAACCGCTCGAACGCGTCGTCGGAGGTGGAGTTTCGCGGCGCCCAAGGCTGGCTGGTGGGCGCTGTCGGACGCGGCATCCCGACCATTCTCGAGATGGGCAGCCATACGCGCCTCGATTGTGTGCTGGGCAGCGCCGGCATCATGCGCGCCGCGCTGACCCATGCATTGCACCACGCGCGCCAGCGTCAGGCCTTCGGGCGCGCGCTGGCCGCGCAGCCGCTGATGCAAAACGTGCTGGCCGACCTGGCGCTCGAATCGGAGGCGGCGACCGCGTTTGCCCTGCGCCTGGCGCGCTGCTTCGACGAGCGCGCCGACCCCGCGCAGGCGCTGCTGGGCCGCGTATTGACCCCGGCCGGCAAGTACTGGATCTGCAAGCGCGCCATCGCATTCGCCGGCGAGGCGATGGAAGTCATGGGCGGCAACGGCTACGTCGAAGACGGCCCGCTGGCGCGCCTGTACCGCGAAGCGCCGGTCAATTCGATCTGGGAAGGCTCGGGCAATGTGATGTGCCTGGACGTGCTGCGCGCCTTCGCCAAGGCGCCGGCGGCGCGCGACGCGCTGGCCGACGAACTGCAGCTGGCCGGCCCGGCCTTCAGCGCGTACCGGGCGGCCCTGCTGGCCGAGCTGGCGCAGCCGCTCGACGAATCCGGCGCGCGCCGGCTGAGCGAACGCATCGTGGTGGCGGTGCAGGGCGCCTTGCTGCTGCGGCACGCGCCCGCGCATGTGAGCGCGGCGTTCCTGGCGACGCGGCTGGCGCGCGGCGCCGGTGGCGCATTCGGCCGGCTGGGGCAGGGCGCCGATTGCGCGGCCATCCTGGCGCGCGCGCTGGTGGCATGAAAGCTGGCAAGATATATTTGCTAATTGTTGCGGACAAACCCAGCTTCGGGCTGGGATAATGATGCCCTGGCCAAAAGCCATCGCCACTTGCCGACCCTATCCTTACGCGCACAATGAAACAAGATCCCCGTTTTCCCAATCTGTTCATCCTGAACCATCCGCTGATCCAGCATAAGCTGAGCCATATGCGCGAGCGCGACACCTCCACGCGCACCTTCCGCGAGCTGCTCAAGGAAATCACGCTGCTGATGGGTTACGAAATCACCCGCGATCTGCCGCTGACGACCCGCAAGATCGAGACCCCGCTGGAAACCATCGATGCCCCCGTCATCGCCGGCAAGAAGCTGGCCATCGTGCCGATCCTGCGCGCGGGCATCGGCATGAGCGACGGCCTGCTGGAACTGGTGCCGTCGGCGCGGGTGGGCCATGTGGGCGTGTTTCGCGATCCCGGCACCCACCTGCCGGTCGAATACCTGGTGCGCCTGCCCGACACCGTCGACCGCACCTTCATCCTGTGCGATCCGATGGTCGCCACCGGCAACTCGGCGGTGCACGCGATCGACGTGCTCAAGCGGCGCGGCGTGCCGGACGAACAGATCATCTTCCTGGCCCTGGTGGCCGCGCCCGAAGGCGTGGAAGTGTTCCAGGCCGCCCATCCCCACGTCAAGCTGTATGTGGCCTCGCTCGATTCGCACCTGAACGGGCACGCCTATATCGTGCCGGGACTGGGCGACGCGGGCGACCGCATCTTCGGTACCAAATAACACCAACGCAATGGCCACACCGATCGATCAGGATTTTTTCGCGCGCCTGAACGCGCTCAATGAAAAGTTCGCCGCGGGCATTCCGGCGACCATGCGGCGCCTGCAGGACATGCGCGCCCGCTTCGACGCCGATGCGCCCGACCAGGAGCTGGTCAAGGAAATGCACCAGGTGCTGCACACCATCGCCGGATCGGCCGCCACCTTCGGCTTTCGCATCCTGGGGCAGGAAGCGCGCCACCTGGAGCAGCGCCTGCGCGTGCTGATGGCCTATCCGGTGATCGCCGCGCGCGACTGGCGCGACTGGATGGCGGGCCTGGACGAGTACATTGCATGGGCCCTGCTTAATCCGAAGGCAGCCAGCTATCCCGGCCCTGTGTAGAAATGGCAACATGCCGAATAGTTTGATCTAGCGCAAACTTTAAGGGCTACCATGCCCCTATATTCACCCTACTGCCGCAGTAAGCACGGGCTGTAAAAGTTAAGATTTTGAACGTTTACAAACGCCCGCACGATTGTTTTCGAGTGGAGCGTGCTTTTTGTGTTTTATTGGGTAT
>CAMLIL010000060.1 GCA_946480015.1 uncultured Oxalobacteraceae bacterium | reverse complement strand
CCGCCACCCCGCTGACCACCGCCGACAAGGCGCTGCTGACCTGCGACGTGTGGGAGCACGCTTATTACATCGACTACCGCAACCTGCGCGCCAAGTATGTCGAGACGTTCTGGGGTCTGGTGAACTGGGATTTCGTGGCGCAAAACTTCGCCTGATTGTTCCAGCAGTCGCTCTTGAAAGGCCAGCAATGTTCAGTTGCTGGCTTTTTTTTCGCGCAAGCCTTGCGCCACCGTACGCCGGCTCCCCACCTTGCTGCGCTTCCGCACCAGAATGAACTAACCGCAATTGTCATCAGTCTGTAACGGTTTGTCGGCGGGCAGCGACATCGCGGGATTTCCGTGTTTGCTCTTATACAATCCCGGTAGAAGGAGAAACACATGGTCCGAGTACTGCTGGTGGAAGACGATGCGCGCCTGGCGCAGTTGATAAGCGAATATCTAAGCGGCTACGAATTCACGGTCGAGCTGGTGGCGCGCGGCGACGAGGCGCTGGCCGCGTTCAAGCGCAGCGCCCCGGATGTGGTGGTGCTCGACCTGATGCTGCCCGGCCTGGATGGGGTGGTGGTGTGCCGCCAGATCCGCGAAGTGGCCGAGGTGCCGATCCTGATCCTGACCGCGCGCGAGGATTCCTACGATGAAGTGTCGGTGCTGGAACAGGGCGCGGACGACTTCGTCAACAAGCCGGTGCAGCCGCGCGTGCTGCTGGCGCGCCTGCGCGCCTTGATGCGCCGCGCCAGCGCCAAGGCGCCGGCGGACGCCGGAGTGTTGGTATTTGGAGAATTAATGATCGCCACCAGCGATCGCAGCGTCACTTGGCGTGACAACGTTTGCATTTTAAGCAATACCGAGTATAAACTGCTGCTCGTACTGGCCGAATCGGCCGGCAAGGTGTTGTCCCGTGACGCGATTCTGAAAAAAATGCGCGGCATCGAATTCGATGGGATGGACCGCAGTATCGACAATTGCATTTCCAAGCTGCGCCGTAAATTCGACGACGCCGACTCGGAAAAAATCAAGACTGTATGGGGCGAAGGTTACCTGTTCTCCCCGTCTGCCTGGGCCTGACTGGCTTTCGGAACTTTAATGTTTCCTGACATGAATTAAAGCGCTGACTGTCCGTTTTCCGATGATAGGACTTCACGAGTTCACATTGAAGGCCTCATCATGACCCTGAATCTTCAACAAACGCTTTCCTGGACCCGCTCGCTGGCCGTCCGCAGCGCCGACACGAACGCCGAGCTGGCCATGCTCAACGACCTGCAGGGCAATATCCTCAAGGGGCATGGGCGCCACTTCACCATCCATCTCTTGCTGGCCTTCGATCCGCAGCAGCAGGCGGGTGCGCGCGAGTTTATGCACGAGCTCGGCTGCGAAGCCACTACGGCACTGCAGCAATTGACCGGCGCCACGCTCTTCAAGGCCACCGGCATGTCGATGGCGCCATTTTCCACGGTGTTCCTGAGCGCCAAGGGCTATGAGGCACTGGGCAGGCAGGCGGCGATGCCGGACGATCCCGCCTTTTGCGCCGGCATGCGCACGCGCAAGCTGTCCGACCCGCCTGTGAGCACCTGGGACCAGCACTTGGCCGCCGAGGCGCATGCGATGGTGATCGCCGGCGTCGACAGCGAAGAAGAACAGCTGGCCTGGCTGATGGCTTACCAGACCCGCATCGCCCTGACCGGCGGCGCGGTGCGCCTGATCGGCAGCGAAACCGGGCGCGCCCTGTTCAACGACGACGGCAACGGCATCGAACACTTCGGTTACGTGGATGGACGCAGCCAGCCGCTGGCGCTGCAGGAAGATGTCGATCAGGAAAGTGCCGAGGGCGGAATCGACCAGTGGAACCCGTCGATTCCACTCAGCCAGCTGCTGGTGAAATGCCCCGGCGGCAAGGGCGAGCACAGCTGCGGCAGCTATTTCGTGTTCCGCAAGCTGGAACAGAACGTGCGCGGCTTCAAGCGCCGCGAGGTGCAGCTCGCCGAAGTGATGGACAATGCCGGCGAACGCGCGGGCGCCTCGGTGGTGGGCCGCTTCGAGAACGGCACCCCGGTAACCTTGCACGACGACGAGGCGCCGGTGACGCCGGCCGACGGCGGCGTGCCCAATAACTTCAATTACGCCGCCGATGCGGAGGGCATGAAATGCCCGTTCGCCGGCCACGTGCGCAAAGTCAATCCGCGCGATGTGGCGGGCAGCAAAGCGGCCCTGATGGCGCGGCGCGGCATCCCCTACGGCTGCCGCAGCGACGAACCCAACAGCGACGGCATCGAGAACAAACCCAGCGCGGGGGTCGGCCTGCTGTTCATGGCCTACCAGGCCGACCTGGCACGCCAGTTCGAAACCACGCAGCAATACTGGGCCAACGCGCGCGACTTTCCGCATCCGGGCACCGGCATCGATCCGCTCATCGGCCAGGGCGCCGGTCCGCACGGCCAGCGTTATCCCAGGCAGTACGGCGAATCGATGACCGAACCTTTCGATTTCTCCGGCTTCGTCAACTTGCGCGGTGGCGAGTACTTCTTCGCGCCGTCGATTTCCTTCCTGAAAGCGATCGACGAGTAATTATTCGATCAGCGCCGCAATGGCGACCGGCACGGCATGGGTCAGCACCTGGCCGGCGTCGCCGAATCGCAGATTCACCACCCTGTAATTGTCGTTGGGGTCGCCCGGAAAGGCGGCCCCGTCCAGCGCCGCCAGCGGCTTGAGTACGCCGTCCGCCTGGCGCAGCCGCAGCCCCGGCTCGCCCTGCCCGCGCGCAAAGGCGAAGCGCACCCCGACACAGCGGCGCCCCGCCGCGCCGGTCCCGGCATCACGTTCGAATTCCAGCACCTGCTCGCAGGCGGCGCGCAGGTCGGCGCTGTCGTACACCCCGTCGGGCCGGATGGCGATCGAGACGCGGCGGCGGAAGCTGTAGTCGCCAGGCTTGCGGTTGAGCACCAGACTGGCGTTGTCGTCATAGGCCGCCTTGAGCAGCGGAAACACGGCGCGCCCTGCCCCATCCAGCGGCAGACTCAGTTCGTTGGCCTTGCCTTGCAGGGTCAGCTGTATGCCGTCGAGCGTCACGCCCTTTTCCCTCGGCACGACCTGCAAATGGCTCTGGATCAGATTCTTCGGCTTGCCATACTTGTCGAACACCACCATGGCGCGGTAGGCATCGCGATAGCTGACCCAAGCGCCGTCGCGCGCCTGCGCAGCGGCGCCCGCTGCCGTCAGCAGCACAACGCAGAACGCAAGGAAGGGGCGCGCGAGTCTCATGATCAGAAGCGGTAAGCCAGGCCGGTGGAAATCGAGGTTTGGGTGGGACGTTCGGCCAGCGGGCTGCGCCGCGCGTCGCCCGACAGGCGCGCCACGCGCGCGCCAGTGGTGAGCATCCAGGCGGGCGACAAGGCCCAGTTCCAGCGCGCTCCGACGAACACGTCCTTGACGCCGCCGCCCGGTGCATAGCGCGGGTTGCCCGAGACCAGGTGGTCGCTCTCGCCCACCCCGAAAAAAGCCTGGTTCCAGGCCCGGTTGACGACGGTGGCGCCGAGCGAGACCGAGAGCCGGTGGTGGCTGGCAAAATCGGCGGCCACGCGCTGCACGCCCAGTTCCCAGGCCACACCGTTGCCGCCGGCGCCATACAGCACACTATTGGTCAGGCGCAGGCCGCGGGCGAACTCATAATTGAGAAAGGCCCCGCCCTGCAAGTGCGCCTTGATGACCTGCATGCCCGCCAGCCGGTTGCTGCCGACGGCCGTGACTCCCATGGGCGGGGCGGCCAGGTAGGAGTTGTCGGGCGAGGTACCGCCCACGGCGCCGCCCATGCCACCCTCGTCGCGGCGCGGCTGCACGGCCAGCAAGGGGCCGAATTCCAGTCCCGGCCGCTGCGACAGGTGCCAGCCGGCACTCATGCCGGAAACGAACAGACCGTTGCTGAACTCAAACTGCAACAGCGGCAAGGCGCGCGTGCGGCGCGCGTCCGCGCCCTCGAAACGCGGCTGCGCGATCGCCCCCAGCCCGACATACATGTCATGGCTGCCGTCCGGCATCAGATTGGACGCCGGCGTCTGGGCAGCGGCGCCGCTGCAGGCGCCGCACAGGGCGAGGGCAAAAAGCTTGTTCATGTCTGGGGGGCGGAAGTGGGCACGGACCGCCATTCTACGGCTTGCCGTGCGACACTGCCTTACTGCGGCTTCTTCGCTATCGTCACAAACTCGACGGGTTCATCGCTGCGCGCCGTGCGCACCAGCTGGCCCGGCGTGGTGATCACCATGGTGCACAGCTCCAGGATATTGGGGCCGGAATCGGTCCTGGCGACGATCAGCTTGCCGTCCTTGTGCGTCACGCCGGTGATATCGGTGGCGTAGCAGCCGCCCGGCTGGGTGCCCATGAATACGCCCAGTACCATCGTCGTGCTGAAGTCGATTGCCGGTACGGGTTCTTCGGGGGCATGTTCACGCCACAGCGCATTCCAGCTGCCGGCATCCTTGATCACCACGTTCCTGCTGGTCGAAATGCCGGACGAGAAGCGCCGGTCGATCTGGACGAACGGCGGGTTGAGCACGGTAAAGTTGACCTTTTCCACCTTGTGGCCACTGCCCAGACCCAGGTCGCTGGCATCCGGATGCTTGACGATGATGTCGAACAGGGTCTTGGCAGCGTCGTCGCTGCACGCGCTGCGCGGACCGGCGATGCTGTCTTCCTGCGAGCAAAGCAGTTTCTCGGTGGTGTTGCCGTACAGACGGTAGGAATAGGCGGCGTCGGCGCAATTGCCGGCGCGGTCCCAGAACACGTATTGCTGATCGATCACGAAGAGGCGGTTGCGGACGTCGGCACAGACGGGGTCCTGGGCCTGGGCGACAAACTTGCTGGTGTCGATGGCGCCGCCGGGATTGGGTTCGCCGACGGCGATGCTGTTGCCGGCCTGGCGATCGGGGCCCGGATCGCCGCCTTCGCCGCCGCATCCTGCCAGGAACAATACACTGGCCAATGGCAGTGCCCACGTCAGTCCTCTTGCTCGCTGCATGATCCATCCTTCAGAATAAAAAAAGCCCGCGATACGCTCGCATCGGCGGGCAAACGGAAAAACCCGATGCCGCCATCTTAGCCAGGCGGGGCGCGCCAGTCCCCCTGCGACTGTCGGCCAATTGTCGTGAATTTGTAATGTCGCGGCCGGGGCAATGGTCTTATACAATGGGCAAGATGAATCGCCTCTTCCTCCGCTTCGCCGTCCTGATCATGCTGTCGATCACGGTGGCGACCTTGCTGATCTACTGGTCCGTCAGCCGCCTGTTCGGCGACCCGCTGGACGATATCGCCCGGCGCCAGGCCGCCGCGCAGATTTTTCTGCTGGAACAATACGTCGACCAGGCCCCCACCGACGAGTGGCTGGCGCGCCTGAACAAGGTGCGCGAAGTATCCAAGGTGCGGCTGGAGTTGATCGGCCTGGACCGGGCGCTGGCCGCCGTACCGGCCGGACAGCGCGCCGCGCTGGAACGGGGCGAGGTCGTCATCGACGCGCGCAACAAGGCGTTTTACCGGCGGGTGGACCGTACCGGCAACAGCTACATCGGCAGCGACAGCGAAGCCATCGTGGCGCGCGACCTGCCGCTCGACGTCGGCCTGGCCGTGCGCATCGAAGCCGTGCGCTTCGTGATCGTGGCGCTGGCCTTGCTCATTCCCATCGGCTGGTGGTCGTGCTCGCACTGGAAAGGCTTGCAGCAGTTGTCCGAGGTGGCGCGCCAGGTCGGCGAAGGAAAGCTGGAAGCGCGCGCGCGGCTCAGGCCCGGCGCCAGCATCTACCCGCTGGCCGAGCGCATGAACGACATGGCCGGGCGCATCGCAGGCTTGATCGATAGCCAGAAAAACCTGATGCATTCGGTCTCGCACGAACTGCGCACGCCGATTGCGCGCCTGGAATTCGCACTGGAGCTGCTGCGCGACAAGGTCGACGATCCGGCGCTGGAAACCCGCATCGCCGCCATGGAAGGCGATGTGGCCGAGCTCAATACGCTGGTCAATGAGCTATTGGGAATGATCCGGCTCGACAGTGCGCAAGCGCTCAGCCTGGCGCCCTTCGACCTGGCGGCGGCGCTGCGCGAATGCGTCGCCGGCCTGGACCGGCAGGTCGATCTGCAGCTTGGCGCGCTGGGCAGCTTTACCGGCGACCAGCGCCTGGTGCTGCGCGCGTTCGACAATTTGCTGCGCAATGCCGCGAAGTATGCGGACCAGCGCATCGCGGTGAAGGCGCTGCGCCGGGCAGACCGCATAGAAATCAGCGTGGAAGATGATGGCCCCGGGATTCCCGAAGCCGAGCGGGAGCGGATTTTCGAGCCCTTCTATCGGCTCGACCGCAGCCGCGACCGCGCCAGCGGCGGCTTCGGGCTGGGCCTGTCGATTGCGCAAAAGGCCGTGACGCTACACGGTGGAACCATCCGGATCGGCAGCTCGCCACTGGGCGGCGCGAGCATGACGATGGTGTTGCCGATCTAGCGCACGCGGAACTTTACTTGGCCGGCTCAGGCCACAAATGGGTAGCGCCGTACCACAAGTGTTCCCACCAGTGATCGCGCGAGCGCACCAGTTCCAGGCACTTCTTGTCGATTTCGCCTTTGAAGACGGGATCGGCACATTTATTGGTCACCAGGGCATAGCGCTGGTTCTCAGCGTTGACGAGCGCAATGGCAAGCCACAGCACCACGCCCGCCAGGACCACCACCAGCGTCCACGCCAGCTGGTTGACCTGGCTGGTTTCGAACAGATCCTCCTCGTTCGGCCGGGAGCCGTCGTAAATCTTGAGGATCTTTTTCTCTACATCGCTCATTTTCCGGTCTTTGCTGGCGCAACGCCCTTGTCTTTTTTGGCCTGGGCCACCAGGGCATCGAGCACCTGGGTGGTTCCGGTCAGAATTTGCGCTTCCGGCACGTTCCTGTTCGCCGCCGACACGAGCGACGGCGAGGTCAGGAAACGGCCATCGACGATGATCGTCGGTACGCCATCGACCTTGTAGGCGGCGGTAATGGCCGGCACGCGTTTCAGTTTAGTCAGTACACCGAAGGAATTCCAGGTGTCCAGGAACTTGGCCTTGTCCAGGCCGTTCTTGGCCGCCCAGTCGATGATGGCCTCGTCCCTGTTCAGGCGCAGGTGCTCGACGTGGAAGGCACGGAAGACCTTCGGCGTGTACTCCTCGGCCTTGCCCATCGCTTCAAGCGTGAGGAACAGATGCGCTTCCGGATCGTTGGCACCGGAGTACGGTAAATGCATCCGCTTGAAGTTGATGTTGTCACCCTGCCGTTTGACCCAGTCGGCCAGGGTTGGTTCCAACGCGTTGCAATGCGGGCAGTGGAACATGAAAAATTCGATCACTTCGATCTTCTTGCCCACCGCCTGGACCGGCTGCGGCGTGTCCAGCGTCATGTATTCGGCGCCATTTTGCGGGGCGACCGGCGAGGCGAACGCGGTGCTGGCGATCAGGCCGGCAGCGGCGAGAACAAAACGCAGAGAACGCATAAATATCCTTCTTGAATGAGTTGAGCGAACGATCGCGAGATTACCACTTTTTTCGCGGAAAGCCCGGTTGCCGGGCCGTATTTTGCAATTGCTTACCTCTTTAACGCAAGCTCACGGACGGCGTTGACGTGCCCGTTCCAGCTTTTCGCACAGCTCGGCCGCTCCCTCGGCCATGCGTGGCCCCGGCCGGGCCAGCAAGTCGCCGTGCAGGGTGAACAGATTGTCACGCTGCTGCGCCAGCAAACCCCTGTAGGGTTTCCACATCGCCACGCCAAGCTCGGCCGGGTCGTGGCGCTCGCCGCCGACCACCACTTCGGGATTGTGCGCCAGTACCGCCTCGATCGACACCTGCGGTGCCTTGACGTTGGATGCTGCAAATACATTAACGCCGCCGCACAGGCCGATGACGTCGTTGACGATCTGCCGTCCGCCCAGGGTGAACAGGGGCTTTTCCCAGATCTGGTAAAACACCCGGACCGGGGCGCGCGCCGCGTAGCGCAGGCGCAGGTCCGCGATGCGGGCGCGAAAGCCGGCCGCGGCCTTGCCGGCGGCCGCCTCGGTGCCGAGCAGCTGGCCCAGCTTGCCGATATCGGTGGCGATCTGGTCGAGCTGCTGCGGTTCGCTGTAATACATGGGGATGCCGAGCTGGCGCAACTGCTCCAGCTGGCGCGCGGTATTGCCGCTTTGCCAGACCACCAGCAGGTCCGGTTGCAGCGACAGCACACGCTCGATATCGATCTGGTTGCTGTCGCCCACCTGGGCAAGCGCGGTGGCGGCGGCGGGAAAGTCGCTGTACTTGACCACGCCCACCACGCGCGCACCGGCGCCGGCCGCAAACAGCAGTTCGGTCGCGTGTGGCGACAGCGCCACCACGCGCCGGGCCGGATGGGCCATGCTGACGCGCTGGCCGCTGTCGTCGACGACGGTAACGGCGGCCAGCGCCGCGCCGCTGGCCAGGGCCAGCAAGGCCGCGCAACAACGCTGCAGCGTGCCTGCCATGGCCTTAGAAGTCGTAGCGGGCCGACAGCTTCAGCTGGCGCGCGTCGCTCGGGTAGATGCCCCCTGCGCACGAAAACGCATTGCTGAAGTAACGCTTGTCGGCCAGGTTCAGGCCGGCCAGTGCCAACTCCCACGCGCCGAGCTTGCGGGCATAGCGGGCGTCGAAGGTGTGGTACGAAGGCACCCGCGTCGCGCAGCTGTTGGTGAAGTCGTTGCCGTAACGCTGGCTGGAGACATACTGCACGCCGACATCGGCGCTCTGGCCGTCGCCCGGCAGCCAGGACAGCCGCGCGCTGAACACGTTTTTCGGCACCAGCACCATCTCGCGGCCGCTGTACTGGCCTTCGGTGAAGCGCGCCTTGACGTGCTGGTAATGGGCGTTGGCGTGCCAGCCGGCGGCGATGGCCGTCTGCGCGTCCACCTCGACGCCTTCGCGCTCGGTCGGGTCGAGGTTGGTGTTGGCGCCATAGCCGCCGTTGAGCAAGGGGTCGTAGAAGATCTCGTTGTCGAGTGCATGGCGGAACACGCGCGCGGTGACGCTGCGCGCGCTGTCGCCCGCGGTGACGCCGGCTTCGAGGTCGCGCGAGGTCTGGATCTTGAGCAGGCCCAGCGAGAAGCGGTAGCCGTTTTCATCGGCGTTGGGCACGCGGAAGCTGCGTCCCAGCTTGGCGTACAGGTTTACCTGCGGGATCACGTCCACGCTGCCCTGCACTTCCCAGGCATTCAGCGACTGGCTGGCGTGCTCGCCCGGCGCACTGTACATCAGCTGGACGGAATCCTTGTCGAACGTCTCGCGGCGGGCGCCCACGGCGAGGCGGCCATTGTAGGCGGCGCTCCACTTCAATTCGTCGCGCACGTAGACGGCCTTGGACTTCTGGCGGTCGCCGGTCCGGGAGAAGCTGTAGGTGACATCGCGCTCCCAGCGCGTCAGATCGATGCCGGCAACGAGCTCGTTGATGAGTCCATCGAGGCGGGTCAGCATGCGCATGCGCGGCGAAAACTGGGTCTGGTGGCTGTCGTACACGCCGCGGCTCAGGTCGGGGTAATAGTAGTCCGACACCATCCGCTTGCTGCGGCGCGACAGTTCGGCGGCCAGCTCGACGCCGCCCACGCGCTGTTCGATGAAGGCGCTGCTGCGGTTGGCTTCGAGGGTGCCGTTGTCGAGCATGTTGAGGCTCCGGCGCGGATCGGCGTTGAACTGGTCCATCGACAGCGCGCCCGCAAACTCGCTTTCCGACAGCGCGCGTTCGACGCGCACGCCGATCCGTCCGCCGCTGTAGGCCCACTGTGCGCCGACGTTGGCCGAGCTCAGGTCGTAGGCGTTGTGACGGCGGTAGTTGTCGGTCTTCTGCCTGGTGACGGCGGCGTCGAGCGAGAACGCATCCCAGGCCCGTGCGGCCGAGGCGCTCAGCATGCGCTCCTTGAACTGGCCGGCTTCGGCGACGATGCTGCCGCGCGCGCTGTTGCTGGCCGGGCGTTTGGTGACGACCTGGATCACGCCGCCGGTGGCGCCTTCGCCGAACAGCACGCTGGCGCCACCGCGAATGATCTCGATGCGCTCGACCAGATCGATGGGGATGGTCGACAGCACCGAGCCGCCCAGTTCATTTTCCGACATGCGCACGCCGTCGACCATGACCACGAAGTTCTGGCTGCTGTTGGCGCCGAAGCCGCGCAAATCCAGGCCGAAGTCGGGCGAGGCGTCCAGGCTCTGGCGGCCGTACACGCCGCCGACCTTGCGGATCGCCTCGTTGACGTTGCTGGCGCCGGCGTTGCGGATCTCCTCGGCGCTGATGACGGTCGCGCCGATCGGCCGCAGCGCCGGGTCGCTTTCGAAGCGCGGGCCGGTGATGGTGACGCTGGGGATGGCGTCACCGGCGTGAGCGGCAGGCGCGAACGCGCCCAGGGACAGGGCGCAGCAAAGCGCGAGCGGCTTGATGGCCGGTACGCGGCGCGGTACAGCAGGTGTGTTCATGGTGTCATTGTCGAGTAAAAGTACCGGGCCTTGCGTCCCCGCAGGTCCGGTGCAACGGAACGGCGCGATTGAACGCGGCGCTCCACCTGTCCTGGCCGGTATCCGGGCTTGCAAGTCAAACCGCGCCCACCTTCCTATGCACTGAGCACAGTGGTATCCGGGGCGGCCTGTCGACGCGATGCGGCGACGCTTGATTACCGTTGCGGGGGCAGCACGTAGCGTTTCCCGTTTAACTGCCGGCGCGGTTGCGCCGGCGAGCACCAAAGACGCCGACATTATAAACCGACAAGGGCATGGCGTTATAGTACGATGGCGCGCATCAACCCGTCGCGCCTGCCAAGGAGCTGTGCATGCCACCACCCCGCACCATGTCCGCCATCGTCAAGGTGTTCGCGCTCGGCGCCCTGCTGCTGGCGTGCGCGCGCCTGATCGCCCAGTCCGAGCCATTCCTGGAGAACGATGTGCGCGTCTATCCGGTGCCGGCGCCGCACTTCGACGGCGGCATCGCGCTGGCCAAGGCGCATGCGGCGGCCGTGACGGTGCCCAGTGCGCCTGACGCCTGGGGCGGGCCGCGTAGCGGCAGCGAAGCGACCCTGTCGGACCGGGTGGCCAACTACACCATCGCCGCCACGCTCGATCCGCTCAAGCACACGGTCAGCGGGCACGAACAGCTCACCTGGCGCAACCGCTCGAAGGAAACGGTGCGCAGCGTGTTCCTGCATCTGTACATGAACGCCTTCGAAGGCGGCGGCAGCACCTTTTTTACCGAGGAGCGCAACGCCGGCATTCCCGCGCCGCGCGCGCACGACACGCCGGGCGACGTGTGGGGCCATATCGCCCTGCGCGCGGTCAGCCAGGGCGGCGCCAAGGCCGGCTGGACCTTCGTGCACCCGGACGAGGGTCCGGAAACCGACCACACGGTGGTGCGCCTTGACCTGCCGGACCCGGTCGAAGCGGGCACCTCCACCACCCTGGACATCGACTTTCTCACCCAGTTGCCGCGCCTGTACGCGCGCACCGGCCACTTCGGCAGTTTTCACCTGGTGGCGCAGTGGTTCCCCAAGATCGGCGTGCTGGAACTGCCGGGGGAGCGCGGCGCCACGGCGCCGCGCTGGAACGTGCACGAATTTCATTCCGAATCGGAGTTCTATGCCGACTTCGGGCTGTACGACGTGCGCCTGACCGTCCCTGCCGGATACCAGGTCGGCGCCACGGGCCAATTGCAAGGCGCGCCGGTCATCAAGGACGGCATGGCGACGCACCGCTTCGTGCAGGGCGACGTGCACGATTTCGCCTGGACCGCCGACAAGCGCAGCGCCGCGCCGCTCAGCGCCACCTGGACCGGCGCCAACGGCGTGCCGGTCGCCATTTCGGTGATTCATCCCCCCGACATGGCAGCGAGCGCGGCGCGCGCACTGCAAGGGGCCAAGGACTCGCTGGCCTATTTTTCGCGCACGCTGGGGCCCTATCCCTACCGCACCCTGACCGTGGTGCTGCCGCCGCATCATGCCGGCGCCGCCGGAAGCATGGAATATCCGACCTTCTTCACCACCATCGGCATGTCCGAGGTGGCGGACAAGTCGATGGATGCCTTCGATTTCGACTTCGTCACCATCCACGAATTCGGGCATGGCTACTTCTACGGCATCCTGGCCTCGAACGAATTCGAAGAACCGATGCTCGACGAGGGCCTGAACGAGTACTGGAACCACCGCATGCTGCGCGAGCGCGGCCAGCTGGTGCACCCGGTGCCGGCCTGGATGGGCAGGCTGGGATTTGCGCCCGGTTTTCCCACCTTCGAGCTGACGCGCGCGCTGGCGCCGCGCATCGAACCGGCCGATCCGCCGGGCCAGAACGCCTATGACCGCCTGCAAGGCATCGGCCCGGTGTACGACCGCACGGCCCTGGTGCTGCGCGACCTGGAGGCGCGCATCGGCAAAGAGGCCACCGAGCGCGCGTTCCGGGCTTATTATCAGCGCTGGAAATTCCGCCATCCGAGCGTGGCGGACCTGCGCGAATCGCTGGCTGAAGCGAGCGGCCAGCGCGCCGTCGTCGAGAGCGTGTTCGCCCAGCAGATCATGGCCACCGCCAGGGTCGACGACCGCATCTCGGCGTTCAGCAGCAGCGAGGAGCTGCCGCAAGCGGGCACGGTGCAGCGCGGCGACAGCTGGGTGGTGGAGGATGCCGCGGCGGTGGAGCGGCGCGTCGCAACAGCGCGCGCGCAATGGGACAAGGCCAGCCACACGGCGGCCGGCGGCGGGCCGTTCCCGTTCCGCACCAGCGTGACGGTGCGCCGGCGCGGCGCGGCGGTGCCGCAGACACTGGTGGTGCGCTTTGCCGACGGCAGCACGGAGCAGGCGCAGTTCAACCCACCGGCCGGCATGCAGGAACGCTGGCAGCGCTTCACCTGGACCAAGCCGGTCAAGGCGGTGTCGGCGCAGCTCGATCCGGCGCGGGAGCACTATCTCGATGTCAGCAAGCTCGATGACAGCCGCACGCTGGAGCCGGACACGCGCGCATCGCGGCGCTGGAGCGGCGCTTTTGCCTCCTTCGTCAATCTGCTCTTTTCCATGCTGGCGGGCGTATGAAGACAAGCATGCTGGCCATCGCCGGGGCGGCGCGCAGCGCGCTGCAGTGGCGCCTCCTGTTGCTGTGGGCCGCCTTCCTGCTGCTGCCCACCCTGATCATCAGCGCGCCGGTGTGGCGCGTGCTGGCCGCCAATCTCGATTATTCGGCCGACGCGGCGCGCCTGGCGCAGACGCTCGACCTGGTGGCGCTGTCGGATCTGCGCGATTTGGCCGTGCGCCAGCGCATGCTGCTGTCGTATGCAGGTTTGCTGGGCGTCGGGGTGACACTGCTGATCGCGCCGCTCCTGACCGGCATGGCGATTGCGGCGGCCCGCTCGGACACGCTGCTTGGCGTGCGCGCGCTGCTGGCCGGCGGCCTGCAGCACTATTTACGCATGCTGCGCATGGCCATCTGGGCGGTGGTGCCGCTGACGGCTTCGCTCGCGCTGGGCGCAGTGCTGCGCGATACGGCGGGCAGCGCGTCGGCGCGGGCGCTGGTGGAATCGGATGCCAATATGTGGCAGGCGCTGGCGGCGCTTGGCGCGCTGGTGCTGGTGGTGGTCGCGCATGCGGGCGTGGATGCGGGCCGCGCGATGCTGGCGCTGGATACGCGGCGCGCGTCAGCCGTGGCAGGATGGTGGGCCGGTGTGCGCATGCTTGCGCGCCAGCCGCTGCGTACGTTCGGGGTGTATCTTGCCATTACCCTTGCAGGCATGACGCTGGCCGCGCTGCTGGCGCTGCTGCTGCTGCGGCTGTCCAGCCTCAGCGAGCCTTATCCGCTGGCGGTTTTTGCGCTCACGCAGGTGACGGTGGCGGTACTGGCCTGGATGCGCATCGCGCGGCTGTTCGCGCTGATCCGGCTGGCGCGCACCACGGCGCCCCATACTCATGCAGCGCAGGCAAGCAGGTCTTCATTGAGTTAGCGGGGTATGGGTCCGCCGCGTTCGCGCGGACGACAGACGTACACATACGCGCTCCGTTTGAATTGCGGCGATGCGTCCCCATTTGAGGGCAATATTGACGGAGAAATGACCATGACAGCTGCGCTTCCGACCTATTTCGTCTCCCACGGTGGCGGCCCCTGGCCGTTCATGAAGGACCAGTACGGGTCCGTGTACGACAAGCTGGAAGCGGCGCTGGTGGACATACGCCGCCAGGTTGGCGCACAGCCCAAGGCGGTGCTGGTCATTTCCGGGCACTGGGAGGAGCAGGTGCCGACGGTGTCATCGAGTCCGAACCCGCCGATGATCTACGATTACGGCGGCTTCCCGCCGCACACCTACCAGATCAAGTATCCTGCCCCGGGCGATCCGGCGCTGGCGCAGCGCGTGGCCAGCCTGCTGCAGGCGGCCGGCCAGCCGGCCGCGCTCGATCCCCGGCGGGGCTTCGATCACGGGACATTTTCGATGCTGTATCCGGTGTATCCGGAGGCGGACATGCCGGTGGTGCAACTGTCGCTGCAACAGCACCTGGACCCGGCCACCCATCTGGCCATCGGCCGCGCGCTGGCGCCGCTGCGCAGCGAGGGAGTGCTGATCATCGGCAGCGGCCTCAGTTATCACAATCTGCGCCAGTTCGGGCCGGGCGGCAAGCAGGCGTCGAAGGAGTTCGATGCGTGGCTGCAACTTGCGCTGGCGCTGCCGCCGGCACAGCGTTCCACCGCGCTGTTGCATTGGGATGAGGCGCCCTACGCGCGCCTGGCCCATCCGCGCGAAGAGCATTTGCTGCCGCTGATGGTGGCGCTGGGCGCGGCAGAACAGGAACAGGCCGCCTGCGTGTATCACGAAGATGATTTCTTCGGCAATCTGACGGTGTCGAGCTTCCGCTTCGGCGCGGCGCTGGCGTAGCAGCCTGTCGGGCTTAGGGCGTCGACGCGAAAAAATAGCTGGTCGAGGCCAGATTTTGACGGTTTCGCAGTGCCCATAGCGAGCTATGGGCCGAGAAAACGGCGAAATATGGACCGGGCAACGCGGAGGCCGATCCAGGTATTTTTGCAGCCGACGATCCTAAGCCCGACAGGCTGCCATCAATTAGGTGCCGCGCTTGCCGCGCGCAGCGTTGGCGGCCTTCTCGGCGGCGAGCGCGGCGGCCCTTTCGGCCTTGGCCTGCAGCTCGGCCTCGTGCACGGCCAGGCGGGCGGCACGGGTCTGCGGCGTTTCCAGGCTGATGCGGCCCAGCGCGCCGCTGCGGTAATCCTGCAGCAGGGTGTGCGACGCTTTCTCGAAGTCGAGGTCGCCGCCCTTCTGGCGGAAGCCGCGCCGCGCGCCCACGCCTTCGACCACGGCGATGCCGTCCATGCCTTCGGTCTTGAAGCCGTAGCGCGCGCTCAGCAGCTGCGGATACTGCTCCAGCAGCACCTCGGCCAGAAACACGGCCACTTCTTCCTCGATCAGCGCGTTCGAGCCGATCGCGTGGCTGGCCGCCAGCATCAGACCATCGCTGGCCATGGCGATCTTGGGCCACAGCATGCCCGGCGTGTCGACCAGGATGATGTTCTTGCCGAGGTAAAGCTTTTGCTGCATCTTGGTGACGGCCGGCTCGTCACCCACCTTGGCCACCTTCTTCTTCAGCAGGGCGTTCATCAGGGTCGATTTGCCGACGTTGGGTATGCCCATGATCATGATGCGCAGCGGCTTGGTCGGCACACCGCGGTGCGGCGCCAGCGCCTGGCACATGTCCGGAATCCTGGCCACGTCGGCCGGCTTCTTGGTCGTCATGGCGTAGGCGGTCACGCCTTCCTGGGCGTTGTAGTAAGCCGTCCAGGCGGCCGTGGCCGCCGGATCGGCCAGGTCGACCTTGTTGAGTATCTTCAGGCACGGCCGCTGGCGAAACAGGCGCAACTCTTCCACCAGCGGATTGCAGCTGGCTTCGGGCAAACGCGCATCGAGCACTTCGATCACCACATCGGTGTTTTCCATCTGCTCGGCGGCCTTCTTGCGGGCCGCGTTCATATGCCCCGGGTACCATTGTATCGACATGCCACACTCTCAAAATTGCTATCAGGGCGCTATTTTACGATGCCCCGGTGTGGCGAACGACACTTGCACCGCCCGCCAGGGTTTTCAAGATCCCTCAGTGTTTCATTTTTGCTGCCCTCCTTCAACATATTGATCGATAGCAAAAGCCAGCGACGTCCGTGCACTCACACTTTGCGTATTGCCACAGCTTATCGGGAGCACAGCATGCGCGTCGTCAAACACATGGAAATCGTCATTGGCCTGGCCTTTTTGTTATTGGTCGGCATAGCCTGGCTGGGCAAGGCGCCCGCCCCGGTTCACGAGCAGGCGACGCCTTTCCCGGCCGACATGCCGGTGGTGGTCATCACCGGCAAGCGCATGACGGCCGAGGAGAAGCGCCAGGCGCTGGTGCTGTTCTGATCAGCGGGCCAGCGCTTGCATCTCGGCGCGCACCACCGAGGTGACGCCTTCCCAGTTGTCGTTCAGGTAGTGGCGGTATCGCTCGTCGTCGTCACGGTAGTTGACCGCGTGGAAGTTCCACTTGGGCCAGCCGCCCTGGTTGACGGCGCTGCCCAGGGTGAGATCGTCGCAGAACCAGTCGCCCGGGTTGCAATAGGCGCTGCCGATCGTGCCGGACACCGCGCCGCTGCTGTGGTAGGCGACGACCTCGTCGTCCTGCCCCGGCAGCAGGAACGAGTAGGCGGTGCCGCGCGCGCCCGTGTACATGTAGAACCAGATGCCGCGCGTGTCGTTGTGGTTGTACATGGCACGGGCGGTGCTGGTCTTGAGGTCGCGTACCAGCGGCTCGCTGGTGGTCCAGGCGCCCGCGTCGGACAGTTCGCTGCCGCCGGCCGCGCCGGCCGCTACCCGCACCCACTTGATGTTCCAGCCGGTCTGGGTGGCCCCGCCGGCGGCCGCGCACACCCCGGCCGCGTTGGGCCTGGCGCTGGTGACGCTGCGCGTGGAACTGCCGAAATTGGCCAGGTTGTAGCCCATCATGAGGTCGCCCGCGCTGTAGGCGGCCACGTAACACCAGTTGGCGCCGGTGCAGAAGCAGTCGAGGGCATTGCGCACCTTGACGCTTTCGGTGGCGATGCTGCTGCGCCCATCCCAGTTGACCGCCTTCTTGTTGACGCCTGCCTCCACCCCGGCCGGCCCCCAGTACCGGAAGTCGCTGTAGTTGCCCGAGGCGCCTCCGCTGCCGCGCCCGTTGATCCACAATGAATAGTTGGTGGCCCCCGCCTGCGCCGCACTCAACAGCACCAGGCACATGGCGAACATCCGCATCAGCTTGCTCATCTTAGCGCTCCCGTTGTTGATATCGATGAGTGTATGACCGGTGTCGTGCGGACGAGTTCAGGGATCGTTCAGACAAATGCTGGGCGGCGCGGGCAAGGCTGGATCGGCGCCGGCCAGCGCCTGCCTGGCGCGCGCGAGGTCCCTGGCGAATTCGTCCAGGTGGCGGGTGCGTTCCTCGCTCTGCCATTCGGCGTCCGAGAAATTGCTCAAGGGCTGGGCCTTGCCGGTGACGACCTTGCCGTCCAGGCGCGGCATCAGCGCGCGGTCGGGATCGGCGTTCTCTTTCAGCAGATAGCCGTCGACGTCGCGCAGGGTCAGCGGCATGGCCGGGGCCAGGTCGCGCAGCAGTTTGCCGAAGGCGCTCAGTTTGATTTCCACCGGCCCGGTGGGCAGCAGGTCGTTGAAGGTCAGCAGGGCCACCGGCCGGCCGGCCGCATCGTCGAGGCGGCCGTTGACGATGTAGCGCCCGGCCTGGCGCACCTCGGCCTTGAGGTAGTAGGCCAGCGCGCCATTGTCGAGCCCCTCGCGCACCGGCCCGGCCCAGATGGCCGGCAGTTCGGGCGAATACAGGACATCGAAGAACACCAGGCCGGCCGCGCCGCCGGCGTTGTAGCGCACCTCGATGCGGATGGTGCCGTTAAAGGCCGCCAGCGCCGTTTGGGCCGGCGTGAGCATGGCGGAATAGGCGCCGTCGCCGGCTGCCGCATCGGCCAGCCGGCCATCGTCGGCAAAGGCCAGCGTCACCAGCGGCGCGGGCCGCGCGCCGTTGAACGTCAGCCCTTGCGCCTGCGCGCGCGTGATCGCCAGCGGCAGCACGGCGCCGTGCTCGTCGAGGGCGCGCAGCGACAGCGACACGCTTTCGCCGGCCGCCAGATGCACGCGCGACTGCGAGCTCTGGAGCGCCACCCGGGCATTGGTGGCCCCGCCCTGCTGGCGCATCGGCTGGGTCTCGGCTATCTGCAGATTGGGGTAGAGCTGGTCGGGCTGCTCGCTGGCCGGGCGCGAACCGGGCGGATAGCGGGTGGCCCGGCGGTAGCTGCAGTAGGTTTGGTCGGCCAGCTGGACGTGATCGATCAGCAGCTTGCGCCGCTGGACGCTGGACGCGGGCAGCGGCAGGCCAGCCGCGGCCACGGGATCGAAAAAACGCGGCTTGCCGCTGTCGGCGCGCGGCGCCGGTGTGGCGTTCGGGGCGGCAACGACGTCGCCGCGCCACCAGAGCACGAGCGCCGCCAGCGCCAGCACCAGGAGCGCGATGGCCAGCCACAGGCGACGAGCACCGCTAGCGGACACTTTCGTCGGGCGCAGCGCTACGCTGCGGGTTGGCGACCGCGCTGGCCAAACCCGACACGGCCGTCAGCGATACCACGACCGTCAGGGCGACGAACCACAATACTTTTTTGCGCATGATATTTCTCCTCGCGTGTACTGCGATTGCAATGTAGCGATTCGGCATGGCAGGCCGGAAGTGGGAACGCGCGTGCTGACCGCTGAGACCTAATCTACTGCTGCGCCACGGCCAAGTCAATGCGCACACGGCTGTCGCGCACGATCGCGCAAAGCCTGGCGACGGAAGTGTCGCGCCGAGGCCGAACCTTGGCGCCCATCATCATGCAATCCGGGTAGGGAAACGGTTTATACGAAAGCCGGCCTCAGGCGATGCCCGCCAACGCCTTGACGTGCGCCACCACGCTGCGCCCCAGGGCCGACAGGTTGTAGCCGCCCTCCAGGCAGCTGACGATGCGCCCGCCCGCATACAGCCGGGCCACATCCATCACCTGCTGGGTGATCCAGGTGTAGTCGGCTTCGACCAGTCCCATGCCGCCCAGTTCGTCGTCGCGGTGGGCGTCGAAGCCGGCCGAGATGAAGATCATCTGCGGCTTGAAGGCGTGCAGCGCCGGCAGCCAGTGCCCGGTGACGAGTGCGCGCACCGCCTCGCCCTCGCTGCGCGCCGGGACCGGGATGTTCACCCGGGTGGCGCTGACCGGTTCCGGCTCCGTGTACGGGTACAGCGGATGCTGGAAGAAGCTGGCCATGAGCACGCGCGGGTCGGCGCGGAAGGCGTCGGCGGTGCCGTTGCCGTGGTGGACATCGAAGTCGATGATGGCCACCCGCTCCAGGCCGCGCACCTCGAGCGCGTGCAGCGCGGCGATGGCGATATTGTTGAACAGGCAAAAGCCCATCGGCTCGGTCGGGCGCGCGTGGTGGCCGGGCGGACGGATCGCGCAAAAGGCGTTGCCCAGTTCACCGGACAGCACCGCGTCGGTCGCCGCCAGCGCGGTGCCGGCCGCGCCCAGCGCCGCCTTGTAGCTGTAGGCGCACAGCAGGGTGTCGCCGTCGAGCGGGTACAGCTGGCCCACTTCGCGCGGCACGTTCTCGCGCACCCGCGCAATCTCGTCGTCGGTGTGGTTGCGCGCAATCTCGCTCTCGGTCGCGGCGCGGCCCACGCGCCGTTCGATCAAGCCATCGAGCCGGGCCAGAATCAGCTGGTCCTCGATCGCCTGCAGGCGCGCCGGCGCTTCCGGATGCCACTCGCCCATGTCGTGCCGGATGCAATCGGGATGGGTGTAAATCGCTGTGCTCATGGGTGTCTCTTCGGATGCGCCGTCATCAATGTTGCCCGGTAAGAGGCGTTCTCGCATAGAATCATCTGAGCCGGCCTGACAGGCGCGCAACGGTCCGCCGACAAGCGCTAATCTATCATGCCGCAACGACAACCGCAGGCCGCTGCCCGCATCGATACAGCCACGACAACTATGTTTAAAAAATTGCACGCCGTCGCCCGTCAGGTCAGCCAGATCGTGGTGGGCAAGGATTTGCAGGTGCGCCAGAGCCTCACTTGCCTGCTGGCCGGCGGCCATCTGCTGATCGACGATGTGCCCGGTGTCGGCAAGACCACGCTGGCGCACGCGCTGGCCATTTCGCTCGGCCTCAAGTTCAACCGCGTGCAATTCACCAGCGACCTGCTGCCGGCCGACGTGTCCGGCATTTCCGTGTACGAGCGCGAGAAGAACGGCTTCGTGTTCCATCCCGGTCCGATCTTCACGCAGGTGCTGCTGGCCGACGAGATCAACCGGGCCACGCCCAAGACCCAGTCCGGCCTGCTCGAGGCGATGGAAGAACGCCAGGTCACGGCCGACGGCGTCACGCGCCCGCTGCCGGTACCGTTCTTCGTGATCGCCACGCAAAACCCGCTGCACCAGGTCGGCACCTTCGCCCTGCCGGAATCGCAGCTGGACCGTTTTCTGATGTGCCTGTCGCTGGGCTATCCGGATGCCGCGGCCGAACGCGCGCTGCTGATGGGCGAGGACCGGCGCAGCATGCTCAAGTCCCTGCCGGCGGCGATGCAGCCGGCCGAACTGGCTGCCGCCCAGGCCGCCCTGCGCCAGATCCACGCCTCGGCCGCGCTGATCGACTATGTGCAGGCGCTGGCCCAGGCGTCGCGCCAGAACGGCCTGTTCGCCGAAGGCCTGTCGCCGCGCGCGGCGATCGCGCTGCTGCAGGCGGCGCGCGCCTGGGCCGCGCTGGAGGGCCGCAACCACGTCATTCCGGAAGACGTGCAGGCGGTGCTGGTGCCGGTCTGTGCGCATCGCCTGCGTCCGCTCAAGTCGGCCCACGGCAACGCGCTGGCCAGCCGCGACCTGGTGCTGCAGCTGCAGCAGGCCGTCCCGGTCTAGGCCGATGGCGACGCTGGCTTCCCGTTTCGACGCCTGGCTGGCGCGGCGCCGTTTGCTCGACCCGGGCGAAGTGCAGATCACCCAGCGGCGCGTGTACATCGTGCCGACCAAGGCGGGCATGGGCTTTTGCCTGCTGCTGCTGGTGCTGCTGATCGGGTCGATCAATTACAACCTCGGGCTGGGCTTCGCGCTGACCTTCACCCTGGCCACCTGCGCGCTGGCCGACATGGTCCTGACCCACCGCAACCTGCTGCGCCTGCACCTGCGCCCGGCCCGGGTGCAGCCGGTGTTTGCCGGCGAAGCGGCGCAGTTCGAACTGCAGCTGACCAACCGCACCCGCAGCGACCGCTACGCCATCGGCATCGACTTTGTCGCATCCGGACGCACCCGCCACATGACGGACGTGGCGGCCGGGTCCAGCGCCAGCGTGCTGCTGTCGGCGCCGAGCATGGAGCGCGGCTGGCTGGCCGCGCCGCGCGTGCGCCTGCATACCCGCTTTCCGCTCGGCCTGTTTCGCGCATGGTCGTACTGGCAGCCGGACATCCGGGCGCTGGTGTATCCCTTCCCCGAACCGGTGGCGCCGCCCCTGCCGGCGTCCGGCGTGGCCGGCGACGATGAGCAGGGCCAGGCCGGCAGCGAGGACTTCGCCGGCATCCGCAGCTACCAGGCGGGCGACCCCATGCGCCATCTGGCCTGGCGCCAGATCGCCCGGCTCGATCCATCCCTGGGCGGGCAACTGGTGACCAAGCATTTCGAAGGCGGCGCGCTGGACGAGGTGGTGCTCGACTTCGATGCCATGCCGGGTTTCATGCAGCTGGAGCTGCGCCTGTCGCGCATGACGCGCTGGGTGCTCGACGCCGAGCAGCGCGGCCTGCCGTATGCCTTTCGGATCGGCGGGCGCGACTTCGCCCCGGCCTGCGGCGCGGCGCACCAGGCGGCCTGTCTGCGCGCGCTGGCGCTGTATGGACTGGAACAGGAGCTGCGATGAGCGGCTGGCAAAGTACGCTGTCGTCGCTCTCGCGCGACAAGGCCGACACCCTGATGCTGCTGTTTGCGGCGCTGCTGGTGCTCATTCCGCACGCGGCCCATCTGCCGCCGTGGATTTCGCTGCTGTGCATGGTCACGCTGCTGTGGCGCGGCGTGGTGACCTTCCGCGGCACCCGCATGCCGCCGGCCTGGCTGCTGCTGCCGGTGTCGCTGGCGGCCATGGGCGGCGTGTTCGCCAGCTTCCACACCCTGCTCGGGCGCGATGCCGGCGTGGCCATGCTGGTGCTGCTGGTGGCCTTCAAGATGCTGGAGATGCATGCGCGGCGCGACCTGTTCGTGGTGATCTTCCTGTGCTTCTTCCTGGTGCTGACCAATTTCTTCTATTCGCAAGGGATCGGTACCGCGCTGCTGATGATCGCCTCGATCGTGGCCCTGCTCAGCGCCCAGGTATCGTTCCAGTTCACCGGCGCGGTGCCGCCGCTGCGCACGCGGGTGCGCATCGGCGCCACCACCCTGGCGCTGGCCGCGCCGCTGGCGGCGCTGATGTTCGTGGTATTCCCGCGCATCCAGGGACCGCTGTGGGGCATGCCGGGCGACGCCGCCGGCGGGCGCACCGGCCTGTCCGACAGCATGGCGCCGGGCAACCTGGCCAGCCTGGCGCAGTCGGACGAGGTGGCGTTCCGGGTGCGCTTTCTCGATCCGGTCCCGGCCCAGCCGCAGCTGTACTGGCGCGGCGTGGTGCTGGGCGACTTCGACGGCCGCACCTGGACCCAGCTGCGGCGCACGCGCGGCCAGGCCGCCGCGCGCAATGTGTCGATCAAGGTCGCGGGCCGGCGCGTGCGCCACGAGGTGACCCTGGAACCGTCGTCGAACCGCTGGCTGTTCGTGCTCGATGTGCCGGAACAGGTTCCGCAGGTGCCGGGCAATCCGGCCAGGGTGACGCCGGAACTGGAGCTCTCCGCCAGCTACCCCATCGATGCGCGGGTGCGCTACCTGGCCGCCTCCTTCCCCACCTACACGCTGGACGCGCTGGCCTGGCTGGACGAGCGCGAACGCTGGCTGCAGCTGCCGGCCGCTTTCAATCCGCTGGCGCTGGCCGCCGGCCAGGCATTGCAGCGCGAAGCCGATCCGGCGGCGCGCGTGCGCGCGGTGCTGCGCCAGTTCGCCGATCTGGGGTTCTCCTACACGTTCGAGCCGCCGCCGCTCGGCCACGACAGCGTCGACCAGTTCATGTACGCGACCCGGGCCGGCTTTTGCGAGCATTACAGCAGCGCCTTCGTGTTCCTGATGCGCGCGGCCGGGGTGCCGGCGCGCGTGGTCACCGGCTACCAGGGCGGCGAGATCAATCCGGTGGACGGCTATCTGACCGTGCGCCAGTCCGACGCCCATGCCTGGGCCGAGGTCTGGCTGGCCGGACGCGGCTGGGTCAGGATCGATCCGACCGCGGCGGTGGCACCCGCACGCATCCAGCGCAGCGGGGTGCGCGCGCAGGCGCGCCAGGATCCGTTCGGCCTGCCGCGCCTGGCCAGCCTGATCGATTTCGGCGACGGCAAAGGCCTGCTGGCCCAGCTGCGCTACCGTATCGGCGCGCTCAACAACGGCTGGAACCAGTGGGTGCTGAACTATACCCCGGAGCGCCAGCGCGGTGTGCTCGACGCGCTGGGACAGGCGCTGGGACGCTGGAGCGTGGCCGCCGCCATCGGCGCCGTGCTGGCACTGTTGTATCTCGGCTTCACACTGCGCCGGCGCGCGGAAAAAGACCCGGTCGATGCGCTATACTCGGCGCTGTGCCAGCAGCTGGCGCGCGCCGGGCTGGCACGCCGGCCCGACGAAGGGCCGAACGCGTACGCCGAACGGCTCTCGCACAGCAAGCTGCCCACACCGGTCATGGGCGCCGCCGCGCGCTTCCTCCAGCTCTACAGCAGCTACAAATATGCCGCCGCGGCGCCGGACGCGCGCCGCGCCGCCACCGTCAAACAGCTGAAACACCTTCTCAACGAGATTCGATGAAATTACTGCATGTCGCACTGCTTGCGCTGGCCATGGGCGCAGGCGCGGCCAGCCACGCGGCCGCCAAGTCCAAGTCCAAGGCCAAGCCGCACGCCGTGGCCAAGGCCAAGGCCAAGGGTAAGGTTAAGGTTAAGAAAGCCCCGTACCAGCACGTCGCGCGCACGGTCGATTACGAGGGCGAGCAGGTCGACTTCGGCCAGTGGACCGCGGTGTCCGCCTTCGCCGACGAGATCGCGCTGCGCCATGGTTTCGTGCGCAGCGAACTGGCCACGCTGATCAGCCAGATCCGCTATGTCGATTCGGCCGTCCAGCTGGTCAAGCCGGCGCCGTCGGGCAAACCGAAAAACTGGGCCGGCTACCGCGAGCTGACCATCGAACCGGTGCGCATCGATGCGGGCGTGAAGTTCTGGAACGACAACGAGGCCACCCTGGCGCGCGCCGAGGCCGAATATGGCGTGCCGGCCGAGATTATTGTCGGCATCATCGGCGTGGAAACGGTGTATGGCAGAAATACCGGGCGCTTTCGCATCCTGGACGTGCTGACCACGCTGGCGTTCGCCTATCCCGACACGCCCAACCGCGAGGCGCGCATGGCGTTCTTCCGCAACGAACTGGAAAACACCCTGCTGCTGGCGCGCCAGAACCATGTCGATCCGTTCAGTCTGCTGGGCTCCTTCGCCGGCGCGGTCGGCCTGCCGCAATTCATGCCGGGCAGCGTGCTGGCTTATGGTGTCGATTACGATCAGGACGGGGTGACCGACCTGCGCAACTCGGCCGCCGACGCGATCGGCAGCGTGGCCAATTTCCTGGTGCAGCACGGCTGGCAGCGTCAACATGGCGGCGCGATCGTGTATTCCGCCCAAGTCAGCGAACAGCGCACGTGGGAAAAATTTCTCAACCAGGGTTTGTCGGCGCGCTTTACACCGGACGAATTACACGCCGCCGGCGTGAGCACCGCCACGCCATTGCCAGGCGGATTGCTGTTCGGCCTGGTCGATCTGCAAAACGGTGCCGATCCGACCGAGTATTGGCTGGCGAACGACAACTTTTTCGCCATCACGCAATACAACCGCAGTTATTTCTACGCCATGGCCGTCATCGAGCTGGGACGGGCCGTGCGCCTCACCCGCAGCGCATCCGCAGGGACTTAGGCTTGCGACTGGGGAAATTTTGTAAATAAGTGTAACGACTGTCTTCACTTTGTTGCCTCAGCAACCTTTCAGTGGAAAACGGATACTCCCCGGTGTATCATGTGACAATGTCACTTTAGTGCATACAAAACAAGTCTGAATCCGCATACCCCACCTTTTGTTGCTTCTTTGCCAGCCACGAAAAGAATTGTGCGGCAAAGACAGTGTGATTGCCTTACAATTAAGTTTTCTTGCGCGACAATTATTATCTCCGTGGTTTTATGAGAGAATTGCACTACGGCTATGTTGCGACTGGACAACACAATTATGTAATCCTTTTGTAATCTTATTGCTTTTAAGTACTAGATTAGAAAAGCGTTGTACAATTGTGTATATCTTTTTTTAAGCGTAGTTACCCGGGAATAAGTCGCATGGCACCCGGAAGGCTCGCCAAGAGCGTGACTAACAAGGTGTGCCACATGCCGCACCACTCACCAAAGGAATTTTGACATCATGACAAACCAAGTCGGCATTGATATGAACAGCGATTCGGAAAACGATGATCTGCTGCAATACAACCCCAACAGGCTGCTGGACACCCTGATTGAAAACCTGCGTCTGAAGAATGACGCAGCGCTGTCGCGCGCGCTGGAAGTGGCGCCGCCGGTGATCTCGAAGATCCGCCACCACCGCCTGCCGGTCGGCGCTTCGCTGCTGATCCGCATGCACGAAGTGAGCGATCTGTCGATTCGCGATCTGCGTTACCTGATGGGCGATCGCCGCAACAAGTTCCGTATCAGCGACAAGCAGTTCAAGCCAAAAGAAGGCGAGCCACAGGCATAAGCCTGCTGCGCGGCCCAGGCCGCAACGATGCACCAGCGATGCGCCGTGCCCTGCTCCAGCGGGGCGACGGCGCTTTGCGTTTCCGGGCCTGCCTTATGCAGGTACGGTGAGCGTCGCAGGGCGACAATCTCACCGCGCAGCAGGTTTTCGAGCTCCCCTATGCGGGAAAAATACCGGTCGACAGGTAGCGGTCGCCGCGGTCGCAGACGATGAACACGATGGTGGCGTTTTCCACCGTCTGGGAAACGCGCAGGGCGATTTCGCAGGCCCCGCCGGCCGAAATGCCGCCGAAGATGCCCTCTTCGGCCGCCAGCCGGCGCGCCATCTGTTCGGCCGCGGCCTGGCTGACGCTTTCGATCTGATCGATGCGCGTCTTGTCGAAAATCTTCGGCATGTACGCTTCCGGCCACTTGCGGATCCCGGGGATTTGCGAGCCTTCTTCCGGCTGGGCGCCGATGACGCGCACGCCGGGATTTTGTTCCTTCAAATACTGCGACACGCCCATGATGGTGCCGGTGGTGCCCATGGCGCTGACGAAGTGCGTCACCCGCCCTTGCGTGTCGCGCCAGATTTCCGGCCCGGTGGTTTCGTAGTGGGCGCGCGGATTGTCGCTGTTGCCGAACTGGTCGAGGATGATGCCTTTGCCGTCGCGCTGCAACTGCTCGGCCATGTCGCGCGCGTATTCCATCCCGCCGGTCTTGGGGGTCAGGATGATTTCCGCGCCGTAGGCCGCCATGCTCTGGCGCCGCTCGATCGACAGGTTGTCGGGCATGAGCAGCAGCATCTTGTACCCCTTGATGGCCGCCGCCATCGCCAGCGCGATGCCGGTGTTGCCGCTGGTGGCCTCGATCAGGGTGTCGCCCGGCTTGATCCGGCCGCGCTCTTCGGCGCGGCTGAGCATGGAAATGGCGGCGCGGTCCTTGACCGAGCCGGCCGGATTATTGCCCTCCATCTTGCCGAGGATGATGTTGTTGCGCGCAGCAGCCTCCGCGCCCGGCAGGCGCACCAGCTGGACCAGCGGCGTATTGCCGATCGTATCTTGAATAGTCTTATAGGCCATGGGCTCGTTTCGCAGTTCTTTTTGCAGTTCGACAAAATAACATTCTAATCCACGCTGCCCGCCCGCGTCATGCTGGCGTGCCAGTCAATCGCGCCAGCCCGCCAGCCCCCCCTGCGATCCGGAAAATTCCTCTTCGAAACGTGACTTGAGCAATCGATGAAGCAAGCGTCGGCAATCCTTACAGCGCTGGTTCCTGGCGCGACATCCTATGAATTTTATGATTGAAATCAATCGCTTATGACTATGGTACGCAGTTTGCTCAGCTTTACGCAGTACGTCCAAAAAATATTCATAGGGAATATCATGAAAACCGCCAACATCCTCAAACGATTGCTTACCACAACAGTGATTCTGACCGGCATGGCAGCGGGCACCGCTCAGGCGCTGCCCTACGTGCACGATACCAAGCTTGGCTCGGCCAATCTGGGCAATTCCAGCGATGCCGACGAACTGGCCGCCCTCCTGGACGCCGCCGGGCTGGCCGCGTCTGACTACACCAAGTATGAAAAAGACACTGACGCCGAATTCAATATTCAGGCCAACACCGGCGCCTCCGGCGAATGGTTCATCGATGTCGATCCAGCCAAGCCTGGTTTCTTCTTGCTGAAATTTGGGGCGGGAAGCACGGGACTGGACACGCACTACTTTTTCCAGAATATCGGCGAACTCGACAAGCTGGTATTCAGCGACGCCGACGTCAACAACCTGACCGGTGGCTGCACCACGTTCAACGGTTGCAATAGCGGCAGACTAAGCCACTACATGTTCACCGACGATGTGGGGGGGCCGTTGCCGGAACCGGCTACCCTGGCGCTGTTCGGCCTCGGCCTGATGAGCCTGCTGTACGGCCGCCGAAAGTTCGGCCCATGAGCTGGACGAAAAAAAATGGCGCCGCGCGCGCCATTGCCGATGGATTGAAACGGGGCGCCCTGGCGCCCCGTTTGCATGGGTGGTACTGATGCGGGGTCAATCCGCTGTGAGGTCAGACGGCGGCATATCGAACTGCCAGCAGTCATTGCTGTGCTCGGCCCGAAAGCGCACGGCTGGCGGCTGCCGGCGCAGGCGCGGCTGGTCGAGGTGCCAAAGCGTCAGGTACTGGTTGACGGTGCTGCACGCCAGCACGCCTTTCGGCACCGCACCAAGCCCTGCGGTGTCATTAAGCCTTCTTAAAAAAACAACCTACCCCTACCCCGCCTACTCCGCCTGTCGCTCATCGAACACCCGTCTTGCCGCCTCCACATCCGGCAGCTTGCTCAGCGTCCATTCGTGCATCACCTTGAACGGCTGCAGCAAGGTACGGCCCAGCGGCGTGATCTGGTATTCCACCGCCACCGGCGACAACGCCAGCACGTGGCGCGTGAGCAGGCCGTTGCGCTCGAGCCGGCGCAGGCACTGGGTGAGCGCTTTCTGGGTGACGCCCTCAAGGCGACGCTTGATGGCGTTGAAGCGCACCGGGCCGCCATCAAGCACCGTCAACACCATCATCGACCACTTGTCGGAGATCTGATCGAACAGCGCGCGGCTGGGGCAGTCGGCGGAAAAACATTGGGGAAGAATGTCGGTGCTGGGACGGAAGTCGGTCATGGCAGGTTTCCTTGGCGATACCTAGGCACTTACAGGTGCCTAATTGACGCCAAGTATAAAACATATACCATGCAAGTTCCAATCACAAACGAGTTCATCCATGTCATCCACCGATACCAGTGTGCTGTTCCGCCCTCTTACCATCAAGTCGCTTGAGCTGAAAAACCGCATCGTCATGGCGCCGATGACGCGCATGTTTTCTCCGGACGGCGTGCCCACGCCAGCGAGTGCCGCCTACTATCAACGCCGCGCGGCGGGACAAACGGGATTGATCCTGTCCGAAGGCACGGTGATCGACCGGCCCGCTTCGCGCAACGATCCCAATATCCCGCTGTTCCATGGCGAGGCGGCGCTGGCCGGCTGGAAAGGCGTGATCGACGCCGTCCACGGTGCCGGCGGACGCATGGGACCGCAGCTGTGGCACACCGGTTCGGCCCGCAATAGCGAATGGGAACCCGAGGCGCCGGTGGAGAGCCCGTCCGGCCTGGACGCGCCGGGCGCCCCGCGCGGCGTGGCCATGACCGACGCCGCGATTGCCGATACGATCGCCGCCTTCGGCAAGGCGGCCGCCGACGCCAAGCGCCTCGGTTTCGACACCGTGGAAATCCACGGCGCGCACGGCTACCTGATCGACCACTTTTTCTGGTCCGGCACCAACCTGCGCACCGATGGATATGGCGGCAAGACGCTCAAGGAACGCGTGCGTTTCGCGCGCGAAGTCGTGGCCGAAGTGCGAAAGTCTGTCGGCCCCGACTTCCCGATCATTCTGCGCCTGAGCCAGTGGAAGCAGCAGGATTTGACCGCGCGGCTGGCCGATACGCCGGCCGCCATGACCGACTGGCTGCTGCCGCTGGTGGAAGCCGGCGCGGACGTGCTGCACTGCTCGCAACGGCGCTTCTGGGAACCGGAATTCCCGGAGCTCGATGGCGAGAAGGGCCTCAATTTTGCCGGCTGGGCCAAGAAGCTCACCGGCGCCACCACCATCAGCGTCGGGTCGGTCGGTCTCGACGGCGACGTGCTCAACGCGTTTGCCGGCAAGGGTTCCGGTGTGATGAGCATTGACCGCTTGGTCGAGCGCATGGAACGTGACGAGTTCGACCTGATCGCCGTGGGCCGCGTGCTGCTGACCGATCCGCAATGGTCCGCCAAGATCGCCGGCACCAACCACGACCGCCTGAAAGGCTTCGATCCGGCCTCGCTTGCAGAACTGGTCTGAGCCAGCACGAGCAACCCGCGCATTTTTATTGCGCTGGCTGCTTGATGGAGAGCGGGCCTTGCTGGAATCACCGGTCCCCACTACCTGTGCACGCTGCCGCGCAGAACTGAGCGGCACAACTCGAAACCGCTTGCTGCCGGGGAGTTATTCCTGATGCGACGGAGTATGCAGACGACCTTCGATACGGCGATCCGGCACGATCCACATCAGCGCCACGATGACATAGGCGGCAAAGCCCAGCCAAGGATTGACGAAGGAAAATCCGATACCAACCAGATACAGCGCCATCGACAGCCAGCCTTTGCGATCGTTGCCGATGGCCTCGCCTAGTTCTCTGTTGTCGGCGTGCAGGCCGATCAGCACGCGCACCAGGATGCTGTACGCGACGCCGCACATGAACAGCACCACGCCGTAAGCCGCCACCGGCACGGTCGCAAAGTGGTTCTCTCCCATCCAGCCGGTCACGAAAGGAATCAGCGACAGCCAGAACAGCAGGTGCAGATTGGCCCACAGACTCTTGCCGCTGACGGCGTGCGCCGAGTGCAGCAGATGGTGGTGATTGTTCCAGTAAATGCCGACGTAGATGAAGCTGAGCACGTAGCTCAGCAGCACCGGCCACAGCGGCGCCAGCCCTTCCCAGCTTGGATCGTGCGGTACTTTCAGTTCCAGCACCATGATGGTGATGATGATGGCGATGACGCCGTCGCTGAATGCTTCTAGTCTGGTCTTGCCCATGCTATGCCTTTTTCGAGGAATCTTGACGGATGAACAATAGCACCCGTGGGCGGGGCAGTACAGCTTGAGAGAATCATGTACCACCAAAAGTTCGTGTGGAACTCAAACCGCGCGATGAGAGGGCGCGAGGTAGCGGTCAACTCGCTGGTATCGATAGCACGCCACCCATTTTTTTGACTTTTAGGCAAGCTTGCGAGTTACAATATGGAAATCAAAATGCGCGAGAACCCTATGCGGACAACACATTCCCATTGGCGACATCTGTGCATGCAATGCATGCGCACGGCCTTAGTCCCCTTGACCGGGATGCTCATCAGCACGGGCGCGCACGCTGCTGGGCCGAGCCCGGACGTGCGCGGCGCGGTGGCCGATTTCAAAACCTGTGCCACACCGGGATGGCCCCAAGAATCCTTACGAAAAGAGCAGACAGGCACCGTCACGCTGGGATTTCTGATCAGCGAAGACGGCAGCGTCGTCGACTCGGTCGTGCGCAAGTCGAGCGGCTTCGCCCTGCTCGACGAGGCGGCACGGCGCGGGATTCAGAAATGCCGTTTCAAGCCTGCCAGCATCGATAGCCACCCGGTAGCGCGCTGGATGACGATGCAGTATGTGTGGGCGCTTGACAGCCCCGATGGCCGCCTGCGGGACCAGGCCACGGCAGACACCTATGCCGCCGCCGCCAAGGCCGGTGATCTCGACGCAGCGTTCAAGTTGGCAATGCTGTACACCACCTCCCCTAGTCTGCCGCGCGACACCGGGTTCTCGCTCAAGCTGCTGCAGGCCTGTGGCCGAGCGCGGCCATGCCGAAGCCGCATATCAGCTCGCCATGATGCTACGCAATGGCGCCGATGCGCCGAAACATCGGGACGAGATCGTCAACTGGCTGCAAAAGTCCGCCGCGCACGGGCACGCCCCGGCGCAGCATCAGCTGGCCATGCTGTTTCGCGTGGGGAACGACGTGCCGCGCGATCTCGCCAAGGCGGCAGCCTTGGAGCGCCAGGCAGCGGAACAGGGACATGTGCTGGCGCAGCTCGAGCTCGCGAAGCTGTATGGGGCAGGCCTCGGGCTGGAGCAAAACCACGCCGAAGCCGCGGCCTGGTATCGCAAAGCGGCCGAGGCGGGCAACAGCGATGCCCAGTACTTGCTTGGGCGGGCCCTCCTGACCGGTCGCGGCATGGCCCCTGCCCCTGCCGAGGCGGCAATCTGGTTCAGCAAGGCAGCAGCCGACAGGAATACCGGCGCCGAAGCCAGCCTGGCCAAGATGTATTTGAACGGAAACGGAGTCGCGCAGGACGCGGCCATGGCGCTGAGTTTGATGCGGCGGGCAGCGCTCGGCGGCAACGTCGGCGCGATGGCCGATCTGGGCAGATTCCTCACTCAGGGCACGCCTCCCGGCACCGATGCCCGGGAAGGCGAAATGTGGCTGCGCAAAGCTGCGGAACTGAGCAAGCGCCGCGATACCCCGTGACCCGCTCCGCCTGCGCCGATCGCTGCGCCATCTTCGCACGGGTACGGCGCGCGCGGCGCTACGCCAGCAGGCGGTAACCGACGGCGGTTTCGGTCAGCAGGTAACGCGGCTGGGCCGGATCGGCTTCCAGTTTCTGGCGCAGGTGGCCCATATAAATACGCAGATAGTGGCCGTTCTCGGCATTCGACGGCCCCCACACTTCGCGCAGCAGCTGCGGATTGGTCATCACACGGCCGGCGTTGGCCACCAGCGCCGCCAGCAGGCGGTATTCGGTCGGCGTCAGGTGCACCGGCTGGCCGCCCTTCTCGACATGGCGGCGGCCGATATCGACGCAGACGTCGCCAAAGCGCGTCACGCCGTCGCCGCTGGCTTGCGGCGCGCGCTGGCGGCGCAGTGCGGCGCGTACCCGCGCCAGCAGCTCGCCCACGCTGAACGGCTTGGTGAGGTAGTCGTCGGCGCCGGCGTCGAGCGCGGCGATCTTGTCGGCTTCGCCGATGCGGGCCGACAGCACGATGATCGGCACCGCCGACCAGCTGCGCACGTCGGCGATGAACTGCTTGCCGTCGCCGTCCGGAAGGCCCAGGTCGAGGATGATCAGGTCGGGCTTGCGGGTGCCGGCGTCGATCAGGCCGCGCTGCATGGTGGCAGCTTCCGCCACGTGCCAGCCCTGCCCTTCCAGCGCCATGCGCACAAAGCGCCGGATCTGCGGTTCGTCTTCGACCAGCAGCGCCACTGGTATCGGTTCACTCATGATGCCGCTTCCACGTTCGATTCGGGGACCGGCAGCGCCGGTGGGGTGCCCAGCGCCAGCAGGAACACAAAGGCGGCGGCGCGGCCGGGCGCGCTGGTGCCTGCGCAGGCGGCACCGTTGCCAGTTCGTCTGGCCACGCACGCGCGCCATCGGTTTTTAGACTCATTTTTTCACCGGCCAGAGTTTGATCCTGCGCGCGATACCTGCGTAAATTACTTGGGCCGGTTGCCGGGTTTCCGGGTTAATCCGAAGCAGGTGGTCTTCGCCTTCCAATGCCGCTACAAAGGCGTGGTAAAGCGGCGCGTATCGGTTTTGAAACTGTGCGTCTTCCATCCAACGTTTGAAGTCGGCCCCCTGCCCATTTACAAGCACGAACCATAAAATGCGCTGCAAATCGTCGCTGTAATCCATCCACAATGCAGGATCGTCACTAGTCAACGCTTTTCCGATATGTTCAAACATATACGGCCAGTTCGGGTCAGTACGCTCACTCCAGATTGGAAGGGCTTCAAGCAATCGTCGGCCAGCTGTTGATGTGCTGGTTTCGTCTTCAAGTGCTTTGTTCGCGTGCATCCGCGCGGCCAACCGGTCTCCATCGTGCAGTGCAATCGCATAAGCCATTTTTGCGTGTAGTCCCACACGATCATCCCGATTTGCGACTGTATTCAAGCCGCTCTGAAATGCCGCCAACGCGCAGCCGATTTCACCAGTAAAATCAAGAAGAAGGTTTCCCAGGCCGACATGAAATTGAAATACAGTGGAATCCCATTGGATCGCGTCACGATAGGCGGCCTTACTTGCGTCAAAGCGCTCGATTTCACTTAGTAAGAGCGCCTTTCTTTCGAGCACTATGGCGACTCGCTTGCGCAGGGCGGGCTCAGTGGCCCCGCCGAAGCGGTCGAACACGTCATCGTAGACAGCGATGGCCTGCTCCGATTGACCGAGGGCGTCAAGCGTGGATCCCTTGTTGATGAGTGCCTTGGCGACCCGTTCGCGCAGGGCGGACTCGGTAGCCGTTCCGAAGCGGACGACAACGTCATCGTAGGCCGCGATTCCCTGCTCCGATTGACCGAGGACGCCAAGCCTGAATCCCTTGTTGAAGAGCGCCATGGCGACCCGTTCGCGCAGGGCGGACTCGGTAGCCGTTCCGAAGCGGGCGACAACGTCATCGTAGACCGCGATTTCCTGCTCCGATTGACCGAGGACGCCAAGCCTGAATCCCTTGTTGAAGAGCGCCATGGCGACCCGTTCGCGCAGGGCGGACTCGGTAGCCGTTCCGAAGCGGGCGACAACGTCATCGTAGACCGCGATTTCCTGCTCCGATTGACCGAGGACGCCAAGCCTGAATCCCTTGCTAACGAGTGCCTTGGAGACTTGGTTTTGCAGGGCAGGTTCGGTGGCCGTGCCGAAACGGGCGAGTACGTCATCGTAGACAGCGATGGCCTGCTCCAATTGACCGAGGGTGGCATGCGTGGAACCCTTGTTGAATAACGCCACGGCGACCTGTTCGCATACGGCGGGTTCTATAGCCGTCCCGAAGCGGGCGACAACGTCATCGTAGACTGCGATTTCCTGGTCTGATTGACCGAGGATGCCAAGCGTGAATCCCTTGTTGACGAGCGCCCTGGCGACCAGTTCGCGCAGGGTGGGTTCGATAGTCGTTCCGAAGCGGGCGACTACGTCATCGTAGACCGCGATTTCCTGCTCCGATTGACCGAGGACGCCAAGCCTGAATCCCTTGTTGAAGAGCGCCATGGCGACCCGTTCGCGCAGGGCGGACTCGGTAGCCGTTCCGAAGCGGGCGACAACGTCATCGTAGACCGCGATTTCCTGCTCCGATTGACCGAGGACGCCAAGCCTGAATCCCTTG